>NZ_JCAKRV010000011.1:0-161398 GCF_059515165.1 Chryseobacterium sp. CS3K3.1 | reverse complement strand
AATAATTTACAGTATTAAATCGTCTGAATTAAAGGAATCATAGAGACTCTAATAAAGGAGGCTGAATTCCTGCGGAATGACACAGTGGGAAGAAGCGGAGCAAATGAATAAGAGAGACGCCATTGGAACCACTAGATCAATTGGGAAGGGATATTTAAGACACTGTTGAAAGATCATTACCCCGGTTCAGCATAAAATTATTCATTCTTACAGCTGATATGATATCTTCTTTGCTTTCACTACTATCGTTTATCCCATCCATTGTCACTGCGCAGGAGTCTCAACAAAGTATTATCAGATAACCAGTATTACTTTTGCTTTTTAACCTTTAAATCATAAAGACTCTAATAAAGGAGGCTGGATTCCTGCGGAATGACACGGTGGAAGAAGCGGAGCAAATGAAAGAGAAAGACCATTGGAACCAATAAATTATTCCATTGGAAAAGATAACCACGTAACCCGTATCCCGAATTCGTCACATCATTTATAACGCATCATTGATCGTTCGTTCACTATCATAGCCCCGATAAGAATGGTTACCCCGCAGCTTGGGTTGGAGTGAATGTGGTGGAGCGTGGGAGTGCATGGGCGCGAGGAGTATGAATGGATAGCGGGAAACAGCTCCTGATATTATCTTTCATTTATAGTGTTTATATCCATAATTCAAATTATCATCCTCTAAGGATCCAAGAGCCTGTAATAATGAAGATTGTAAAGTCAGGCACTCAGACCCTAAGGATGACATAAATTGTAAGATCCTATTACTAATATATAAGGCTTTCAATTACTTGAATTATTGTAAGGATCTTACGCTGCACTTTTTGCATTACAAAATAGAAAAAAGCATTCATTTTGTGAAAAAGTTATTGCTGATTATAGTAGCTTACATATTGGTGCAATTATTTCTTATCCCACCAAATTCGGCCTTGTATATCGCTTTCACTGGTTCCAAATTCAGGATCCTGCTTCATTTGGTCCAGTGCTTCCTTTTGATTTTGATAATTCAGATTATCTTTTGAAGGGGTGGGAAGAACAATTCTTCTTGGCATTATTAACAGAATTCCGGATTCACTGAATGGATTTTCCAGCTTAAGCGCAGTCGATACATTAGGCAATCCTGTTCTTTTAATCAATGCCCATACTTCATTAGGTTGCTTGAAATAGTTTAAATATTCCTGAATGATAATCTGTTCCAGGGCCAATAATGGATCAAATTTGATTTGAGGCTGTTTTAGATAAGCTAAAATATCGGTATCATAGGCTGTTTTATAATCATCTACCAATGCTTCTTTGGCAATATAATTATAGGTTTCAATAGATGCTTTGATTCCTTGTTCATAAAAATCTTTTACATTACCAGGAATAAGATTTCTTGCAGCCAGTTCTGCTTTCAACAGAGAATAATCAGCATAGGTAAGAATTGGGAATATAGCATTTCCTGTCCCAATAATACCTTTTGAAATATTTTCCGGCCTCCATATTCTATATTGCAATCTTGAAATGGTATCATAATTCACTCCATTTAATAATCTTTTTGCTGAAGTATAATAACGGCTCATATCCGCTGAAACCATGTTAGGGCTGACAAAACCACCAACATAGCGCTGGCTTTCCGTAGTTTTTTCCATTTTACCGGCTGCTGCCAGCTTATCTATATTTTCCTGGGAATAATCATTTTGCTGGAAAAATATCGATATTCTGGGATCTTTGCTTTCATTCATAAAGTCAACCATAGGTTTTGCAGCAGACATTCCTACAGGATTGAAATTACCATGCTCCGTTAGCCTTTTAGTCCGTAACATGAAGCTCTCTGCTGTACTGCTAATCTCATCCCTTGATAAAACCTGTGAAGCAATGGCAGTCAGTTTGGAAGGATTTCTTTTCATGAGTCTTGACGCAATTTTTAATCTGAGTGAATTAGCTACCCGTTTCCATTTGCTTATATCACCCTTAAAGAATAAGTCTTTATCTCCCGGATTTACCTGTACAGATTGATCAGCACTTTGAATTGAAGTATATACATCGTTTAACTGCTTGTCAAAAACATCATACAATTGTTCCTGTGTTTCATATTTAGGAGTTTGTGTTCCCCCGTAGCGGGCCTGAAATGCTTCTGTATAAGCTATACTTCCATTTACATCTGTTACATACCATGCGTAATAAACTTTTAAAATCGTGGCAATACTTTTAATGTTCACGTATTTTTTTTGATCTTCAGCAGGCATATGATCAATTTTGTAGATGATGTCTGTAAGCAAGGCACCATGATCTCCATAAAAGATATCTTTCCTTTGGTTCATATTGGAGCCGTCATCCATAAACTGAGATGAATTGCCTGTGCTGGGAACCAATGTCTGAGTCCAGGGCATTATTCTGCGGTAGTAATCATAATAATATTCAAAGCTGCCATCAAATCCTTTCATCATTGCCAAAGGCAGAAGTTCTTCAGGTGTAGCTTTTATCTGATCTACCGGATTTGTATTAATTTCTGCAAAATCGCTGGTGCATGATGTAAAAAGGGAAATTGACAGAGCCAGTATAAGTATTTTTTTCATTTTTGTTAATTTTTAGAATAATAAATAGCTAGAATGAGAAATCCAGGTTAAATCCTATATACCTTGACATAGGAGCTCCTCCATATTCCGCAAAGCTGCCTGCACTGTTGGAATATTTTCCTTCAGGATTTATCCCATCCGGTAATTTATTGTAGATATAGAATAAGTTTCTACCGATGAGGGAGAGGTTGAGAGTATTGACTCCAAGAGATTTGATCATTTCCGGTTTAAAGGAATAGGTCAGGCGTGCTTCACGTAAGGAGACCCATGTATTTTCAAACACAGCCTGCTCCCGGATACCATTTCCCCATGAGGCTAATCTGTTGTAGTAGGAAGATGTTTTTACGGGGTTGATCCACCCTTTTTCATAAGCTTCCTGATAAGTCATACCGCTTACATCTCTGGTGACCCCTTGTTTATCCTTTATGATAGAATTCTGGCCAAATACTCCATCGGGAATTACCCCGTATTGAGTGTTGCCCTGAGAATCTATATATTTGATACCACCTCTTTCTTCATCTCTGTATTTTAATGTGGATGAAAGGTTGCCAAACTGAACACCATAATTGTATGTGGCAGAAAGAATATCGCCTCCTACTCTTGCATCAATCAGTAGACTTAAAAATAAATTTTTATACCTGAAAGTGTTTCTGAAGCTGGCTAAAAAATCGGGAGTTAACTTTCCTACTGTAGTATATCCCTGGTTTTGGTAAGAATCTGATCTCAGATAGGAGCCATCAGCTTTCAGAACTTTCATTCCGTTTCTGGGATCATCAATTTTATTACCATTCGCGTCCAATGCCTGATATCTTGCATAGGCATATTTGGTTTGTATCAAACCGTATTGCTGGCCGGGTATTGCTATACTTTTTACGTCAGTGCCCATGGCCCAGTTCAGGACATATTCCGTAACTCCTGGATAGAGCTCAATAAGTTTATCCCTGTTTTGGGAAAATGTAACTGTGGTATTCCATTTGAAGTTAGGTAGTTTTACCGGAATTGCGTTGACAACTATTTCTATGCCTTGGTTTTGCAGATTTCCGGCATTAATCTGCTGTTGGCTGAGTCCTGATTCTTGTGGTAAAGGAAGTGTTAACAGCTGATTGGTAGTATTGGTTCTATAAAAAGAGACATCAAAATCCAGCCGGTTATTGAACAAAGCCATATTTAATCCAAATTCTATGGATCTGCTCAATTCATTTTTTAAATTTAAATTGGCAAGAGAATTACTATTGAAACCTACTAACGGAATGCGAACGCCATCAGGGGAATTATAAGCAGAAGGGTCGTGTCTGTAATAGAGACCTGAGCTTGTGTTGAATGGCGAAGTGTCTCTTCCCACCCATGCCAGACTTCCTCTCAAACTTCCGGAATTGATCCATTTTGGAAGTTTAAAAGAATTAGAAAATATCCAGTTTCCAACAAATGAAGGATAGAAATAGCTTATACTTCCATGTCCATCAGGATAGGCCAACGTGGAAGACCAGTCGTTGCGGCCTGTAATGTCAATGAATAGCTGATCTTTCCAGGCGAAATTAGCAAAAGCATACAACCCCTGAATTCTTTTCGGGGACTGATTCCCATCGGTATAATAGGCTTCGCTTCCTGCCGGATCTATTGAGTTCTGGATCTGAAAAACGCCAGGAGAATTAAGTCCTCCATTAGTCCATTGCCTTGTGGCTTTATATTTGGATCTGAAATCTTCTCCACCAAAAGAGGCGTTAAGGGTAAGATTTTCTGTTAATTTAAAGTTGGCATTCAGTAGAAATTTCGTTGTATACTGCTCCTTTCTCCCTTCCAAAATGCTATACCCACCGCCATTGAATCCGGGGTTTTCTCCAAGTATTTTAGATTCATTCAGAAAATCATAATTATTGAAGTTGCCTGATATCATCAAGTTTAACCAGTCTGTTAACTGGGATTTGAGCTCAAGTCTGCCTATATAATTGTTTTCTTTCTGGGTTCTTGTGTTCTGGAAAATGTTAAAATAGGTAGACGTCATACCATAAGGATCCGCACTGTCTTGTTTTCTTCCGCCATTTACAGGATCCAGATAATTGTTTTTCCAATAAACAGCATCAAAACTTCTTGGAGTGCCATATATAAAACTGAAGAGGGGACTTTCATTTCCTCCCTGAGGTACGGGGTTCTGCCCGAAAGACCGGTTATAATTGAAACTTGCATCTACCTGCAAATATTTACTAAACTGATGGGTTGCACGGATAAAGTAGGCGTTTTTGATAAATTTGTTGCGGGGAAGAATACCCTCAGCTTCCTGATTGGTATAACTCAATAAGATAGTAGATTTATCATTTCCTCCGGAGAGTTCAAATGAGTTTTTACGATCAAATCCTACCTGATAAATATCTTTATAATTATCGGGCTGAGGGTTCCACAGGATTGTTCTGCCATCAATATCCTGTACTGGTTTTCCGTCAAATTTTGGTCCATAGCTGTAAAAAAAATAGTTGGGATCTATAAAACGGTCTCCGTTAGCATCTGTTGAAAAACTGGGTCCAATACCGGCACCAAATTCATTCTGAAACCTGGGACTGCTATAGACATGCTGTGTAGTAAGAGAAGAGTTTATCCTGACACCCAATCCATTCGTACCCTTTCCTTTCTTAGTAGTAATGACAATAACCCCATTAGCAGCCCGTGAACCATAAAGAGCAGATGCTGCAGCACCTCTTAATATGGAAACGGATTCAAAAACATCTGAGTTAAGGTTTTTCATTTCATTACCGAAATCATAACCGGAACCCCAGGAATCTGCACCGGTTACTCCATTGTCAATAATTACTCCATCAACGACTACCAGCGGCTGGTTATTGTTTCCTAATGATGTGTTTCCACGGATTTGGATCCTGGCACTGGACTGCGGACCTCCGGATCCTGCTGTTATTTCCACACCAGGAAGTTTTCCCTGAAGAGCCTCCATGGGGTTAACGACACCAGCCTGGGTAATGTCTTTGGTCTCAACTTTGGTAATAGCATAACCTAGTTTTCTCTGATCTCTTTTTATCCCAAGTGCAGTAACAACCACTTCATCAATTTGTTTATTCTTTATAGAATCCTTCTTTGAATTTTGACCACTTAGGTGGTTTGTACCCAATAGAAAACAAAAAACACCAACAGCCAAGGGAAGTCTTGTACTTAATTGTTTCATTTTGTTCATCATTTGCTTATTACTGCAATATTAAAAAAAAATATGGCACGAATATTATAAATTTAAATATAACGTATTGGTTATCAATATTTAGTGGTTTGGGTTTTTATTGTTTAATGTTAATTTTAATGTATAATATTCTGTAATGAACAATATTGAAAATATAAAAAATGATCATATATTACTTATCTGTGAATTTTATTTTTTTTACTTTTTTTATATGATATAAGCTTTTTGCCTGTTAATAAGGGGGGGATAAAGCACTTTTATTGTCAATTTCTAGAATGGATATGAAAAATCCCTTACCAATGTGATAAGGGATGTTTTTCCTTTAAATCCAACCAAGCATAAGCAATGTAATTTCGTAGGAGCCCAAGCAATCAATTTATTTTAAATTGTATCATTAATTATATTTTTAGATTAAAAATTTTCACTTAAATTTCACTGTGTATAGAAAAAATAGTATTTTAGAGGAAGCGGAATCCGAAAAGCTATAATAGAGTAGGAATTATCAAAAGCTAAATAACTATGAAAAATCTAGTAAAGATTTCAAGAGAGAGTTTAAAATCACTTAAAGGAAGCGGAGGGCCTGGATGTCCGGATGATCCGGCGTTTGGAATGTGTTATCCTCCGGGATGGCCAAATGGAATCTGTTTAAGCAAATATCAATGCTGTATGAAACTTGGTGGGCCTGAAGAATTTTGTAAAGAGGAATACGGCAACTAATTATATCATATAATAAAAAAAATAACCCCGGCTATTCAAATTAAAATAGCCGGGGTTATTTATCAGACCTGTATTACTCCAAGATTGAACTTCTCCGTGATAGGAGAATGGTTTGCTGCTTCAATTCCCATAGAAATCCATTTTCTGGTATCGGCAGGATTGATGATAGCATCTGTCCATAACCTTGCTGCTGCATAGGTAGATTCAGTTTGTTTCTGATATTTCTTTGAGATAGTATCCAGAATTTCGTTATGCTCTTCTTCAGAGATATTTTTTCCTTGTTTCTTTAAAGTAGATTCCTGAATCTGAGCCAGTACTTTTGCTGCCTGTGCACCACCCATTACCGCTAAATCTGCCCAAGGCCATGCAACAATTAATCTGGGATCATAAGCTTTTCCACACATCGCATAATTTCCTGCTCCATAAGAATTTCCTGTTATAATAGTGAATTTAGGAACTACGGAATTGGAAACCGCATTTACCATTTTAGCACCATCTTTAATAATTCCGCCATGTTCTGATTTTGAACCCACCATGAATCCGGTGACATCCTGTAAGAAAATTAAAGGAATTTTTCTTTGATTACAGTTGGCAATAAATCGGGTTGCTTTATCTGCAGAATCAGAGTAGATCACTCCTCCGAACTGCATTTCTCCTTTACCGCTTTTAACCAGCTTTCTCTGATTGGCTACAATCCCTACGGACCATCCGTCAACTCTTGCTGTTGCACAGATAATACTTTTACCATAGTCTGGTTTGTATTCTTCATATTCGGAGTTATCCACAATACATTTGATAATTTCGTAGGTATCGTATTGTTCAGCTCTTGAGACCGGCATAATTCCGAAAATATTCTCAGGATTTTCTTTTGGCGGGAAACTTTCTATTCTGTCAAAGCCCGCTTTTTCAGTAGTTCCGACAGATTTCATGATGTTTTTGATTCTGTTCAGAGCATCTTTATCATCTTTAGCTTTATAATCCGTTACTCCTGAAATAGAGCAGTGAGTGGTTGCTCCACCCAATGTTTCATTATCAATGCTTTCTCCGATAGCTGCTTTTACCAGATAACTTCCTGCAAGGAAAATAGAGCCTGTTTTATCCACAATCATGGCTTCATCACTCATGATGGGTAAGTAAGCTCCTCCAGCTACACAACTCCCCATAACGGCAGAGATCTGGATGATTCCCATAGAACTCATTTTAGCATTATTTCTGAAAATTCGTCCAAAATGTTCCTTGTCCGGGAAGATTTCATCCTGCATAGGAAGATAAACACCTGCAGAATCTACTAAATAAATGATGGGAAGCTTGTTTTCCATAGCAATTTCCTGTGCTCTCAGGTTTTTCTTTCCTGTGATAGGAAACCACGCGCCGGCTTTTACAGATGCATCGTTAGCGACAATAATACATTGTCTTCCGGAAACGTAGCCAATAACAACTACAACACCTCCGCTAGGGCATCCTCCATGCTCCTGATACATTTCATATCCTGCAAATGCTCCAATTTCTATGGAATCTGAATCTTTATCGAGAAGATAATCTATTCTTTCTCTTGCTGTCATTTTTCCTTCATCACGAAGCTTTTGAAGCCTTTTCTCACCACCTCCTTTTTTAATCTCAGTGAGTAAGCGATTTATTTCAGATAATTTTAATCTGTTCTGATCCTCTCGTTTATTGAATTCGATGTCCATAAAATTTTCAATTTTTTACGCTTAAAGATACTATTTTTATGAGGAATATAAATTGGAAGTAAAACAGATGTTTAATTATTTGGTTTCTAGTAAATTGTGAAATTTTTAACTAAAAAATATTTTTAAATAATTTATATTTTTTCTAACTTTACACTAGAGTAACAGAGGTGATATTCTCTGCAAAATACTCTAAGTTCCTAGTTTATTTTTTTAATAGTTTATTATTTGAAGGCCCTGAAAGTTTAACAAATTTTCAGGGTTTTTTTATATCTATATGCGTTTGTCAGTAATACTTTCTATATGATATTTAAGAGACCGTTTTGGTCAGATGTTGTTTTGATTCAATCCTGACTTAATATCATATTGGTTTTGATTTTACTAAATTATTAGAAAACGTTCTGAATTAAGAGTAAAAACTATTAAAAACTTTATTTATCATCTTTTTATTAATATAAATTTATGTTTTTTTGTAAGATTTATAAAAGCGTATTTGTAAATTTGCACGTTAAAATCAAAAGGGGATAGGTTATGCATAAATTGGCGCTTTTCAGGTTACATTTAATAGTTTTTTTATGGGGATTCACCGCAATTTTAGGAAAACTGATTCAGGCCAATGCTCAGATTCTTGTGTTTTACAGAATGTTGTTTGCCTCAATCTTTTTGTATGTATTTATCAGATTCTTTAAAAAGGAAAGCATTAAGGTGTCCAGGAAAATATTCTTTCAGCTGGCTGCTATAGGCTTTGCAATGGCACTTCACTGGTATTGTTTCTTTTATTCTATTAAAGTTTCCAATGTTTCAATTGCCTTAAGCTGCCTTTCCTTATCGACACTTTTTGCCTCGATTCTGGAACCCATTATTTTCAAAAGGAAAATTGACATATCCGAAGTGGTGATGGGAACTGTTATTGTGGCCTGTATATTATTGATCTTTAAAACAGAATTTCATTTTAAAGAAGGTATTATTTATGGAATTCTGTGTGCCATATTCGGGACTGTTTTTTCGGTTTTTAATGGTAAGATGTTTGGGAAAACAAGTTCGGGAAACATTATTTTTTATGAAATCTTCTGTGGTTGGTTCATTTTAATGATATTTTATCTGCTTTCGGGGCAAATTTTTCAGATGAATGAAATAAACTATAGGGATCTGGCGTTAATATGCTTGTTAGCCAGTGTTTTTACTGCTTTTCCCATGCTGGAATCTGTGAATTTAATGAAATATATATCACCTTTTACTTTAATTTTAACAGTTAATTTAGAACCTGTTTACGGAATTATACTAGCTTTTTTTATCTTTGGGGAATCAGAACATATGAGCCCTATATTTTATGTCGCTTCAGGTGTTATGATACTGGCAATCATTGCAAACGGATTAATAAAAGCCAGAAAAACTAAAAACTTAAACTAAGCATCAAATTTATATGATGAAAAAATATTTTTTACTTGCATTTTCACTGTTGTTTGGGCTTTCTCAATCTCAGATTATTAGAAAATATTCCAATGAATTTTTAAATATCGGAGCCGGAGCAAGAGGACTTGCAATGGGAGGAGCGGTAATTACCAACCAGGATGATGTATATTCTCCTATGTGGAACCCTGCAGGTTTAATGGCTATCGAAAGAGACTGGCAGGGAGCAGCAATGCACGCAGAATACTTTGAATCTATTGCAAAATATGACTATCTGGCTTATGCAAAAGTACTCGAGGAAGGTGTTTTTGGGGTTTCCGTAGTAAGGCTGGGAGTAGATAATATTTTAAATACAACCCAGATGATTGATTCTGAAGGGAATATTGATTATGATAAAATCACAAAGTTCTCTCAATCGGATTATGCTGCTATTCTTTCTTATGCATTCAGACCAGGAGGAAATCCGAAATTAGACGTCGGGATCAATGCTAAGATTGTATATAGAAATGTGGGTAAATTTGCTAATGGTTATGGTTTTGGATTCGATGTTGGAGCGATTTATAAAGCAGATAACGGATGGAAGTTCGGGGGGATGGTAAGAGATATTACAACTACTGTCAACTTCTGGACGGTTAATCAGAAAGAACTTTCTACTGTTGTAAATGGGGAAGAATTTAACCCTGCTCCCAAAGATAAACTGGAACTTACAATGCCTAAACTGAATGTAGGGGCCAGCAAATTATTCGAAATCAACAGCAGCGTATATGTATTGCCGGAAGCAGGTATAAATGTGGATTTTGCGAAGACAGCATCCTTAATTTCTACAGACTTTGCCAGTATCAGTCCATATGCAGGAGCTGAGCTGGGATACCAGAAAATGATTTTTGTGAGATTGGGGATCAACAGATTCCAGTCTATTACAGATATAGAAGATCTTAAAAGAAAAGTTTCTTTCCAGCCAAGTGCAGGTGTCGGGATAAGATACAGAGGGCTTACACTGGATTATGCCATTACAAATTCAGGGATTGGCGGATCTAATTTCTATTCCAATTTCTTCTCCTTAAAACTGGATATGGGAGCATTTAGAAACGATTAAAATTATAAAAATGAAAAAGTTATCAATGTTGGTGTTGGCTGTTTGTTCAACAATGGCTTTCGCACAAAAGGTTTCAGATTACAAATATGTTGCAGTTCCTGAAAAACTTGAAACGTTTAACGAAGATTATGGTTTAAAAAACTTTTTCACCAAAGCTATGACCGGGAAAAAGTATATCATTCTTCCTGTAATTAAAGATAACTGGCCTTCAGAAGCTAAAAATAATTTCTGTAATGTGGTCACAGCTGATATTATTAATGATAAAAACCTGTTTAAAAATAAATTAATAGTACAATTTAAGGATTGTAATAATAACTTGGTTCTTGAGTCAAAGGGAAGCTCAAAGATTAAAGAATTTGAAGAGGGGCTACAGGATGCATTAAGAGAAGCATTGATTAAAATCCCGGTTTCCAATCCTTCTGCACTATTACCGGCATCTAATAATAATGCTCAGCGTACATCTCCTGAAACTGTAACGCCGTCAGCATCAGCAGCAACTCCGGAAGCAAATAATTATTCAAACGGGAAACTTGATCTTCAGAAAATACAGATTGATTCTAATCAGTTTATTTTGGCAAAATCCGGAAGTTCCGTACCATTTGCTGTTTTCAAAACGACTTCTAAGAATTCTGTTTTCATAGTTAAACTAGCTGACGCAACTACTACAATAGGATATTTTGAAAATGGAAGCATTGTGATCGATATTCCCCAAGGCGATGGCAAATTTTCCAAAGAAGTTTTTATTGCAAAATAAATGAAAGTAACAAAATACATAAAAGGCTCTTAAAAAGAGCCTTTTATAATATATATGCTGATGTGTTTTTCATTCTTTTAGCATTTAGACAGAACCCTATAGCAATTGGGGTGGCAAGTAGCAAATGAAAATGCGAATAGATTTATAAAAAGAGGAGAATTTTCATAGTATTATTGTCATTAGTTGATAATACTAATTTATGGAAAAAATATAAATAATACTAATATTTAATAAAATATTTATTTGTTTGTATTTTTCGTTGATAAATTTTCTTTTTGTAATGGGTTTTGTTTGTTTTTGTCTCTTATTGAGGAAATAAGAAAATGTTATGAGTTTTGTATGAAAACGTCTGTTTGTCTGTGATAAATTATCTGCTGTACTGCATCAATTTATCAGTTAGCATTAAAAAATTCCCAAATCACTTTAGCTTTACTTTTCCCCAGAATTTCTTCAAGAGTTTCAAAATTGGCTTCTTTGATGCGTTTTACAGACTTCAGTTTAGACAAAAGCAATTCGATTGTTTTTTCTCCAACTCCAGGAATTTCTTCAAGTTCAGATTTTATCGTAGAATTTTTTCTTCTCGTTCTGTGATGTTTTACCCCAAACCGGTGGGCTTCATCACGAACACGCTGAAGGATTTTCAACGTTTCAGATTTTTTGTCCAGATATAAAGGAATAGGATCTTCCGGGAAGAATATTTCTTCCAGTCTCTTGGCGATTCCTACAATGGTAATTTTTCCATAAAGTCCCAATAACCTGAGACTTTTTACAGCAGAAGAAAGCTGTCCTTTTCCTCCATCTATCAGAATCAGCTGGGGAAGACTTTCTCCCTCATCAAGCATTCTTTTATAGCGGCGGTAGATTACTTCTTCCATCGTGGCAAAATCGTTAGGTCCTTCTACCGTTTTAGGATGGAAAATTCTGTAATCTGCTTTGCTAGGTTTTCCATCTTTAAAAACAACACATGCAGACACAGGATTGGTTCCCTGAATGTTTGAGTTATCAAAACCTTCAATATGTCTTGGTTCAACAGGCATTCTCAACAATTTCTGCATTTCTGCCATGATTCTGTTGGTATGTCTTTCAGGATCTACAATCTGAACCTGTTTCAGCTTTTCCAGACGGTATTCTTTAGCATTCTTTTCAGAAAGCTCCACAATTCTTTTTTTGTCTCCTACTTTAGGAACAATCAGTTTTACATTTGGGATTTCTACAGAAAGATGAAACGGTAGAAGAACTTCTTTAGAATCGGAAGAAAACTTCTGACGGATCTCAATCAAAGCTTCTTCCATAATATCTTCATCCGTTTCCTCAAGAATCTTTTTAATCTCGGTAGTAAAACTCTGGATGATATTTCCGTTTCTGATTTTAAAGAAATTGACATAAGCAGCGGTCTCATCACTGGTCATTCCGAAAACATCTACATCATCAATATTCGGATTTACAACGGTGTTTTTAGCCTGATAATCCTCTAGAATATCCAGTCTTTCCTTAATGATCTGAGCTTCTTCAAATTTAAGATTGGAAGCCAGCTTCATCATCTGATTCACCAGATAATCCTTTGCCTTACGGAAATCCCCTTTAATAATTCCGCGGATGGCATCTATTTTTTCATCATAATCTTCCTTGCTTTCAAGGTCTTCACAGGGCCCTTCACAGTTTTTGATATGGTATTCCAGGCAGACTTTATATTTGCCTTCCGCAATTTTGGATGGGGAAAGATTCAGATTACAGGTTCTAAGTTTATAGATGTGTTTGATAGTATCCAGCAATATTTTTGCAGGACGTACTTTTGCATACGGACCATAATATTCGGATCCGTCTTTAATCATATTTCTGGTCAGAAAAATTCTTGGAAAATCTTCATTTTTGATGCAGATCCATGGATAGGTCTTGTCATCCTTCAACATAACATTATAAAACGGCTGGTACTCTTTAATCAGATTATTTTCCAATAAAAGTGCATCATACTCGCTGTTTACAATCGTCGTTTCCAATCGCTGGATTTTGCTGACCATTATTTTGATCCTGTATCCTGAAAGGTTTTTATTGAAATAGGAGAGTACCCTCTTTTTCAGATTTTTAGCTTTTCCCACATACAAAAGCTGTTCGTTTTTATCATAATAACGATAAACGCCGGGTTCGGATGGTAAGGTTTTGAGCTGTAATTCTAAAGAAGGATTCATATAACAAAATTAAGCAAACTTTCCCTATTTAAAAAAAGAAAAAACCTGCAGATAATTCTGCAGGTTCCGGTATTTTGATAGTGTATCCTATCCGTGGTTCATTTCGGTATACTGATAGATGAGAAAGCTTAAATAATTCCACTCTACAGAATTTTTTGGATATTTTTTCATGAATTCAGGATTGTCACCAAATAAAAAGTCATAGTTGTCTTCAAAATCATCTTTGTGAAGCCACATTACTTTATTGCCTTTCTTTACATAATAGGATTTAATAACACCTCCGCCAAATGCAGGCGCACCAGCAAACCCGGTACTCACTGTTTCTGAAGCAAACGGATCATGATAAACCGTAATAAGCTCATTAAATTCAGGATTGATCACCTGCATTAAAAAAGCTCTGGGCTCTTTCTTGTTTTTTAAAGAAACAATCTGGTTTTCGTAAGGAATGGCATCGTCGGTGACAGATTTGCCGTACTTTTTTGTGCTGTAATTTCTCATGTTTGAAATAAACTTTGCCGCTTTCATCGACTTTTCAGTCTCTGTCGCATATAAATACATTTCAGCAATATCGGCTGCCTCAAATTTTATAGGCTTTCTGGTATCAACATCCTCAATGGTGATGGAAAGAATCTGTCCCCTCTGTTTTTCCCAGGATTTGCTGTAACCCTGATGTTCCGTATTATCCTTTAAAATAATGGTGGAAACTTTTTTATCTGTTGCGGTATTGAAACCTTCGTTAAACAGATAGCGGTTCATTTCTTTTCTTTCTTCTTTGGAGTATTTTACTTTCTGGGCGAAAGCAGCTGTGCTTGCTACACATAAAGCAAGGAGTAGAGTTTTCAGTCTCATGTATTATTGTTTTTAATTTTCGGGGCTAAAAGTAGTAAATTAATTCGCTTGTTTTATAAAAATATAGAAGATTGAAATTTAGCTTTTCCAATTATTGTTAAATGCGTAATTTTAAGGAAATTTTTTAGAAATGATATACGGGGTAGATGTTTTTACTTTCCATGATGTTCTGGAAATCTGTAAAAAGCCAAATAAAGCGAAGCTGAACAAAGCTGCAAAAGAACAAATTTTAAAATCTCAGAAAAACGTACAGAAAATAGTAGAGTCAGACAGATGCGTATATGGAATCAATACAGGATTCGGACCATTATGTGATACTAAAATTTCAGCGGATGAAACCGCTCAGTTACAATATAACCTGATCATTTCTCATGCGGTAGGTGTAGGAAAACCGATTGATAAAGAACTTTCCAAGATCATGATGATTGCTAAAGTACATGCTCTTTCTAAAGGATTTTCGGGAGTTTCCCTGGAGGTTATTGAAAGAATGATTCTGATGCTTGAGAAAGATATCATTCCTGTGGTTCCTGAACAGGGATCTGTAGGAGCTTCCGGAGACCTTGCTCCATTAGCGCATCTCGTATTGCCTTTACTTGGCTTAGGACAGGTTTGGGAAGGAGATCAGATTTCCGATACCATGGAAGTGTTGAAAAAGCATGACCTTGAACCACTGGCTTTAGGTCCGAAAGAAGGATTAGGGCTGATCAACGGAACACAGTTTATCCTTGCCCATGCCATCAAAGGACTTGAAAAATTTGAATACTTACTGGATCTGGCGGATATGACAGCAGCTATGAGTATTGAAACGTACAGAGGTTCTGCAAGCCCTTTCAAAAAAGAACTTCACGATATCAGACCGTTTGAAGGCAGTAAAAAAGTAGCGGCAAGAATACTTAAGTTCTTAAAGGGATCAGAAAACTTGAAAGCTCACGAAGACTGTGAAAGAGTGCAGGATCCTTATTCCATGAGATGTGTACCACAGGTTCACGGAGCCAGCAGAAATGCTTTTGAGCACCTTAGAGGAATGGCAGAAACAGAATTGAATTCCGTTACCGATAACCCGATTGTGCTAAGTGCCGAAGAATCTATTTCAGGAGGAAACTTCCACGGACAGCTGATGGCGCTGCCTTTAGATTATGCTACATTGGCCGCAGCAGAATTAGGGAATATTTCAGACAGAAGAAGTTATTTATTATTGGAAGGAAAATATGGACTTCCAAGATTATTAACGGAAAGCTCAGGGTTAAATTCCGGATTTATGATCCCTCAGTATACTTCAGCTGCCTTGGTTACAGAAAATAAAACATTATGTTTCCCTGCATCAGCAGACTCTATTCCTACAAGTTTAGGCCAGGAGGACCATGTTTCTATGGGAAGTATTTCAGGAAGAAAATTTAACCAGGTTCTGGGAAATCTTGTGAATATTCTGTCTGTTGAGCTGATGTTTGCTGCTCAGGGACTTGAATTCAGGAGACCTGCGAAATGCTCTAAAGTAATTGAAGAAAACTTTGCGATTCTTCGTTCTAAAGTTGCCAAGCTGGAAGATGACAGACTAATTGGTAAAGATATGCTGGCAATTGCTGAGTTAATTAACGAAAGAAAATTTGTTGTCAACTAACCTAAAATACACTAAAGCTTCCGGAAGGGAGCTTTTTTGTTTTCTAATAAATAATGGCTGGTTTAAACCTTATAGGTTTCAAAAACCTATAAGGTTTGATTCTATGCACATTCATCTTTTAATCAAATAAAAATGCACATACTCAGAACAGATTCTACTAATAAAGATTTTCAGAACCTTGTAAAACTCCTCGATGCCACCTTGTCTGAACATAATGGAGAAAATGATGACTTCTTTGCTCAGTTCAATACAATAGATACTATCAAAAACTGTATCGTAGTTTATATAGATGATATTCCTGCAGCTTGCGGAGCATTCAAAGCATTTTCAGAAGATACCGTAGAAATAAAAAGAATGTTTACCCATCCGGAATTCAGAAAAAAAGGATTAGGCTCTGCCATTGTAAAAGAACTTGAAAACTGGGCTGCAGAACTGAATTTTAAAAAAGCAGTCCTGGAAACCTCCCGGGATCTCAAAAATGCAATTTCAGTATATGAAAAAAGCGGGTTTAACAGAATACCTAATTATGGGCAATACATTGGAGTTGAGCAGAGTGTGTGTTATGAAAAAGCACTATAATTTAATATTCCTGTAATGCTAAATTTACTTTTTTAAAGTTTTTAATTCCTGTTAAAGTGTTATATTGTGGCTCCAACCAAAATTATAACATATGAAAAAAACTGTATTCCTACTGGCAATATTTTTTGCCCTAAACTCGTGTTCCAGAGAAGAACTGCAGAACGAAAATGTAAAAACTGAAATGGCTCAGAAAGATCCCCTCACTGCAAAACAGATCAACGAAAGGATCAATCAGGCTATAAAAACGGACGGAACTTTCAATTGGAAGAATGAGTCCGATCATTTTGTATGGAGTGCTGTCTTCCGTGGAAATAAAATGGTTTCGATCGGTTTCGGAGCTTCTAAGGACGATTTCGACAGAAGTAAATCTCCAAACAGCAGCGACATGGAAAAGGAAATCCTTTCTGTGATCAAAAAATATGAAGGGAAAGAGGAGAGAAATTTCCTTCTTCTTTCAGATCCGTATCTTAACCAGATGGATGTTGTGATTGAAAATGAAGAAACCATTACCGCTCTTCGACACATGAAAAACATCCGATATGTAGAACCTGCAGATTATCATTATTTTGAATTTGAAGCTCAATATAATGCAGCTGCAAAATCATCAGGAAGCGGTTCGTCAGGATGTGGATTTTCATCATCTGCATTAAGTACTGCAGACTATACTTCAACAACGCCAGGTGCAAAAATACCGTGGGCTTTCACCAGACACAGCATTCCTGAGGCCTGGAGCTACAGTACCGGAGCTGGTGTGACCATCGGACTTATTGATACCGGAGTTTCTCCTGAACAGACTTTATTGGGAGGAAGTTTTAATAATGGTGCTTCTTCAGGAAGAACAATCAGTAAATATGGAGTATATAATTCTGACGGATCAGGAGATCAATGCGGACACGGAACAAAAATGGCTTCCGTAATGGCCGCTCCGAGAAATAATGCAGGATTACCTGTAGGAGTAGCTTATAATGCCAATCTGATCGCTTACAGAGCTGCAGAAAATGTTGTTTTGGAAACTTCCAGCGAACAGACTGCTGTAAAGACCGCTTTCACAGAATTGGGCAACAATACCAATGTGAAGATCATTTCTATGTCGATGGGACACATCTTCTCCGTTGGAAAAATTGAAGACGGAGTGAAATATGCGTATTCTAAAGGAAAACTGATCTTCTGTGCCGGAGGTACTTCTACCAGTTTCACTAGTTTTGTCGGAGTAATTTTCCCTGCATCCATGCCGGAAACTCAGGCTATAACAGGAGTAAAAGAAAATACTTCCAATCAGAAGTGTGATGTATGCCACTCTGGAAGCCAGATTGACTTTACCTTCCAGATGGAGAGGTCTTCAGGAAATACCGTTCCGGTGCTGAGCTATTATAACGGCCAGGCAGATTATGTGGGTGGTTCTTCTGTGGCAACAGCAGCAACAGCGGGAATTGCGGCACTCGTTTGGGCTAAAAATCCATCATGGACGAGAGATCAGGTTCTTACTAAAATGAGACAGGCTTCAACCTACTATCCAAATGTTAATTCAAGCTACGGCTATGGAAATATCAATGTTTTAAAAGCTGTACAATAAAATAATAACTCGATAAAAAAAGGAAATATCTCAGCTGAGGTATTTCCTTTTTGTTTTTATATAGAAGGTTTATCCGATCCTTACACTTGTCATGCTCAATGATCCGCCGATAAGCTCATCATTGAATAAATTAAGCTGTTCAGACTGATCTTTTAATCCTAAAGTATACAATAAAGGAAGATAATGATCGGGAGTTGGAACAGCATATTGTAAGAAAGTTCCCTGTTTCTGATAATCGATGATATTCTGAAAATTGCCATCCAGAAGCCAGTTGTTGGTTTTTTCACGGGCTTCCACTGCGCAGTCCCAGCCGGCTCCTACTGTATTGATGTTTTTCCAGTCGATAAGACGAAGGTTATGAACAATATTTCCGCTTCCGATAATCAGGATACCCTTTTCACGAAGTTTGTTCAGTCTTTTTGCCAGGTCATAATGATACTGAGGAGGTTTGGTATAATCAATACTCAGCTGGATCACCGGAATATCTGCATCAGGATACATATGTTTGATCACAGACCATGCCCCATGATCAAGTCCCCAGCTATGATCTTCTTCCACATCTACAGGAAGAAGTAACTCTGCAGTTTCTCTTGCCAGTTCGGGATTTCCCGGAGCAGGGTACTGCACATCAAAAAGGGCTTTTGGAAAACCGTAAAAATCATGAATGGTTTTCGGCATATCCATAGCCGTTACAAAAGTTCCGTCCGTATACCAGTGGGCAGAAATACAAAGAATTGCATTGGGCTTTGGAATTTCTGAGGCTGCTTTGCGGAAACCCTGTACAAATTGATTCTCTTCAATGGCATTCATTGGTGAACCATGTCCAAGAAATAAAACAGGCATTCTCTGTGTGCTTTTAAAACCGTCGCTTATGTTTTGAAGATCGTTGAGGTTCATAAATATTGAAGATTATAAAAAAATAAAAGGTTCAAGGCTTTTAGAAAAATCCCTGAACCTTTTAAAATATATGTTATTAACTATGCTTGCTTTACAAACTGTAATTCACCAGCTACTTTTACATCATCGCTTACCATTACACCTCCTGCTTCAAGAGCGGCATTCCAGTTTAATCCAAAATCTTTTCTGCTGATTTTTCCTTCAAAAGAGAAACCTGCTTTTGTATTTCCCCATGGGTCTACATTGATTCCTCCAAAGTCTACATCAAGTGTTACAGGTTTTGTAATTCCGTTGATGGTAAGATTACCTACAACAGTATTGTTTAATGTCTGTGATTCAAAAGTGATGGTAGGATGTACTTCAGCATTGAAGAACTCCGCTGACTTTAAGTGATTGTCTCTGTCTGTATTGTTGGTGAATACAGAATCCGTCTGAATCGTAGCAGTAGTTTTAGCGTTTGCGAAAAACTCATCTTCAGAGTCAATTTCAGCAGTGAAAGTTCTGAAGCTTCCTTTTACGTTAGAGATCATCATGTGTTTTACTTTGAAAGTAATTTCACTATGCGTAGGGTCTAAAATCCATTTTGTTGCCATTGTATTTCGTATTTTTTGTTTGTTATTAATAATGCAAATTTAGGACAGCGTACCTATACAAGTCATTGATATAGGATAAGAAATGAGTTTTTTTGTCAATCGTCAATTTTGCTTCGCAAATGAATGGTGAATTGATTCCAGCATCCAAATGACAAGTGCAGCGGATTGACAGTTCACAATTGACTTATTCTAATCTCCTTTAAAAAATTCTACTCTTAAGTTAAGGAATATTTCCTTTGAATGCATGAATTCCATTTTATGAATGTTTTAATTTAACATTTCTTAACGAATGATTTTTATTTCTTATTTTTGGAGGATTCAATTTTATACAATGAAATTACATAAATTTTCTTTATTGATGCTGGTTTTAGGCAGTTCGGCATTTGCCCAGACCCAGAAGTTTACCATGGCGGAGGCTGTAAATGGGATGAGAACCAACCTTGCTGTGAAAAATATCTCTCAGTTTTCATGGGCTGCAGACGGAAAATCTTATATCCAGGCGGTGAAAGGCGGTTATCTGATCACAGATTTGAAGACCAACAAACAGGATACCCTGATCTCCTTGAGTCAGCTGAACAGAAACCTTTCCGCTGATAAGCTTAAAGCTGTTCCCGCAATCAAATTTATAGGGAATTCTAAAGGATACTTTACTACAGAAGGTAAAATGTCGTGGATTGAAAAATCAGGAAACGACTGGAAAGTAAAAAGTACAGCTGCAATTGATCAGAATGCTGCCAACGTAAAAATGTTTAATGATGGTCAGACTTTTGCTTTCACAGCAAAGAATAATTTATTTGTCAACAGAAACGGGAAAACCATTGCTGTAACCAACGAGACCAATGAGAATATTATCAGCGGACAGGCTGTTCACAGAAATGAATTCGGAATTGATACCGGAATTTTTCCTGCTCCGAATTCTGAGAGTGTAGCTTTCTATAAAATGGATCAGAGCATGGTGGCAGATTACCCGATCATCGATTGGTCTGTAACACCTGCTGTAAACCACAATATCAAATATCCGATGGCAGGTCAGACTTCTCATCAGGTGACATTAGGCGTTTTCAACCTTAAAACCCAATCTACCACTTTCTTAAAAGTGGAGGGCGAAAAAGACCAGTATCTGACAGCGGTTACATGGAGCCCGGATTCAAAATATATCTTTGTAGGGGTTCTAAACAGAGGCCAGAATCATATGAAAATGAATCAGTATGATGCTGTTACAGGAGAATTGGTAAAAACATTATTTGAAGAAACAGACAGCAAATATGTGGAGCCGCAGCACCCGCTTACTTTCTTCCCGAATTCTAATACGGACTTTATCTGGCAGAGCCAGAGAACTGGATACAACCACCTGTTCCACTACAGCCTTGAAAAAGGACTGGTAGCTCAAATTACAAAAGGGGATTGGCTGGTAACAGATATTTTAGGATTTAATGAAAAGAAAAAGGAAATTTATTTCGCCTCAACAAAAGAAACTCCTTTAGAAAGACATTTGTATAAAATTAACTGGACCAACTTTAAGATGCAAAGGCTGGACAGTGGAGAAGGGATGCACATAGGGACGTTAAGCAGCGACGGAAATTATCTGTATGACGCTTACAGTAATGCGAATTCACCGAGAGTTGCCAACATTATCAATACAGCGAATTTAAAAACGACCAATATCCTTACTTCTGAGAATCCATTAAAGAATTATCAGAGACCTGAAATTAAAAATGTAGAGTTAAAGGCAGATGACGGAACTCCTTTGTATGGAAAGATTATCCTTCCAACCAATTTTGATCCGAACAAAAAATATCCGACTATTGTTTATCTGTACAACGGACCACACTTACAGCTGATCACGAACAGCTTCCCGGCTTCAGGAAATCTTTGGTATGAATATATGGCTCAGAACGGATACATCATCTTCACAATGGACGGAAGAGGTTCTTCTAACCGTGGAATGAAGTTTGAGCAGGCTGTATTCAGAAACCTGGGAACTACAGAAATGAACGATCAGATGAAAGGAGTAGACTACTTAAAATCTCTTCCTTATGTAGATGGAGATAAAATGGGAATTCATGGATGGAGCTTCGGAGGATTTATGACGACAAGTTTCATGCTTCGTAAGCCGGATGTATTCAAAGTGGGTGTAGCAGGAGGACCTGTAATCGACTGGAGCATGTACGAGATCATGTACGGAGAAAGATATATGGATACTCCGCAGGAAAATCCACAAGGTTATGCGGCTGCAAATCTATTGGATAAAGTTCAGAACCTGAAAGGAAAATTACTGATGATTCACGGTGCACAGGATGACGTAGTCGTATGGCAGCATTCTATTAAATTCATCAAATCTGCTGTTGATAACGGAGTTCAGCTGGACTACTTTACTTATCCGGGACATCCGCATAATGTGATCGGGAAAGACAGAGTTCACCTGATGCAGAAAATCACGGATTATTTTGATCAGAATCTTAAGAAATAAAAAAACCAGCCAAAGGCTGGTTTTTTCGTTATTAATTCTCTTAGATTTTCTTATATGTCAGTGACATGTTGTTTCCATTGTTAACAAATGAAATGGTTCTTTTATTCTGATCAAAATAATCCACTTTTAAACGAGTTGTATTTTTTCCAACGGTTATGTTAAGAATCTGTTCATTATTGTCCTTCGTTAGTTCCCATTTACCTTTGTTGGTACTTTTTCCAACTGTAGATTCAAAACCAAAATCTTGACTGAACGTCTGAAATATCTGGTCACTGCCAAAAACGGATTTTATATCTTGCGGCTGGTTATTAATTACAGTTTCTACAAGTTGCCATTTTCCTACTAATTCTTTTGCTGTTTGAGCTTTAAATATGCCTGCTAAAGAAAGGCATACCATTACAATGTACTTTTTCATTATTTGAATTTTTAATTACATGACAAATGTACAAATAAATTCCATGTATTTTGTTGTTAAATTACTGATAATGAATAATTTAAATGATTAAAATTGATTAGTGTGAATTAATTTTAAATGTTTTAAAAAAGATGAAATTATTTTTTTAAAAACATTATATTTTGTTGATTAATTATATTGTTGTCCAGAGTTTCTTTTACCACACCTTATAGAATCTTATGGATGGATCTTAACAAACATCAATGTTTTTGGTTTTCCATAGTGGTAACTTTGTATCACTAAAATCAACAATATGGAATTAGGAATAGGAATGTTCGGAGATCTGGCTTTAGACCAGTCAACCGGAAAATATAGAGATGCAGGAATTAAGATCCGTGAAATACTGGATCAGGTAAAATTGATGGATGAGGTAGGAATTGATGTTTTTGCTATGGGAGAACATCACCGTCCGGATTATGCCGTTTCCTCTCCGGAGATTGTTTTGGCAGCAGCAGCAAGCATTACAAAAAATATAAAACTGGCCAGTGGCGTTACTGTTTTGAGTTCTTCGGAGCCGGTAAAAGTGTATGAGGATTTTTCAACATTGGATCTTATTTCAGACGGAAGAGCAGAGATATTTGTGGGACGTGGAAGTTTCATCGAGTCATTTCCTTTGTATGGCTATTCACTGAATGATTATGAGCAGTTATTTGACGAAAAATTAGAATTATTATTAAAAATCAATGCTGAGGAAAACGTAAGCTGGTCTGGAAAACTTCGTGCACCGATGCAGAATCAAACGGTATACCCAAGAGCAAAAAATGACGGAAAACTTTCCATCTGGAGAGCCGTTGGAGGAACTCCGCAGTCTGTTTTGAGTGCAGCGCAGCTTGGAATGCCTTTAGTGGTAGCTATTATTGGAGGAATGCCTGTCCAATTCAGAAATCTGATCGAGTTTTATAAACAGGAATACCAAAAAGCGGGACATGATGTTTCAAAGATGCAGATCGCAATCCATTCGCATACTTTTGTAAGTGATGATCAAAAAGTAGTAGATGGTTATTTCCATAATTATAAATCCCAGATGGACAGAATTGGAGCTTCCAGAGGTTGGGCACCTTACACAAAAGCACAGTATGATGGCGGAAGAAGTAAAGACGGTGCATTATTTATCGGAAGTCCGGCCGAAGTAGCAGATAAGATTGCTTATATGAAAGAGATTTTCGGAATTACAAGGTTTATCGGACACATGGATGTAGGAGATCCTGCTCATGATGTGATGATGAAATCCATAGAATTGTTTGGTAATGAAGTGAAACCTGTTATAAAAGGACTGTAACAGGGAAGTTTGTGAGGTGTGAAAGCCACAAAGACTTGTTTCTTTTGTGGCTTTTGTTGTTTTAAATATAGTATTAAACAATCTCAATCAGACTTCCTCTTTCTTCGTCTTTAATAATGTTGAGCGCTGTTGGAATTTTCTCTTTCAGTTCTTCCACGTGCGAAATAATTCCTACAATCCTGTTTTCTTTTATCAGATTGGTGAGCGTTTCAAATACGATATTCACAGATTCCGTATCCTGAGTTCCGAAACCTTCATCAATAAAGAAGAAATTTTTATCGGCCTGCGCATTGGCCTGAACACTTTCTGCAAGAGCCAGAGCCAGACTTAAAGATACCTGAAATGCCTGCCCTCCGGAAAGCGTTTTTACACTTCTGCTTTTTCCTTCGTTGAGGTAATCGATGATTTCAAAATCGTTATTTTCATTCAGCTGAAGACTCAACTGGTTTCTTGTCATGCGGTGAAAACGTACATTGGCATGATCGCAAAGCTGTCTCAGATAAATAGATGAAACATATTGTACAAAGCCTGCTCCTTTAAACAGGTTCATCATGATTTTTAAATTTTCGGAACGTTTCTGAAGCTTTGCCAGTTCTTTCAGAAGTTCTTCTTTTTTTACAAATTCCTTTTCCAGACGGTCTATTTCAGCCGTTTTTGTGACTACAGAATCACTAATCTGCTTTTGTTCGGTTTGTGCTTCGGTGAACTGCTGTTCAGCGATAGAAAACTGTTCGTTATTGAACGAAAGTCCTTTTAGTTTTAACTCCAGCTCTCCGATGAATTTCTTTAAAGCTTCGAATTCAATCCTGAAATTCTGAACTCTGGCTCTCACCAGCTGAACATTAATCTCCTGAAGTAAAATATGCTCAACGTCTTTAAATTCTGTGAAATTTTGATCAGCCAATGCTTTGACAACAGCCTCTTCATTCCCTGAAATTTCCTTCTCCAGCTCTGTAATCTGCTTTTCAGATTGGCTTACAATAGCCTTTTGCTCTGCCAGTTTCGGAGAAAGAATTTTTTCCTGTTCTACAGTTTTCAGGTAATTTTCTTCAATCTCTTTATTAGAATAAGCAAGCTTCTGATACGATTCTTCAATTTCTTTTATTTCCTTTTGAGCATACAGATCCCATTCGAGAATTTTAAGACCGGAACGGCTGATATTAATTTGCTCCTGCTTCGAAACTTCTTCCAGACGGAAAGCTTCCAGAGCACTTTTATATTTTTCCAGTGTTTTGGATTCTCTGTCAAAATTTTCCCTTGCTAAAGCGATATTCCGTTCCGTTTCTTCAATCTTTTTTTCCAGCGTAAACGAGTCTGAGCGTTTTTTCTCAAATTCCTCTTCCTGGTTGGAAGCAAATTGTTTCCAGGTGAAATTCAGCAGATGATTTTCAATATCCTTCTGAATCTGCAGCAGTATCTTTTGTTCCGAAAGAAGCTGTTCCTCAAAGATCTTTTTACGGTCCAGAATCTTGTCAATTTCAGCCTCCTGCTTTTGAAGTCCTGTTCCTTCCTGTTCAAGCGATGCTATTTTCTCCTGAATTTCCTGTAGTTCAGTATTTACATCATGAAATTCCACAATATGCGGATGTTCTTTAGAACCACAGAGCGGGCAGTTTTCTCCGTCATGAAGTTCACTGGCAAAACGGGAAAGTTCTTTTTGTATTTTGAGATGATCCAGTTTATGGGAAAGTTCCTTTTTTTGAGTCTCTAAGATTTCTTTTCTGATTCTGAAATCTTCTTTATAATTTTTGGTATAAACAAAAGGCTTTAATTCTTCTGTAATTTCTCCGATCTGCTTTTGATGTTTCCCGATCTTTTCAGCTTGTTCCTGAAGCGATTTTTTTAAATTCTTTTGTTGAATAAACCAGTTGCCCACTTCAGAAAGCAGGGCAGAATCCAGTTTTTGTTCTTTTAAGGTTTTAATTTGTGCGGAAAGCTCATCAATAGTCTTTTGAATTTTCTCTTTATTAAGATTTACTTCTTTTACTTTTTCAGAACCTTTCCGGGTTCTTTCATTCAGGATCTTAATTTCTTCAGAAAATTTCAGGATCTGAATGATAAGGTTCAAATCATTTTCCTGAATTCTGGATTGCTCTAAGGCTTTAAACTGTGGTTCAAGGACCATGAGCTGTTCTTTTACAGTATTAAAAACCTTTTCAGTTTCCTGCCAGTCTTTGATTTGTTGTTCCTTTTCGTTTCGTTTTGAAGCAATTTCTTTTGAGAGTTTATTTTTCTCAATAATCAAAGGGTTGAAAATTCTGAAAGTCCTGTCGTATAATTCTGCCTGTATTTCCAGAGCATCCATCTGAGGCTTTTCTTCAGAGAGTTTACCGAACTTTTCTTTATTCTGCTGTAAACTGTCAAAGTCACTTTTCAGGTTTTTCAGCTGTTGATAGGTCTGGGAAACCTTTTCCAGTTTTTCATTGGATTCGGAGAGTTTTTTTTGTTCCTCTGCAAGCAGCTCTTTCTGAATCCGGATTTTCTCTTCATTGATTTCTTCGAAACCTTTTAACTGTCCTTCCAGCTGATCCAGTTCAGATCTGTTTTTTACATTGAGTGCAGAAACATTGTTCTGAAGGTCAAATTTCTGAAGGTTAAAAATTTCCTTCATCATGTTCGTTCTTTCTGCAGCACCCAATTCAAGGAATTCTTTGAACTGTCCCTGCGGAATAATGATGGTTCTTTTGAAGTTGGAATAGCTTAACCCAATAATAGCTTCTGCATTCGAGTGATCCAAAGGAATCCATTTGCCATTGATGTTTTCATAAAAAGTAACAGCATTAGGTTTTACCTCTTCGAACTTTTTTGAATTTCTCTTAAAATCACGGGAAGCACGGAACAGTTTATTCTCATAATTGATAAAATCAAATTCAATATATGAACTGTTTGATTTTAAATTCATCATGTTATAAGCCCTTTTATCACGCATATTCAGACGTTCCGTTTCACCATATAAAGCAAACGAAATGGCCTCAAGAACTGATGATTTTCCGGAACCCACAGCCCCGAAAATCCCAAACAGACCCGCCTCAGTGAGATTTCTGAAATCAATGGTCTGGCGTTTCCGGTACGAGTAAAGTCCTTCGATAGTTAATTGAACAGGGATCATGGCTTATGCATTTAAAATTTCGTTAAACAAATTCATCAGTTCTTCATTGGCTTCCTGCCCGCCGTTTTTGGATTTAAAATAATCCTTGAATAAAATATCAATATCCTGACTTAAATTGATCTGCTGGTTTTGATTTTCTGCCAATTCCAGATTTTTTATTTTGGGGATAAGGTGTACAATTCCGTTGTGAGACTGGTAGATTAATCTTCTTTCGTCTGCCGTTAAAAAAGTCTCACTTTCCAGCGTAAGTTCAATAAATGTATTGGGATTTTCACCCAGCCACTGAACAGCATCATCAATGGCGGTAAATGTTTTTCGGACTAAAGCTCTCCCGCTTTTCAAAAGTTTCTTCTCGTAGGAAACTGTTTTTCCAGGTTCTGCGTCAATAATGGAAACATACTTCGCCTGTCCCGCTTCACTGAAACTGTAGCACAGAGGAGAGGATGAATAAATCACAGGTTTTTCCTTCGTTCCTACATTCTGAAAACCATGAAGGTGACCGAGTGCGGTATACTGAACCTGCTCAGGAATACTGTCCGAAAAAATCAGATCTGCATTTCCTATCTTAATTGGTTTTTCTCCTTCCGGTTCCTCGAGAATTGCCGCACCTCTTTTATTCATGTATAAATGAGCTGTCAGAAGATTGACTCCGGTATCATCACAGAACTGATCCGCAAGATTTTTCCATTCCTGTGCAAGAACTTTGTTAATTTCTTCTTCTTTATTTTCACCAAAGTATTCCTTTAACCGGATTTCATTTGCAAAAGGTGTGTGAAGAATTCTTACCGGAAAGTTGATCCTATCAATTTTCAGTTCTATAAAACCTTCTTTCGAGTTGATGATACTAAAATGTTCCGTACCGAAAGGCACAATTTCCGCTTTGGGATGGCCGATTAAAATAATTCCGCACTCTCTTGCCAGAGGATCGGGAGCATTGATTAAGCTGGGCGAATCATGATTACCGGAAATAGCAATTACAGGACGTTTTCCGTTCAGGGATAAACGTTTTAATGTTTTATAAAAAAGTTCAGCAGCCTCTACACTGGGATTAAAATTATCGAAAAGATCACCGGCAATTAAAACCATATCAACGTTTTGTTCATCAGCCATCTGAACAATTTCATTCATCACCAAAACCTGTTCTTCAAGTCTTGAAAAACGGTCGAGGCGTTTACCCAAATGCCAGTCGGCAGTGTGGAGGATTTTCATAATGTAAATTTGAGAATTAAAAAGAGTATTTGCAGCGTAATTTTCAAGTTGTTTCGCAGAGAATTATTTTGATGTTATTACAATGTAAAGATAGAGAATACTTAATTTAAAAAAATGAGGTTTCCCTTACTTCGGATCAAGACAATTATAGCTTATTGTCAGCTTCTCTTGCTTTGAAATCTTCCCGGATTTGTTTTAACCTTGCTTTTCTTTCAGCTTCTGCATTTTGGATTTTACGTTTTTTCTGATCAATTTTCTTTTTATTTTTCTTCCTGTTCGCTTCGTTGTTTTTGCTCATGTTTTGTAACGGATAATTTTTATTGGTAAGGAATAGCTTCTTCAAAAATAAGAAACAAAAAGGGAAGAAGAGGTGTAGATTTCCATATAAACTTATAATCAGTTAATTTTGCAAAAAAAAGATGGAACAGCAGTCCAAAGATCCTTTACACGGAAAAAGACTTGATGCTATCCTGGAAGAACTGGTAGAATATTATCAAGGTTTTGAAAGGCTGGGCGAACAGATCAATATAAAATGTTTTACAGATAACCCCAGCATAAGTTCTTCCCTGAAATTTCTACGGAAAACACCATGGGCAAGAACAAAAGTCGAGAGCCTGTATCTCTTTATGCTAAGACAAAAAAAGAGAGACGAAAGTAGAAAAAAATAAAGGCTGTAAAAAGAAGATCTCCATTTCTTTATGCCTTTCATAGCTTCCTTCTTCCAACCTCCAGCCTCCAGGCTCACTGAATCATTTCAAAAAGAGTATATTTGTATGATTAATCGTGAAAGAAAATCACGAAAAAAAGAAAAAATATGACAATCGAAAACAATCACGTTGTAGCTGTAAAGTATATACTTCATACGATCGAACCAGATGGAAGTAAGATTCTTGTAGAAGAAACGACAACAGAAAATCCACTTACATTTTTGTATGGTGTGGGAATGATGATTCCAAAATTTGAACAAAATATCTTAGGTTTAAAAGCTGGAGATAAAGCGGCTTTCGTAATTCAGCCTGAAGAAGCTTACGGTGAAAGACAGCCTGATGCTATTGCACAGTTACCAGTGGAAATGTTCAAGGAATCCGGACTTCCACCAGTAGGAGCTATTCTTCCTTTATCAGACAATCAGGGGAATAATTTCCAGGCTTTTGTAGTAGAAATTACTCCGGAAGTTGTAGTAGCAGACCTTAACCACCCAATGGCGGGTAAAGTTTTAGATTTCCAGGTGGAAGTTTTAAACACTCGTCCGGCAACTGAAGAAGAGTTGGCACATGGTCATGCTCACGGAATTGACGGAAACGAAGCTCACTAAAAAAATAAATGCCCGATTTTTTCGGACATGTTTCAGATAAGAAAATGAGCCACAGATAATCCTGTGGCTCATTTTTATTGATAAGGTTATAACAGGTATTGATTGCTTGGCATTCCCCTGTGGAGGGGCGGCGAAAATTCAAAGAATTTTTGACGGGGTGGTTCTATACGCAAAGCATCACTCCATTATATTTTCTCAATCCGTTTCCTCATCCAAAAACTCCCCGGAAACATAATACCAGCGTTCGTGCATCTTCTGAAAAACAGAAAACTCATGATGAACTTGCGGATGCCCGTCCTAATCGGTATAATAAGCCTTAAATTCCACATGATTTAAAGCCGGAGTACGGATGATTTCCAGTTTTGTCCATTGGTTGATTTCTCCCCATTCCTGAAGATCTTTCTTATTGTGGTATTTTCTTTTTCCCGGAAGGGTAGTCTCCATCAGGTATTCACCATTCGGAATGGCAAAAGCGGAGAATCTTGAACGCATCAGAGCTTCAGCGGTAGGAGCATGTTTTTCTCCGGAATGATAAGGCTTGCAGCATTCTTCGTATGATTTTCCTGAACAGCATGGACAGTTCATATATTGTATTTTAAATTTTGAATGCAAAAGTAATCAATATCAATAGAAACGACTTCTGCCTATTTGAATTTTATAATGGAATTAATATGTTGAATTGTTCTATATTCAATAGAAACGGGCTTTAGCCCGTTCAAAATAAATAAACAAAAATCCACCGGCTTTAGCCGAAACATAGAAAATTTTATTTATCACAGATAGGTATAAAAAAGAAGCACTCTGATTAAAGAATGCTTCCCTTGATTTATTTAATAAACCCTCTGTTTCTCAATAAAGGTTTGATATCCGGATCGTGTCCTGTGAAGTCTCTGAATGCCTGGTTCAGATCTACAGAATTTCCTACGGAAAGAATATACTTTCTAAAACGGTCACCGTTTTCTCTGGTTAATCCTCCGTTTTTACTGATCCATTCCCATGCATCGTTATCCAATGTTTCAGACCATAAATAAGCATAGTATCCTGCAGAATATCCACCTCCCCAGATGTGGGCGAAATAAGGCGTGTGATACCTTGGCGGAACTGTTGCCAGATTAAATCCATGGCTGGCTAAAGACTGCTTTTCAAAGTCCAAAACAGGAATGAACTGATTTTCATTGCTTACCGTATGCCAATCCATATCAAGTTCAGCAGCCGAAACCAATTCTGTAGTCATATAACCCTGATTGAATGTAGCTGCCTTTTTGATTTTATCTACCAAAGCCTGCGGAATAGGCTGTTTTGTTTCATAATGTACAGCATAATTCTTCAGAACAACCGGATCTAAAGCCCAGTGCTCATTAATCTGGGATGGGAATTCCACGAAGTCTCTCGGTACATTTGTTCCTGAAAGTGAAGGATATTTCTGGCTGGCAAACATTCCGTGAATAGAGTGACCAAATTCATGGAAGATAGTTGAAACATCATCATAACTGATTAATGAAGGTTTCCCCGGAGCGGGTTTCTGGTAATTGTAACAGTTCACGATTACAGGTTTTGTTCCTAATAAATAAGACTGTTCTACAAAATTACTCATCCATGCACCACCGTTTTTAGAATCCCTTGTATAGAAATCCAGATAGTAAATGGCAATAGATTTTCCATCATGATCGAAAACTTCATACGTTACCACGTCCGGATGATAAACCGGAAGGTCTGTTCTCTTTTTGAAAGTCAGCCCGTAGAATTTTTCAGCAGCAAAGAAAACTCCTTTTTCAAGCACGGTTGTGATTTCAAAATAAGGTTTTATTTCACTTTCATCAAGGTCAAATTTTGCTTTTCTTACCTGTTCAGCATAGAAATTCCAGTCCCACGGTTCTACTTTAAAACCTCCTTTCTGCTGATCAATAAGATCCTGAATATCTTTTGCTTCACGTCTTGCCGTTTCTACTGCCGGAGTAGCAATCTGGTTCATCAGTTTAGTAGCTGCTTCAGGTGTTTTTGCCATCTGATCCTGAAGTTTCCATTCAGCGAAGTTTTTCTTGCCTAAAATCTGTGCTTTCTTCAATCTTAGTTTAGCAAGCTGCTCTATCGTTGATCTTGTGTCATTAGCATCTCCTTTCTCAGCTCTTGTCCATGAAGCCTTAAATAGCTTTTCTCTGGTTGCTCTGTTTTTTAAATTTTGTAAAAGAGGCTGCTGTGTTGTATTCTGTAAAGCCAGAAGATATTTTCCGGGTTGTCCTGCCGTTTTGGCATCAGCTGCAGCAGCTGCAATTTCATCAGCAGAAAGTCCTTCCAGTTCTTTCGCATCAGAGAAAAATACGCCTCCCTGCTTTCTTGCTTCCAGTAATTTGTTGGCATATTGAGTAGAAAGAGAAGCCAGTTCCTGATTGAGCTGTTTTAATTTTTCTTTATCCGCTGCGGAAAGGTTTGCTCCCGCGATTTCAAAATTCTGCTTATAATATTGTAAAAGTCTTTTGCTTTCAGAATCCAGACCATCTTCTTTGATGGATTGTATTCTTTTGAAAAGATTTTCATTCAGGTACAGTTTGTCAGAATGGGCAGCAAAAATAGGGGCATATTCTTCATCCAGAGCCTGTAAAGTAGGGTTTGTGTTCGCGCTGGTAAGATTTGAAAACACAATTTGTGCTCTTCTCAGTACTTCACCACTTTTTTCCAATGCAACGATGGTATTTTCAAAAGTAGGGGCAGCCGGATTATTGGCAATTTTTATAATTTCAGCTTCATGTTGCTTTAAACCATAATTAAAAGCTGGTTTGAAGTGTTCGTTTTTGATTTTGTCAAACTCCGGAGCTTCGTATTGAAGCTTACTCTTCTTCATAAAAGGATTGGAAGCTAAAGAGGGGTCAGGTGCAGGTAGCTCCTGTTGAATATCGGTCTGTTTCATTGTAGTACAAGATTGATTGAACGCCAAGGCAGAAATTAATAATACCGATGAAATATTCTTCATAAATATAGTTGTTATTAAAGCATAAAGATATTAAAAACTTGTATCATAGAACATATTTCGGCGGATGTATTTCTTTAAGCCCTTTGTGGTATTTACAGTATTTTCAAATGTAATGTAATATTTTTTATAAATTAGTTGTTATTTAAATAAAGAAATCAATAAAAAAATTAACAAAAGGAATAAGCATGAAAACAAGTACTTTATTTATTTTTTCAGCCTTAGTGGCTTTAGCCTCATGTAATGATAAACATGAGAACAGAAACAGAGACCGTGAAGGAGACAAAAGTAATTGGGTAGAGAAAATAGTGAGCAAAGAAAGCGGCCCGATACAGCATAAGGAATTTAATGGTGATTTTGATGAAATTCAGGTTTCACAGGCCATTGAAGCAGAAATTATAAAATCTGAGACTGAGAAAGTTGAAATCTCAGCCCCTCAAAGTATCATTGATGAAATTCTGGTGGATAATGATGGCGGGAAACTGCACATTCATTATAAGCCAGGGATCAGAGTGATGAATATCAGTAAAGTGACAGCGAAGATTTATGCAAAAGACTTTAAAAAACTCCTTGCCGATTCAGCAGCAAGAATTATTGTAAAAGATAAATTTACCCAGGAGAAAACAGATATTGAAGCATCAAGTGCAGGAAGTATTTCCGGAGACCTTGAAGCTAATGATATGGATATCAATGTAAGCAGCAGCAGTAGTTTCGATGGGAAAATATGGGCAGTAAACCTAGATATTGAATCTTCATCAGGATCAACTCTTGATCTTTCCGGTAAAGCAAAAAAAGTAGACGTGAGTGCTTCTTCAGGAAGCAGTGTTTCCGCTAAAAATGTCATTGCTGATGACGTGGAAGCAGATGCTTCCAGTGGGGCAAGTGTTCACATAAGTGCTGTCTCAAGTGTGAAAGCAGGGGCTTCATCCGGTGGAAGTGTGGATATCTCGAAAAAAGGAGAGCTTAAGAGCGTGATAAAAGACGAAAGCAGCGGTGGAAGCGTAAACATCCAATAAATTAATCCTGGGTTTCTTCCTCATCTTCTTCATCTGCGGATGAGGAACCTTCCCAGTTTTTATTTTCAAAATTAAGATTATCATAAGCTAATAATTCCTCCTCACGCTGGAGGATTTCTTTTGTGGTAAAAAGCGTAATATCTTCATTATTCTCCTTCATTTTTGCCAGCTTCCGGATTGACGCTTTATCAATTGCCATAAATCTTTGCCCAAGACGTCTTGCTGCGTATTTTCTCATTCCCGTTTCATGAAGTACGTCCACAGCCATATCCACTGCAGTTCCTAATGTTTCCCGGTAAATATGATTGACTCCGCTGTTCAGATAATCATAAGCATCAATCCTGTTTTTTGCCCTTACAAAAATTTTCACATTGGGATAATGTTCACGGACAAGTTCTGCAATAAACTTATTATCATCCGGATCATCCAGACATAAAACGAGAATTTCAGCATCTTCAATTCCTGCCGCTCTTAAAATAGGAATCCTCGTTGCGTCACCATAATATACTTTAAAACCATAACTTCTAAGCAGTTTCACACGGTCAGAATCCCGGTCCAAAACGGTAGCTGATATTTTATTGGCTTTTAAAAGACGTCCCACGGTACTTCCGAAATGCCCGAAACCAACAATAATAATTTTCTTTTGAGCAACATCGCTGTCGAGAATATTATAATCATGTTCTTCCTCTGGAATTTCTTTAATGAATTTCGGAGTGATAAATTTATCATTAATAATAAGCAATATAGGAGTGATACACATGGTAATTGCCGTAACAGCCATCATCTGTGCATTCATCTCCGGCCCTAAAAGATAAAGATCCGATGCATAATTAAGCAGTACAAATGCAAATTCTCCAACCTGAGAAAGGGCAAAGGCATAGAAGAGACTTTGGGGAGTATCTATCCTGAAAAATTTTCCAATGGTGTATAAAACCACAAATTTTACAGCCAGCACGGCAAAAACAGTACTGAAGATAAATAAGGGATCTTGCTGGATAATATTAAAATTAATGGTAGACCCTACACTCACAAAGAAAACAGCTAAAAGCAAGCCTTTGAACGGGTCAATCTGTGCTTCCAGCTCATGACGGAATTCACTGTTGGCAAGCATTACCCCTGCCAGGAAAGCTCCTAATGCCGGAGAAAGACCAATCACAACCATCAGCTCCGAAACTCCAATAACCAGAAATAACGAAGAAGCAGTCAATAGTTCTGACATTCCTGATTTTGAAACATAGCGCAGAAATGGAACAAATACATATCTGCCGAGTAAAATCAATAATGCTACCCCGAAAATAACCGTTCCGGCCTGAAGCCATTCTGGGAGTTTTTGAATCAGAATCTGAATTTCATTGTCATGATGTTTGGCCTTATAATTAGCCAGAATAGGTAATATCGCCAAAATAGGAATTACTGAAATATCCTGAAACAGAAGCGTGGAAAATGAAGCTTCTCCGGCGGTGGTTTTGAGATTATTTTTTTCCTGTAAAGTCTGCAGAACAATAGCGGTAGAAGACAGCGCAAAACACATGGCAATAGCAATCGCTTTGTCTACTCTCCAGCCTACGCTTGTGAATACCAGGAAAAGCAGAAGAATGGTAAGGGCCATCTGAGAAAGTCCAAGACCCATTATTTTCTTTCGCATTTCCCAGAACTTCCGGGGCTCCAATTCCAGACCTACCAAAAACAAAAGCATGATCACTCCAAACTCGCTGGCATGCATAATGTCATTGACATTGTTTCCTGTAAGTTTAAGGACGTAAGGACCTATGATAATTCCTCCTAAAATATAACCGATGACAGAACTCAACCCTAATTTCCTGGCTAATGGAACCATAATAATGGCTACACCGAGGAAAATTAATGTGTTCATCGCTAAGCTGGATTCCATATGCTATTGATTGAGTAGTTCTGTAAATTCTTTTTTATGTAAAATAATTTCTTTTTTAGAGAGCTTATTGGCTTCGTATACGATTTTGATATGCTTAATATCTGCTTTAAAAACTTTTAATGAAACAATAAGCCCGCTGATGAGTTCATCTATGGTATATTGATAAGTGCCGGTTTTGCTGAAAGACCTTTCTTTTCCGCCTGTGGTTACCAGAATATAGACTTCTTTTCCTTCGAGCGGATTATGTTCGCCGTCTTTCAGCCAGTCTCTGTCGAAAACTTCATCAATCCATAATCTGAGAAGAGGAGGCATTCCGAACCATATCAGGGGAAACTGGAAGATAAAACGTTCATAGTTTTTAAGGCGTTTCCTTTCCCGGAAAGCTGCGATATGAAAGTCAGGATATTCTTCGTAAAGATCTCTCAGGGTATAATGCTGGTGGCGAACGTAGAAATTGATGAGCTCTACATTCGAATTGGAGTGCTCCAGATAGGGGTGTGCAAATACTACCAGCGTCTTCTTCATAATCCTGTTTTCAGTAAATATAGTGAAAAAATATTGAATAAAAGGTGGTTTTTATGAGGTTTTATTAATTTTTTACTATCTAAATATCAAATTAACATTAATAAAAGTTAAAGAATCAGTATTATTTTAGGTTTTTAAATAAAAAAATCAGATCATCACGATCTGATTTCTATATAAATTTTAAATTGACTTGTTAATTTACCAGCCTCCGGATGCGCCACCGCCACCAAAGCTTCCACCACCGCCGAAGCCTCCGAATCCACCTCCGCCTCCGGAACTTCCACCGCCAAAGCCACCTCCTCCGAAGCTGCCCGGGAACGGGAAGAAACCGCCAGGATAATTTCTGCGTCCTCTTCTGGTGATAATCACATCATCATCGTCGTCATTATTTCCACCACGTCCGCCACCTCTGTTGCCAAACAGGATAGCAATGATGATGAAAATAATAAAAGCAATGATAAGAACTTTAAAGGCACTTCCGTTGCCGGAAGGAGCTGTTGTGGCTACAGGTTTGAATTTTCCCTCAACAGCCTCCATAATCGCTGAGGTTCCACCATTGATCCCTTCATACCACAGTCCTTTTTTGAAATTTGGGGTGACGATGTAATCTAAGATTTGTCCAGCTACTGAAGCGGTAAGGTATTGCTCTACGGCACGCCCCTGTTGGATAGACATCGTTCTGTCTTCTGTTGCGATAAGGAAAACCACTCCGTTGTCTACTCCTTTTTTTCCGATTTTCCATTTTTCACCAAACATGGTAGCCAGAAAATTTACATCTTCTCCTTTGGTAGAGCGGATGATTACCACTTCAATTTCAGTTGATGTAGAATCTGCAAACTTGATCAGTTTATGATTAAGCGCATCTTTTTCCTGCTGGGAAAGTAATCCGGCTTCATCAAAAACAGGATAAAGCACTGCTGGCTTTTCAGGAATGGTATATTGTGCTGATACAAAAGTGTAAAAGCAGAGCAGTAAAAATGAAAATACTATTTTAAGAGAACGTAATTTCATTTGGAAGTTGGTTTGGGTTTTCTCCTTCTACAGGAAAATGTTTTTTGAGTTCAAGTCCTGTTTCCAGGATAGCACTTTTCAGAGCCTGATAATAATTTCCTTTGGCAAATTCAGCAGTGATATAATCGTGAAGATGATCCCAGTACGACTGTTTTACTTTTTCATGAATCCCGGTATCTCCAATGATAGTAAGATATTTTTGTTCGAAATTGACATGAAAAAGCACCGCATTTCTGTCGGCTGTCTTATCCATAGCCAGTTTTTTAAAAACTTCAAATGCAGTCTTGGCATCACGGTTTTCCGTATTGGAATCAATATGCACTCTGATCTCTCCCGTAGAATGATCTTCCGCAGACTGAATCGCTTCCACAAGGGAAGCGATCTGTTGATTTGTAAGGAAATTACCCATTATTATTTGAATACTTCAGGAGCTTTCTGAGCGCCTGCGTCAGCTTTGAAATAAGGTTTTTCTTTGAAGTTGGTGAAATTCGCCAGAATATTATTCGGGAAAGTCTTGATGGAAGTATTATAATCCTTTGCCGCATCATTATAGTAAACCGTTTCCGTTCTGATACTGTTTTCAATAGCAGTGTATTCTCTCTGGAAGTTGATATACTGCTGGTCTGCTTTCAGGTTAGGATAAGATTCCACCACGGCCATCAATCTGCTTAATGCACCCGATAATTCTCCTTGTGCTGCCTGGAATTTAGCCAGATCAGCTTCGGTCATATTCGTAGGGTCAATATTGATAGAAGTCGCCTTGGAACGGGCTTCCACAACTTGAGTTAAAGTTTCCTGCTCAAATTTTGAATACGATTTTACGGTTCTTTCCAGGTTAGGAATAAGGTTGGCTCTTTTCTGATAAACAGTCTCTACATTAGACCATTTTGCATTTACTGTCTGTTCTTTGTTGACAAAACTGTTATATCCGCTTTTTCCCCAGAAGAATAGAATTGCAACAATAATAAGAAGGGCAATACCAATGGTTCCTGCGCCCAGACATCCTTTATTTTTCATAGTTTATTTTTTTAAATTTTTTGTGCTAACCAAATATACAAATTATGTGCTAATTTTGTAAAAAATTATTTGAATGACAACAATAGTGGTGGCAATGGGAGAGAAAAATGAAATTGGTTTTGAAAACCAGTTGCTTTGGCATCTTCCCAAAGATTTGAAACATTTTAAAGAGATTACTTCAGGGCATCCGGTTATTATGGGAAGAAAAACATACGAAAGTATTGGGAAAGCCCTTCCAAACCGTACCAACATTGTTGTGTCAAGAAAGAAAGACTGGTTTGAAGAAGGAATCCTTATTGTAGGAAGCATCAAGGAAGCATTGAAATTTGCCAGGAAGATTGATGAAGACGTTTTTGTAATCGGTGGTGGAAATATATATGAACAGACCATGGATGTTGTGGACAGACTAGAAGTGACGTTGGTGAAAGCAGATCTTCATCAGGCTGATACATTCTTTCCGAAAATAGATCCGAAAATCTGGAAAATGACCAACGAAATCTGCCATGAAAAAGACGAAAAGAACGGTTATGATTTCTGTTTCCAGACGTTTGAAAAAATCAAAAAAGAAGATTAGATATCAATAGTCAATTTTGCTTCGCAAAGTGAATCGTGAATTTTCCGCAGTTACAAAACTAACAAGCGCAGCGAATTGACCATTCACCATTGACTTTTTGAACTTTAAGCTCTAAATTTATTATCTTTGCACTTCTAAAATTTAATAATGAATAAATACATAAAAATTGCAGTAGCAGCACTTCTTATCCTGTTAGGACTTTATATGATGATTTTCACAAGAAATCTGGGATGGGGTATTGTTGTTTTTCTTTTGGTTGCATTTCCCATCTTACTATTCTTTAAGAATGAATATATTCTTTTGGCATTCTGGCAATTGAGAAAACAAAATATGGAGAAAGCCGGAGAATGGCTGTCTAAAATTACAGATTATAAAACACAGCTTCATAAGACTCAATATGGATATTTCCACTATTTATCAGGATTGACACAAGCTCAGGATCACCCTGCGAAAGTAGAGCCTTTCATGAAAAAAGCATTGGAATATGGTTTGAATATGAAACACGACAGAGCAATGGCTACTTTAAATCTTGCTGCTGCAGCTATTTCCAAAGGAAGAAAGCAGGAAGGGCAGAAGTTACTTGAGGAAGCAAAAAGACTGGATAGTGCCGGAATGATGACGGATCAGATTAAAATGATGAAAGAGCAGCTGAAAATGCCAACCATGCAGAAGCATATGCATAACCCGAATATGAGAAACAGAGGAAAATTCTTCTAGTCATCCTAACATATACTATAAAAGTCCTGAATTTTTCAGGACTTTTTGTTTTTTATTTTTGGAATTAAAAGTTTCTTTTGGGTAAATAAATACTTTTAAATATTGTTGTCCGATTTATTTAAAAATAATTAACAGGTCGCTCCTCCGGAGCTATGATTTTAAAACAAATACATTCTATTAACAGTTGGCTCCCATTGGAGCTGGATTTGATCCCGTCGTGATCTACTGTTGCAGAAAAAAATGACATCTCCGTAAAAATAAAGCTTCAGAGGAGTCATCAATATTGATACTGTCAATGTATTTAAAATTTTCATTGGACAGTAATGACGTTTAAATTACATTTCCGAATTATTATGATCATAGCCGTAAAATTTAGGTATCTGCCAGTGGTATTTTACAGCAAATGTTCGAATGGCAACGATCAGTAAAATAGTGAAGATCTGTATGAAAGTATAAGAAAGCGTAGTGTATCTGGTCATCAGTAAAAATGCTGCTCCTCCCACGATACATGCCGTAGCATAAATTTCCTTTCTGAAAATCAATGGAATCCTGTTGAGCAATATATCCCGTATAATCCCTCCGAAACAGCCGGTTATGGTTCCTAATGCAATACAGATCATCGGATGAATTCCTGCATTTAATCCTTTTTGTACACCGATTATGGTGAACAAACCAAGCCCGAAGCTGTCGAAGATAAATAAAGTGACTTTAAAATTCTTTTCAAGAGATTTGAACACCATTGAAAAAATACTCGTCACCAGAATCAGGGTACACATCAGAATATCATGCATCCAGAATACAGGGATATCCAGTAAGAGGTCTCTTACAGTTCCTCCTCCTACAGAGGTTACAAATGCAATAATAAGCACTCCGAACGGATCAAGCCGTTTCTGCATTGCTGCAAAACTTCCGGACATGGAAAAGGCAATGGTCCCAAGGACTTCTATCGCAAAATTGAACTGTTCGTGCATATATAATTATAAATGATTGTTGATAAATGATAATTGATGAATGATTTCTGCTTAAGCAAATTCTTGACCATTATATCAATTATCATTTATCGCTCATCAATTATATTTTTTTATCTCTCCACCCTCACGGATTCAGGAACCAATAGTTCGTATTCACCTCCATGGTTAAGGATCTCTCTTACTATACTGCTGCTGATGAAAGATTTTCCTGAAGAAGTCAGTAAGAATACGGTTTCCAGTTTTTTGTGGGCTAAAGTTCTGTTGGTATGGGCAATTGCTTTTTCAAACTCGAAATCAGCCGGGTTTCTCAGGCCTCTGATGATGTATTGTGCGTTTTTTTCAAAACAATAATCAACGGTAAGTCCTTCAAAATAATCTACTTCCACATTGGGAAATTCTGCTACAGAGTTCTGGATAAATTCCATTCTTTTTTCAAGAGGGAACATATATTTTTTCTGAGAATTTTGCCCTATAGCAATGATTAATTTATCAAATAGCGGTGCCGCTCTTTCTATAATGTCGTAATGTCCTAGTGTAATCGGGTCAAAAGACCCAGGGAAAACAGCAATTTTCATGTTGTACGAGTTATGATTTTGAGTAGTGAATTATTTGTTAAAAGTGTATTCAATGTCTAACTTCTAACCTCTAATCTCTAACTTCTTATTATTTATTAAGTGCTTTTTCAACTTCATTTCCACAAAGATCCATGATGGAAATTCCATAATGTCTTGCCTGTTGAGGAAGAATACTTGTGGGAGAGAATCCCGGATTGGTATTCATTTCAAGCATATAAGGAATTCCGTTCATCAGAATGTATTCACTTCTGGAAAAACCACTCATTCCTAATGAATTATAAGCTCTTTTAGCAATTTCTTCCACTCTTTTTGTGGTTTCCTCGTCAATTCTTGCCGGTGTAATTTCTTCAGAAGCACCTTCATATTTTGCCTCGTAATCGAAGAATTCATTGGTAGGAACAATTTCTGTAATTCCCAGAACAATGGTTTCTCCTTTAAAATCAATAACGCCTACGGAAACTTCCATTCCATCCAGAAAACTTTCGATCAGGATTTCGTCATCTTCCTTGAATGCAATTTCAGTGGCAGCAATAAGTTCTGATTTTTCCTTTACTTTTGAAATTCCCAGAGAAGAACCGGACTGGTTAGGTTTTACAAATAGTGGGAGATTCAGTTCTGCTACAATTTCATCCACATTGATGTCTTCCCCTTTTCTTAAATAAATACTTTTAGCAGAAGGAATTCCGTATTTTGATAATACGGCAAGAGTGTCTTTTTTATTGAAAGTAAGAGCACTCTGATAAAAATCGCAGCCTGTATATTTTTGTCCAATAGCATCCCAATATGCCTGAAGAATTCCGTTTTCTCCCGGAGTTCCGTGGATGATATTGAAACAAACATCAAATTTTAAGTTTTCACCATTATCTAAAGTCACAGAAAAATCTCCTCTGTTGATGGCATATTTTGTGTCATTTTCCCCTAAAAAATACCATTCATCTTTAAGGACTACTACCTTATATACATCATAGAGATTTCTGTCCAGAGAATCATAAATCAATTGTCCGCTTTTTAAGGAAACAACATATTCATCGGAATAGCCTCCCATTACTACGGCAACACTTTTTTTATTCATAACCATATAGTATCAATTAAGGCAAATTTAATCATTTTATGCAATGCAATATGGGAAATCGGCAAATTTTAAAATCAAAAATGAATTGTGTTAAATAAAAAGTCCATTCTAAAATTATTAGCTATATTTGCGGTTATAATTAAAGTATTTTTAAGTATGCTTAAATCACTTTTCAATTGGAAAGTTTTACTGAATTTAGTAGTAGCCATCGGTGTTTTCGTGGGGCTTGTATGGCTTACATTTCGCTGGTTGGAGTACCATACTAATCACGGTCAGGAAATTCCTGTTCCCAATATTGTAAATAAATCGGTGCATGATGCCGTTAAAATATTAGATGATACAGGGCTGGAATATGAAGTAGACAGTGCCAATTATGATCCTAAATACAGACCATTCCAGGTATTGCAGGTATATCCTGCGCCAGGTTCCCGTGTAAAAGACGGAAGAACGGTAACGCTAAAAGTAAATCCGAGAACATGGGCTCCTATTGCGGTTCCGAATGTAATCAATAAATATTCAGGACTGGCATTCCAGAGACTGGATCAGGTAGGCCTTAAAATCGGGGATACGATTTATGAGCCTAGTATTCAGAAAGATGCTCTTTTAAGAATATTATATAAAGGAAATGCGGTAAATCCGGGTACCCGTTTACCAAGATTCTCTACTATTGATGTAGTAGTGGGGTCCGGGCCGATGAGAAATATCTCTATTCCTAATGTTGTGGGACTTACAGTAAAAGAAGCAAGAGCTGTCATTACCAAAAGTATGTTTGAAGTAGGATTGGTAGAGCATGAAGATGGAGGTAAAGATGAGTCTGATATTATCTATTATCAGGATCCTGCTTCCGGCGATGTTCGTGATCAGGGAATGCAGATCGATCTTTGGGCAAGTAAGAGGACTCCTGCCGAATTAAGAGCTAAAGTAGAGCAGCTGAATTCTATCTATCGTATGAAAGTAGATACTTCACTTCCTCCGGTACGATATGAAGAAGTACATAGTGAGCCAAGTTATGAAGCTCCGGTAGTACCAGTTCCTAGAAGAGAAACTCCAAAACCTGAAGTACCGAAAACTGAGACTCCAAAACCTCAGACTACCACTTCTAAACCTGCAGCCCAAAGTACAGAGAAGCCTAAAACTTCCACCACTACCTCTGCAGCAGGAAGTACAGCCAAGCCGGCTGCAACAACCACTCAGCAGCCTTCACAAAAGCCGAAAGCTAAGAAGGTTGTCGTAGAATAAAATCAGATTAATATCAAAAATACAGGCTTCAACTGCAAAATGTTGAGGCCTTTTGTGTAAAAAATATAAAACAATGTCAGAAGATAACGAAGATTTTTTAGATGAAGAATTATTAGATTCCAACAGTATCGAAAACATCGATATTGACGAGGAAAATAAAGGTTTGTATGAACATCTTAATATCACTGTTGACAGTAAACAGGAACCATTAAGAATTGATAAGTTCCTTTTAATATACAGACAGAATTCTTCAAGGAATAAAATTTCACAGACCTGCAGAGCCGGAAATGTTATCGTGAATGGAACTGCGGTGAAACAGAATTACCGGGTGAAACCGGGAGATCAGATTTCAGTTTTGCTTACGCACCCTCCAAGAGAAAATGTCATTATTCCACAGGATATTCCGGTGAATATTGTTTATGAAGATGATGATCTTGTTGTAGTGGATAAGGAAGCAGGAATGGTGGTACACCCAGGATTTGGAAACTGGGACGGAACACTGGTGAACGCACTGGCTTTCCATTTTGAAAAGAACGGGGAGAAATCCGATCTTGACAGAGTAGGGCTTGTACACAGGATTGATAAAGATACATCAGGGCTGTTGGTGATTGCGAAGAATGAATATGCATTGAGCTTCCTTGCCAAACAGTTCTTTAACAGAACTACAAAGAGACTGTACTGGGCTTTTGTGTGGGGAAATATGCAGGATGATGAGGGGACCATCAGAGGCCACATCGGAAGACATCCTAAAAACAGAATGCAGATGTCCGTTTATGAAGACGGCAGTCAGGGGAAACACGCTGTGACCCATTATAAAGTCCTTGAGAGATTCAAATATATGACCTGGGTAGAATGTAAGCTGGAGACGGGGAGAACCCATCAGATCAGAGCACATTTCAGACATATCGGCCATACTTTGTTTAATGATGAAAGGTATGAGGGACATACACCTTTGAGAGGGGTAAATCTTCCCAAATACAAGCAATTTATTAAAAATGTTTTTGAAATTTTGCCAAGACATGCCTTACATGCCCATACCCTTGGATTTATACACCCAACAACAAAGAAGGAATTATATTTTGAGAGCCCAATGCCCAAAGATATGGCGGATGCTGTAAAAAAATGGAGAAATTATTTGGAAAACTAAAAATATATTGAGATTTTTTTTATATTTGTTGAATTGAAATCAAGATTTGTTATGAGAAAACTATATGCTATCGTATGTTTAGCTCTTTTGTCAAATGCATACAAAGCACAAGAATCACTACCATACTATCAGCAATATCTTTTGGATGGTGAGTTCCTGTTCAACCCAGCTCAATACGGAAAAACAGATTACGTACAGCTCAACGCCAATTATCAACAACAATTTTCAAAATTCAGTAATTCTCCGAATGTACAGTCAATCGGGATCAATGCGAATATCTTTGATAGAGTAGGTGCTGGTATTTCCGTGTTCAGAGACAGTAACGGACCGATCTCTGCGGGTGGTATCACGGCTGGTGCTTCATATTTTATTCCGCTAAGTAGTGAAGGAGACAGAAAAGACCAGTTCTCTTTCGGTACAAGTGTTAACTTCTATAACATGAATTTTGATTATTCAAAAATCAATACTGAAGAAGGGGGTGACCCATTATTGAGAGGTGAAGAAAGCAACATCTTCATGGTGTATGCCAACTTCGGTTTGGCTGCTACCTACAGAGGATTATTCGGGGGTGTTTCCGTAAATGATATCGCGTTAAGTAATGATGCCTCTATCGTAAACAACTACGAGCCTTCTCCAATTAAATTCTTCTTAAATTTAGGATACAACTGGAACATTGCTGATAATATTACCATTGCACCGTCAGCATTGATCAACCTTAACACAAACTCAACTAGAATGATCGACTGGAACCTGATGGCGACATTCTCTAACGATATCAACGCATTCTCTTTCGGGGTAAGCTACAGAACGGTTCAGAACAGATTTGACAATCAGGACCTGAGTATCTCTCCAATTGTAAAAGTAAGATTCAACAAATTCATGATCGGAGCTACGTATAACCTTGGATTATCTGATATCCAAAGCTATGGAGGAAACAGCTTCATGATCGGTCTTGGATATAACTTCGACAACTTTATTAATGCTAGAGGATTTAGATACTAATTAATTTAATTTAAATAAATTTGAGCTCTGAAATTTTTCAGAGCTTTTTTTATGATATATATTCACATCCCGTTCTGTAAACAAAAATGCAGCTATTGTAACTTTCATTTTTCAACATCCCTGAATTTCAAGGATGAAATGCTTCGTGCCATGAAAACTGAAATACTGCTAAGAAAAGATGAATTACAGAACAAAAACCTGAAATCCCTGTATTTCGGGGGGGGAACTCCTTCTATTCTTTCTGCGGATGAAATTAGTTCTTTAATAGACGAAGTATTACGATATTTCAGTTTTGAAAAAGATATAGAAGTTACTCTGGAAGCCAACCCCGATGATCTGGATAAAAATTTTTTAAAACAGCTTGCCGGAACACCTGTAAACAGATTGTCCATCGGCACACAAAGCTTCTTTGAAGAAGATCTGAAACTGATGAACAGGGCTCACAGTGCTTCTGAAGCAGAAAGCTCTATCAAACGGGCTCAGGATTTCGGTTTTGAAAACCTGAGTATTGATCTGATCTATGGTTCGCCCACATCCAATCTTGAAATCTGGAAAGAAAATCTGAATAAAACAATTGCTTTAGAAGTTCCTCATATTTCATCTTATGCATTGACGGTTGAGCCCAAAACGGCTTTGGAAAACTGGATCTCCAAAGGGAAAGTAAAAAGTCCCCGGGAAGAAGAGCAAAACAGGGAATTCTATTATCTATCCGACTTTTTAAAAGATCATGGTTTTGAACATTATGAAGTTTCCAATTTTGCCAAACCCGGTTTTTACTCACGACACAATTCTGCTTACTGGAAATACAATGAATATCTTGGAATAGGACCATCAGCACATTCCTATAACGGATTTGATGTCCGAAGCTGGAATATAGCCAATAATCAGCAGTACATCAAAAAACTGAATGATAAACTTCTTGCCAAAGAAGAAGAAATTCTTTCCCAGGAAGATCAGTTTAATGAAATGATTATGATTGGCTTACGAACCATCTGGGGAGTAGATCTGGAAAGTTTAAAAAATAAATTTTCAGAGAGATTATTAGAACATTTTCATAGAGAAATCAAAGCTAAAATGGAGGAAGGTATTTTAATCATTGAGAATGAACATTTAAAAATTCCTGAAAAACATTGGTTTATGGCAGACGGAATTGCTTCAGATTTGTTTATTGTATAATGTTTGTATGTATACAGCATGCCATAAAATTCACTATTTTTGTATAAAATTTCAACTCATTTGAAAACGAAAAAACAAGATTATTCACATCTTTCACCCAACCAGCCTATCGGAATTTTCGACAGCGGAGTAGGAGGTCTTACCGTTGCCAAAGAAATCAAAAGACTTCTTCCTAATGAAGATTTGATCTATTTTGGAGATACAAAGCACCTTCCATACGGAGAAAAATCCAAAGATGCGATTATTGAATATTCTACAAAGATCACCAATTTCCTGCTTGAGCAGAACTGTAAAGCGATTGTAATTGCCTGTAATACGGCAACGGCTAATGCTTTGAATGAAGTGATGCAGTCGGTTGCAGGAAAAGTTCCTGTCATAGACGTTATTAATCCTGTAGCCGAAAAAGTGTCATACGAAATCCATAATAATGTAGGCGTAATTGCTACCAAAGCAACCGTGAATTCAGGGCTCTACAAAAAGAGTATCCGAAAGCATAATAAATGGATCAAAGTAGACGAACTGGCAACACCATTATTGGTTCCTGCTATTGAAGAAGGGTTTAAAAATCATCCGATTACTCATGCTATTATTTATAATTATTTAAGTAATAATAAATTAAAGAATATCGAAACGTTGATTCTGGGCTGTACTCATTATCCTCTTTTAATTGATGAAATCAAGCAGTACTACGGAAACAGAGTCCGTGTCATTGACTCTCCGAATATTGTAGCCAATCATCTGAAGATCATTCTTGATAAGTATAATCTTTTACATGATCATAACTCAAAGCCTAATTATCATTTCTATCTGTCGGATATTACCAAGAATTTCGAGAAAATTTCAAAGAAGTTCTTTGGAAAATCCATTGACTTAGAATTGAAAGTATTATAAAAAAAAAGTCTGCCTCATATTGAAGCAGACTTTTTTATTTATTAAATTTTGTCATTACGAAATCAAGTTTTCAAAGCACAAAAATTTATTTTCGATAAAATTATATGCTTTTTTTAGTTCCCACAGATTTCACAAATTCCACGGATAATAACGTTTTTAAAATTAAAAGATGACTAAAAATCTGTGTCCTCTGTGAAATCTGTGGGGAAATAATGTTCAATTTCATTCGTGTTTGTTGCGAAAGAGATTGTGAATTTGTGTTTAAAATTACGCTTCCACAATTACTTTTTCAGCCTCCAGTCTTTTCTTAGGATTAAATTTAGGCTGGTTTGCATCTGCTTCATCTCTTTCCCCGATGGCTACGGCAAATAAAGTTTCGTATTTTTCATTGTTCAGGATCGCATCATAACCTTCAGGTTCAATTCCTTCCATTGGGGTAGAATCTATTCCCATCGCTGCACAGGCAGATAAAAGAACTCCTAATGATAAATATACCTGATGGCCAAGCCATGATTTTATAGCTTCTTCTCCTTTAGGTTTTACCATAGTTCGGTAATAATTAACAGGGCCTTCCGGAAGGTTTTCCTCTATTTGTTTTTCAAAGTTTTCTATGTTTTTCATCACCTGAAATACAATGATGTGGCTGCTGTCCAGCACTTTTTCTTTATTAAAATAAGATTTGTCCCCCAATTGCTTCTTCAGTTCAGGATCATTTACGAAAATAAAATTCCATGGCTGGCTGTTAATAGATGACGGGCTTAAATTTAAAATCTCCTGAAGTGCTGCAATTTGCTCTTCACTGATTTTTCCCTGGGGGTTATACTTTTTTACAGTATACCTGTTTTTCATTTGGTCTAAAAAGTTCATAATTTTATACTATCATTTTTATAGTTACAAAATTAATTTAAGTTTCCTAACTTTGCAATAACGGTAAAAAATGATAGTATAAAAATGTATACAATAGATAATAAATCGTATCCCTGCTGTACCAGCGTGACAATGAAATTTATAGGAGGGAAATGGAAAGCAGTGATTTTACATCACCTTATTGGCGGTGCTAAGCGCTATAACGAGATAAGAAAGTCTATTCCTACCATTACGGAAAGAACATTGAGTTTGCAGCTAAAACAACTGGAAGAGGACGGAATTGTTGACAGGAAAGTTTTTACGGAAAAGCCTCCTTTAGTGGTGGAATATGAATTAACAGACTTTGGAAAGACACTTTTACCTGTTTTGGAAGCGATAACAAAATGGGGCGAAGAATCTCCTGTCATCTCCAAAAAAATAATCAGGAATTAAAGTTCCTGATTATCTTCTTTATTCGGTTCAAAAAAACTGAAACTTACGTTTCCATATTTTCGGGTATCTGTTAAATTCGGATGGTCAAATTTCATGCGGCTTTGGTGTTCTACAATAAGGACTCCGTTTTCTTTCAGGTATTTATTGTTTAAAACCAGAGAAATCAGCTCGTGGTATTTTTTCTCTTCCATTTCAAAAGGAGCATCAGAAAAAACAATCTCAAATGATTTTTTATTTCTGAATTTTTTAAGCCAGTCGAAAACATCTCCTCTCTGTACATTGATCTGAAGTGCCATATCAAGCTCAGAAGCCGTACTGTTGATAAATGCCGTATGCTTTGGGTTCATTTCCACGGAAGTTATATTCTGGCATCCTCTGGAAGCAAATTCCAGGGTAATAGAGCCAATTCCTGCAAAAAGATCAAGCACGGAGATCGACTGCATATCGTATTTGTTTTCCAGAATGCTGAATAAAGCCTCCTTTGCAAAATCGGTGGTAGGTCTTACTTCAAAGTTTTTAGGAGCGGCGATTTTTTTGGCTTTCCATTTGCCTGATATGATTCTGAACATATTATTGTTAGGGGTTAGATGGTAGGTTCTAGGGATTAGGGATTAAAATTATACATCATCATTATCTTTTAATAAGGCTAATTCCTTATTCCTAAGCCCTTGTTCCTTAATTAAGTATAAAATTCTTGTTAGGAATATTGTCAAAAACAATTTTCAGGTTTTTAACAAATTTCTGAAGTTCGGAAATGAACGTTTCATTTTCCGTAGTTTCTCCATAAGCATAAAAGCTGGTTTCATTGATTCCGAAACCTATCTTGCTCAATGTAAACATAATGAAGTAAAGGAAATCTACTTCAGAATTGACATCCAGATTATTATAAAGAATGATTTTCTTATTATCAATCGCAAAAAACTCACACTGGTTATGATAGAGGTTGATGTGAATTTCCTTGCTGGTTTTATTATTGATCGAACTTAGAAACTTTTCCCCGGAGAAATTAAAATGAACCGGTAAGGCCAGCTCTTTTATTTTTTTATAATAGTTTTTCGGGAAAGTATAATAAAACTGAATATTAAATTTTTTGTTGATCGAAAGCATCAGCTCTTCTTTTTCTCTGTCAGTCGGAGCGTTGAAAGCAATCAGATCAAATCCTGCCTCATGCTCAGAGAAGCCTTCCGGCATCAGCGTAAAATGATTCAATGCTGAAATCACATGGATCTCGTCGTAGCGCTGCTTAATAAGAACTTCGTCCAGCTTTTGGTCAATAAGATTGGCTGGTGTCTCTTCAGTAACGAAATAAGACTTTTCCTCCAGAATGTTTTTGTTTTTAACAATCTGGCAGATCAATCCGTCTTTGGTAAAAAGTAAATTAAGTACGTTCATATTTCAATTCCTGCAAATTTAGTGAAATTCTACCATTACCGCACCCGATTGGTGGTGAAGTATTTCCTTATTATAAAAATCAATATTGACCTGGCTTTCCAATACATCCCGGACCATCCTCTGCAAAGTACCGTCACCAATGCCGTGAACAATTTCCAGTCTTTTCAGGTTGTTCTTTCTGCAAAACTCAATCACTTCAATCAGTTTTTCCTTTTGTATAAACAATCTTTCAAAGCTGTCATAATCATTGGGATTCTTTACCAAATTATGAAAATGCAGGTCTAAAACCAAATGATTTTTCTGATGTTTCTTGGAAATGATTTTTTTAGGTTCCGCTTTTCTTACAACTCTGATATTTTCATACAGATCAGCATCTTTCGGAACAAGTTTTTCCTTGGGATATTGATGGGTAAATCCATATTCATCTTTAAAAACAACAATATTTCCCTTCACGGAAGTAATTATCCCGCTTAAATCCTCATCTACTACCGAAACCTTATCGCCGATCTTCATAATTTTTACAGGTTTGTATGAACCAATATTTGTGCAAAGGTAGAAAGTAAAATGGATGAACACAAACTCCTTACTCCCAATCCCCCCTAAATTCTCAAACGCTCACACTCTCCAACCCTAAAACTCTCCAACCCTCTCACTCATCAAACTCTAGGTCCCAGTTCAATCACCTCCAGCTCTTTGATTTCCTCACCGTCTACCACAAACCGCATCATTGTTCTCACTTTATGCCAGCCCTGTTTTCCGCAGGCTCCGGGATTCAAATGGAGGAGATTGTTTTTCTCATCATACATCGCTTTCAAAATATGAGAGTGGCCTGAAATAAACAATTTCGGAGCCTTTTCTGCCATTTCTTTTTTCGTAAGTGGAGTATATTTTCCCGGATAACCTCCGATATGGATCATGAGAACTTCCAGTTTTTCACAAAAGAAACGGTTCACTTCCGGAAATTCTGCCTGAATTTTAGCATTATCAATGTTTCCGTAAACGCCCTTCAGAGGTTTTATTTTTTCCAGCTGTTCAATGACATCCAGACTTCCGAAATCCCCGCAATGCCATACTTCGTCAGCCTGAGAAGCATATTCCAGGATACGGTCATCAATATAAGAATGGGAATCGGAAAGAAGAAGAACTTTTGTCATTATCTAAAGGTTCTTTCAGTGATATTTTCGTGGTATTTATCTTTAAAAACAGCCACACGGTCAGGATTAAGCTCCCCGTCATGATTGATTACTCTTTCTTTCAACAGCCATTTTACCAGTTTTTCCATTCCTTTTTTGGAATTCATAAAATTGGATATTTTGCTCATATCTGTCGATTCTATTTTTGTTTTTTCGGTCAGAAAATTCAGAATAAAATAATCATCATTTACATATCTTGGGGTTTCATTATCCATATACCGGTAAAGAAGAACTTCCTCATCATCTTTCATGGAGAAAAACGAATACTGGGCTGCATTGATCTTTTCAGCTTTCAGAATCTGCTTTCCATCCAATAAAACTTTATCATCTTTGATGGTTATATCCTGAGAAAAATATAAATTACAGCTTATCATCAGTAAGAAGAAAGCCAATAATCTGTTTAGTGCCATTTTATTATTTTTTTAAGACTGCAAATATAAAGAAGCTCCATCAACTTATTCCGACCTTAGTCTGTGATATTTTTTGTTTTTCTGATAGAATCCATTTTCTTTTCAATATCTGCGCTGAAAACCTTTTTCAGTTTCAGTTGATTCTCTGTAAGCTTTGAAATTACAAAAGTTCCGGTCATATTGGTATTGGAAGGAAATACTAACGTTACTGTAGAGTCTGAAGCTTTTTTCCAGCTCCCGATATAACGGTCCGGCTTTTCATTTTTTTTATTAACAGTTTCTTCCAGGGTATCATATCTTAAAGTAGATTTAATCAGATTTCCTGTGATTTTTCCATTTTTCTGAAATCTGATTCCTTCTCTTCTCGCTTCAAAACCATCCTGTTTTTCATAAGTATAAATATAAGTATCCATTTTACTGAGATTCCAGGTTTGTAAAAGTAAAGGATTGGCAGTTCTGTCCTGGGCTTTGATACCGCTGACTGCGAAAAGAGAGAAAATACAGATACAAATAGGCTTTTTCATGAATACAACTGATTTATCGTAAAGTTTTAGCACGGCTAAAATGAGCGTCGCTTAATATTTAGTAAATTTGGGAAAATTAAAATAAACAATGAAACAGAAACTTTCTTTTTTCATTTTTCTTTTAACCGTAGGATTAGCCAATGCTCAGGTTGAAGAAAAAAAGCTGGATGAACTGATCCAAAATACCCTGAAAACCTTTGATGTACCGGGAATGTCGGTAGGAATTGTGAAAGATGGCAAGATGATCTATTCCAAAGGGTTTGGAGTACGTTCTCTTACAACAAAGCAGCCAATGGATGACAATACGCTGGTAGGGATTGCTTCTAACTCAAAAGGCTTTACCTGTACAGCATTAGCCATCTTAGCAGATGAAGGAAAACTGAACTGGGATGATAAAGTTTCAAAATATATTCCTGAATTTCAAATGTATGATCCTTATGTTTCTCAAAATGTTACGATCAAGGATCTTGTTACCCACAGAGCCGGATTAGGACTTGGACAGGGAGATCTTATGTTTTTTCCTGAAGGAGGAAATTTAACCGTTAATGATATTGTGCATAATGTGAGATATCTGAAACCGGAAAATCCTTTCAGAACAAAACTGGATTATAACAATATCATGTTTATTGTAGCCGGAGAAGTAATCCACAGAATTTCCGGATTAAGCTGGGCGGAATTTATTGAGCAGCGAATTATGAAACCTGTAGGAATGACTTCAAGTTTCGGAAGCTACAGCAGAGCAAAGGCTGTTGCCAATAAAATTGATGCACACGCTCCGGTAGACGGAAAAGCAATTGCTGTTCCCCACGACTGGAACGAAACGGGTAATGCAGCAGGAGGAATTATGAGTAACATTAAAGACATGACCACGTGGGCGGAATGTCTCCTAAATAATTTCACCACAAAAGATGGGAAAAAACTGGTTTCGGATAAGAATGTTCAACAACTTTGGAGCTTGCAGATTCCAGATAGAGTGGCTGCGAAAAATCCTTATGATACAAGTTTCTACGGATACGGTTTAGGATGGTTTCTGAGTGATGTGAAAGGACATAAACAGGTACAGCATACCGGTGGACTGATCGGAACCGTTACTCAATTTACTTTAATTCCCGATATGAAACTGGGAATTGTAGTATTGACGAACCAACAGTCCGGAGCAGCTTTCAATACCATTACGAATACCGTTAAAGATTCTTATCTTGGGGTTGCCGACAGAAACTGGCTGAAAACCTATAGCGAAAGAATGTCTAAAATGGAAGCCGAATTCAGCAAACAAAAGAAAGATGCTTTTGCAAAATCTGAAGCCTTCAAAAAAGAAAAAGCGCAGCAGCCAAAAGCAGAACAGTTTACAGGAACTTACAATGATATTTGGTTTGGTGATGTAGAAATTACACAACAGGGAAATAGCTACAGAATTTCGTGCAAAAACTCTCCAAGGTTAAAAGGAGGGCTGCTTCCTTATTCCAATAATTCTTTCATTATCAAATGGGACGACAGAAGCTATGATGCGGATGCCTATATTATTTTCAGCTATGACGAAAACGGAAAAGCAGAATCTGCAAAATTGAAGGCGATTTCTGATGTAACAGATTTCAGTTTTGACTTTGATGATCTGGATTTGAAGAAGAAATAAAATAGAGATTATAAAATATTCTATGGAGAACGGGCGTGGGTCCGTTCTTTTTTTGTTTGTTAACTACGAATGCCACTAATTTATTCAGATAACACTCATTTTAATGATTATTGAAAATTAAAACTGAAATAATTCAATAGGAACGGGCTAAAGGTCGTTTTTTCATGTTTACAGCGATAATGGCTTTAGCCGAAGGACCACCCCGTCAAAAATTCTTTGAATTTTCGCCACCCCTCCGGTGGAGGGGAATAGGCAGTCGGTAACAGGAATGTTGGTTTATTGTACAAGATTCAGATCCTGATTTGCTAACGTAAGTTCTGTGTTAAGATGTTGCTTTTCAAAGAAATTTTTTAGTTCAAGTAATCTTTTTTTATTATCATAATGGATACTTGAATTCAGTTTTCTTTGGCAGAGTGAGCAGGCTCTGGCAAGATGATAATCAGTTTCCGATAATGAATTGGTTCCGTTCATCACGCAGTTGGCATTCAGACAATGGCTGATTCCAAACATGTGCCCGATCTCGTGTGAACTGATTTTTATTAATCTTAAAAGACTTTTGTTAAAATTAGAATCTGTTAATTGTCCGTCTGCAAATCGGTATATAGAGGTTACTCCCACGCCATCCTCATATGAAGCCAGTCCGAATACGTAATTCCATTCTGGTAACGGAAAAAGGTCTTTCTCCGTAATACCCATTAATACAATAGCATCTTTAGGTTTTCTTTTGATCAGAATACTGTCCAGTACATATCCTGCAAGAACCTGTTCCTGTCCTTCCTTTGAAATTCTTTTAACTTTTTCAGGGAAAATAGTGTTGGGTAAAACAGGAAGAACCTTTGTTTCCTGCTGAAAATAGGTTTTTAAATAGTGTTGGGTAAGTGCTATTTCTTTTTTCTGAAGTTCATCGAATGTTCCTATAGGCTGAAGATAAATAATATTTTTTCCGGGTTGTGATTTTATCTTTTTTAATTTTTGAAAATCTTCAAATGTCTGGAAATGCTCATCATGATTATACCGCCAGCTTCCGGGTTTTGGAGAAGAGGAAAGTTTGATGTCATTGAATGCAATAGATTCATAGTAATTTTTCTTCTGTTTCTGACAAGAGAAAAGAAGGGTAATTATTGTAACATAAAAAAACAGAAAAGTGAAATTATATTTTCCCCGGTTCATAAAAGAATAGCAGTTTCTTTTTGGCACCGTCGAACTCTGACCAGGAATCACAGTCTACCTCAAAACCCGCCACTCCGCAAGTGGGGAAATGGAAAATATCCTCAGAAATGGAATTGGCAAAATTGGAAATTCCATTATTGTGAGAGAAGAACGCCACCGAAGTCAGGTTGTCATCCAGATCATAAATTACAGATTCAAAGCTTCTTTCCGAAGGGTTATATAGTTTTTCATCAGTTGAACAGTTCAGCTGATAGGCCTGATTGAAAATCTTACAGGTATTCAGTGCACGAACCGCAGGGCTCGATACAAAATGATCAATAGAAATATTATTGCTTTTCAGGAATCTGGACATGTGCATAGCATCCTCCAAACCTTTGTCTGCCAAAGGTCTGTCAAAGTCCTCCGTTTCCTCCGGCCAGTCGCTTTTTGCATGTCTTACGAGGATGAGTTTCTTCATATAATTGTTTTTTGGAAGATTAAAATTATAAAAAAAATAATGGAATAAAACATGATTTATATAAAAAAACTGCGTTATGAATAAAATCAGTAAATTTTACTAAATTTGCAGACTTATGGGACAAATCCTTGCAATAGACTACGGAAAGGCTCGTTGTGGTATCGCTGCAACCGATGATATGCAGATTATAGCCAGTGGGCTGGAGACTGTGGAGAACCGTTTTTTAATGGAATTTTTGAAAAAATATTTCAGTGAAAATAATGTAGATGAAGTAGTGATTGGACTTCCCATAGATTTGAAAGGAAATGTTTCGGAAGTGGAAACCGATATTCTAAAATTTATAGAAGAATTTAAAAAAGAATTTTCGGATATTGCAGTTCACCGTTTCGATGAAAGATTTACATCCAAAATGGCTTCTTTTTTTATTTCCCAAAGTGGAAAAAACAAGAAAAAGAGGCAGGAAAAAGGATTAATAGATAAAGTAAGTGCAACCATCATGTTGCAGAATTTTTTAGAACAAAGATTAAGATGATATTACCGATAAGAGCTTTTGGGGATCCTGTTTTGAGAAAAGTAGGAAAAGATATAGACAAAGACTATCCCGAATTACAGGAACTGATAGATAACATGTTCGAAACCATGTACAGCGCAAATGGCATAGGTCTTGCAGCGCCACAGATTGGTTTGGATATCCGTCTGTTTGTAATAGATGTGACGCCTCTTGCAGAAGATGAGGATTATGAAGATATTAAAGATGAGTTGGCAGAGTTTAAAAAAGTATTCATCAACGCTCAGATTCTTGAAGAATCAGGGGAAGAATGGAAGTTCAATGAGGGCTGCCTTTCTATTCCGGATGTAAGAGAAGATGTGAAAAGAAAAGGGACAATCGTTATTGAATATTATGACGAAAATTTTGTGAAACATACAGAAACTTTTTCCGATATTAGAGCCCGCGTAATTCAGCATGAATATGACCACATTGAAGGGATTTTATTTACCGACCACCTGAGTGCTCTGAAGAAGAAACTCGTAAAAGGTAAGCTGACAAAAATCTCTCAGGGTGACGTAAACATCGGTTACAAAATGAGATTTCCAAAATAATTAAACAAGGATTAAAAAGAAATAATAAAAAGCAAAAAGCTAGTGCTGATTGCAGAATTTACAAAAAATAAAATTATGCTGTTAGAAAAAATAATTTCAATTTCTGGAAAACCAGGACTTTTCAAATTAGTTTCTCAATTAAGAAACGGATTCATCATTGAAGATGTTACCTCAAAGAAAAAAGTAAGCATTGGAAACTCAAGCCAGGTAAGTTTATTGGACAATATCGCCATGTTTACATTTGAGAAAGAAGTTCCTTTGTTTGAAGTATTTGAAAATATTGCTAAAAACAACGACTATAAGGAAACTATCTCTCACAAATCTTCTGATGCAGATCTGAAAGATTTTATGTTGGCATCTCTTCCAAACTATGACACAGAAAGAGTATATTCTTCTGATATCAAGAAATTGGCTCAGTGGTACAACATCCTTCAAAAAGCAGGATATATTACGCCTGAGAGCTTTGTGAAAGCAGAGCCTGAAACTTTAGAAGGTGAGCCAGCTGAAGAAGTAAGCATTGAAAAAGAAGCTAAAAAAGCTCCAAAAGCAGAAAAGCCAGCAGCTCCGAAAGTTAAAGCGACTTCAGCAGCTAAATCAGCTCCAAAGAGTACACACAGAAAACAAGGATAATTCATTTGAATTAAAAATATAAAACCTTGTCTGGAAATCCGGACAAGGTTTTTTGTTTTCTGGCAGTAAATAATTGGGGGTAATATTCCAAACCTAACAGGTTTTTGAAACCTGTTAGGTTTACATATCAAATCTATCCTAAATTCTGCACTCTGCAACTTTTACTTCCAACGTTTGTAATGATGCCCGAATAACCCTTACATTTGTATAAGATTGAATTTCCCATTATTTATGAATACGAAACAAGAGAAACTGGAGGCCTTCGGAAGATTACTGGATATTATGGATGATTTGCGTGAAAAATGTCCATGGGATCAGAAACAGACGTTAGAATCCCTTCGTCATCTTACCCTTGAAGAGACGTATGAACTTTCAGATGCTATTTTGCAAAATGATTTACAGGAAATAAAGAAAGAGCTGGGCGATGTCCTGCTTCACCTTGTTTTTTATGCTAAAATAGGTTCTGAAAAAGGAAGTTTTGACATTGCAGATGTTATCAATTCCCTGAATGAAAAGTTGATCTTCCGTCATCCTCATATCTATGGAGATACTGAAGTGAAAGATGAAGAAGAAGTGAAGCAGAACTGGGAAAAATTAAAATTAAAGGAAGGAAATAAGTCTATTTTGGGTGGAGTTCCGAAAAGTCTGCCGAGTTTGGTAAAAGCCTACAGAATTCAGGATAAGGTAAAAGGAATCGGTTTTGAATTTCATGATGCAGAAGATGCATGGAAAAAAGTAGATGAGGAAATTCAGGAGTTTCATGCTGAAACGGATTTGGATAAAAAAGAACAAGAGTTGGGGGATGTTTTCTTCTCTCTGATTAACTATGCCAGAATTTCAGGAATCAATCCGGATTCTGCATTGGAAAGAACCAATCTGAAGTTTATTTCAAGATTTCAAAAGATGGAAGGTCTTGCCGAAGAACAGGATCTGAAACTGGCAGACATGTCTCTGGAAGAAATGGATGTTCTTTGGGAACAGGCAAAAAAACTTTCATAGTTGCCGATTGGAACAATTAATGCTTCTTATATTCAGTTAAAAAAATAAAAAATAAATATGTTACGTTTCCTTATTTTACCTGCTTTGCTTTTATTGAGCTGCAATCCAAAAGCTCAGAATTCCCCTGCTAAAGAGGATGAACTGAAAGTCCAGTTTACCTTACCTAAAAAGTTGAAGGAAGTTTCCGGAATTACTTTGTCAAAAGATAAGAAAACCATCTGGGCAATAGAAGACAAGGGAAATAAAAATGCAATATATGGCCTGAGTGATAAAGGTGACATGCTGGCAAAAATACCGGTAGAAAATGCTGAAAATACGGACTGGGAAGACATCATATCCGATTCTCAGGGAAATATTTATATCGGAGATTTTGGAAATAATGACAATAACAGACAGGATCTGGCGATCTTAAAAACAGATTTGAAAGACAGCAAACAAATTGTAACCAAAGTTATCCAGACTACAAAATTCCATTATCAGGGGCAGACAGAATTTCCTCCGAAAAAGTCGAACCTGTTGTACGACTGTGAAGGTTTTGTTGAAATGGATGGCAATTTTTACTTATTCACCAAAAACAGGAGCAAAGGTTTTGACGGAACCTTTCTTGTATTCCAGGTTCCTAACAAAGAGGGTGATTTTGAAGCTAAGCTAATAGGAAAATTAAAGCTTGATGGGGGGTATAATGATGCTGCGATTACCTCTGCGAGTATCAACAGCACAAAAGATAAAATCGTGTTGCTTACCCATAAAAATGTTCATGTTCTTACCGGATTTGCTGCTAACGATTTTAATTCTGCTAAAATTCAAAAAATTCCTCTGAACCATAATTCCCAGAAGGAAGCTATTGTATTCTTTGATGATAAAACATTAATGATCGCAGATGAGAAAGGGAAAGATGAGGGGGGAAATGTGTATAGTTTTTCTTTGTAAAAAACAAACCTCTATAAAAATTCAAACCCCACAGAGAAATCTGTGGGGTTTTGAATATATGAATGTTAATGAAGTGATTGACGTTTGTATTGTTTATGGAGTCAGATATGAGATATGAATATTTCCGCTGGATAATCTGAAATCCTGAGTATAACGGCAGCGTATTCTGAAGGATTCTCCCGTATTGAAAAAGTTAATGGAGGAAAGATTATGATTCAGTCCTGTTGTACGCTCACCATGGCCCGTAGATATGCCTGCTAACGTTGTGAGCGTAGGGGAAACTTTTTGTATGTATGAATTAGCTGTTCCTGCAGTTTGTCCTGATGGATTTAAATTAAGATCGTAGGTAGCATAAGGAACAATATTATAAAATCCAGGTTTTACTACTGTGAAAAGTCCTGTTGTAGAATTGTACGTTAAATATGCATTATCAATCTTATTACTCACATTAAAGACATAGGTTTGTGAATAACTTTCATGAGTATTGACTGGTGTAGAATGCGTACCTGTATAACTTCCACTAGCCGGGCTGATGTCTGTTTTGTTTCCAACAAAAACTACCTTTAGAAAGTTTTCTGACTCAATTGTTTTCCAAACCGGCGCATTCCCTGCTCCGTTAGACATTAAAACTTCACCTTTGTTTCCGGAATTTCCCTTTGTTCTATCGTCTCCGCCTACATTCAGATCTTTAACAACCTGAAGGGAACCGTTGACATGCAATGTATGTTGGGGAGTTGATGTTTTAATCCCTATCTGTGCATTTAACTGGATGAACATGACAAATAAAGCCATATAGAATAGTTTTTTTTTCATCATTTGTTGATTTTTTGTTGCCACAAATATAAAATGTTTTTAAAATGTCAATTTTTTAAGGAATTGATAATCATATTAAACTATGTCTAGTTTTGACTTATATAGCTGAAAATATGACCTTTATTTAAAAGCCATATTTATTTTATCAGTAAAAAATGTGAGTTGAAAATTTGAATTATTAATTTTTATTTAAATTGAAATTTTTCAAATTTTTAATTTAAAACAGTCTAAAATACTGTTAAACAATGTTTTATATTGAGTATTTGATGGTGGTACTCATTTCAAAATTGAGAATTAATTTTTTTAATGGGCCAGATTAAAATTTCATTCCCACTCCGGCAGAAATTCTTCCACCATCTGAACCATAGAAATAATTTAATCTTGCAGACATCATTTCCACAATACTCAGCCATACTCCTGCACCCACAGACTGATGCCATTTTCTGGAATTTTCATCGTCATTCCATACACGGCCGGTATCGTATCCTATTAGAATTCCCATGTTGGCAGGAGCAATATTATTTCTTACCCTTCCAAAATCCCATCGGATTTCTGAGTTATTGGTGAAATAGGATCTTCCTGAGAATCTTTCGTTTCTGAAGGCTCTCATTCCATTATTACCTCCGATAGCCGCTGCCTGATAAAATTCAAAATTATTGTTATTGATCCACATCACATTGCTGGAATTGGCGAATACAAATTTCCCTTTTTTATCAATCCTGTGGTCAATGGCCAGTTTTCCTTTTACAGTTACGAAATTCTTATTAAAATCAGAAAGAGTTGCTTTCCAGTCTGCATTCAGCATAAATTCCAGTCCAAGAGTAGGGAAGGCCGTATTATCAGCATTTTTATAACCAAAGGTATAGTTGGCTCCAACAAACTGCTGGCTGTTGAATACGCCAGGTCTCACATCCGGAGACTGGTTGATGAAACGGTCAGCTTTTCTTTGTACTTTATTATCTTCAAAAGTCAGTTGAAACTGGTGGCTGAGATTCATCCAGCTCTTTTGAGAGATGGAAGGAGCAAAGTTGAACTTGGAAATTCTGGCTCTATTGTATTCTCTTTCTGTGTCTTCCTTATCATACTCACTTTCATTGGAAAGTCCAAAGAAGTTTTGAGAAAATCTTGGAGTCGTATAGAATGCATCAAGGTTAATATCCCAACCTGAGATTGCTTTTTTAAATACACCTTTGTACGTAAGGCTAAATCCTGCAGTTGCCGTATAAAAATTAGCTTTTAAACTGTGCCTCTGAGTAAATGGATCGCGGATAAAATTATTTACTGTGTAATTGGCCAGAACGCCTACAATCACACCGTCATCCGGGTTGTAATCCAGGTTTGGATATCCGGCAACGGAATTATATTTAGGATGCTTATAATTATAGCTGTTGATGTCATAATCATCCGTAATGTTTTTGGTTGCATTTCCGGAATTGTAAGTGTTTTTCTGGGATTTAAAATCATAGATTTTCACTTTTCTTCCATCTGCAACGTTGTAGGTATCATGATTATATCCGCCAACCAGTCGGATCGTCATTTTAGGATTTCCGCTTCCGGTTACTACATAGGTGTCATCATCTTCCAGTCCGTAGATCCATAATTCTTTTGTTTTCGAATCATGATACGTCTTTTCAAAAACCAGTTCATTCTGATCTTTATTTTTACCCAGGTAATATTGCTGTACAAGGACGGAATGTCCATTTTTGGTGATGACAAACTTATCAGGATTTACCGTTCCTGCCAAAGGAACTTTTTTCTGCAGTACATCATAATACTGAGTGGCATAGCTCTGAAGTTTCGTCTTTCTTATTTTAAGTTTTCTCTGAATTTCAGCAATGGTATCATCCTGCACTTCTTTCGGAAGATTGTGGAAAGCGTCATCAATATCCGCATCGGTCAGATGCTCCTGAATATACTTTGCCTGCGTTTCCCATTCATTCTGGTCTGCACCTTTTAAGAATACAAGATCCATCGGATAAGGTTCCATAGCGAGCCATTTTACACTGCTGATATCTTCTGTAAAGGTTTTCATATGGCGGATGGCAGGAACATTCATAATGATTTTAAAGGCTGCTCCATCATATTTACTGAATGCCTGATCTCTGTCTTTTGGAATGGGTTTATAAATCACTTTATCACCCTCTTCATATTGAGCCCATTTCCATTGGTCTGAATGTCTGTCCCAGTCTCCGATAAGCATATCAAATAATCGTGCTCTGATATAGGATTCTCTGTCAACAGAATATTTATCACTTTTGTTAAGGTTTTTTAGTACATCATCTGTAGAAACGATATCTTTGGCATGATCCAGATAAGCCAATGTTTTAGGATCGGAAGAAAAACGCTCCTCAATCATATACATTTCATCCCCGTAGTTTTCGTTATATCTCCCCAAAGCCTGCTGCTTGGGAATGTAATACAGTTTAGGATTACTGTGGAAAATACCCAGTTTTTCTGACATATTTCCAATCGTAAATGGAGTAAACGGATGATTGGTCGTATAAAAATCAAGTAAAAATTTTTCAGGGAATGTATCTGCAAGTTCTTCTCCCAATGTGCTTTTCTGGAAAGCCATATTGTTAAGAAAGCGGATGGCACTTTTTTTCACTCCACGCATGACGAATTCCTGTCCGTCTGAAGATTTCAGCCGTAAACTGTTGGATTGGTTTCCTCCACCTTCCCGGAAAGGAATATACCCTCCGTTCAATTCCGAAAGATTGGCGGTTGGTGCCTCAATAGGAATTCCATAATATCTTCTGTAATGATCTCCCCAAAGCCAGCGGTAAAACTTTCTTTTTTCCGTAAGCGCTACCGGGTAAATGGTGGAAGAAAATGTGGCAGGAAAAGAATTAGGGAAGTTATTAACGAATACATCCGGTTTGGAAATCACGGAAATATGAGTGAGCTTTTGAAGTTGGGCATCTTTGGTTGAAAAATACTCAACATCTGTACTTTCATCTTTTCTGAAATTTAAAACCGCAAAACCACTTCCTCCGTAGGAAAAGTCTGTTTTTTCTACAATCGTAGACGGATCTGTTTTAGAGCCTGCTCCACTGATAATCTGTCTCAGGTTTCCATCTTCGTGATATTGCAGGTTATGATCATGTCCGGACACGAAAATAATATTTTCCTTATCCTGAACTATACTTTTCAGTCTGTTGGCTAAGTCTGCATAATGTTGATTATTAATATCTTCAGGACTGGCTCCTGAGGAACTTCTTAAGATATTGATGACACTTGCCACCACAGGAACAGGAACTTTACTCTTTAAAGGAAAGAGATGGGATTTTGCAGAATTAAAACCTGCATGTGTTCCGCTGCTGATGATGGGATGATGTAGGGCAACAATTATTTTTTTTCCCTGATTTTTAATGATCAGATCTTTAAATTCTGTGAAAAAATCTTCACGGGTTTTGATGTTGCAGTTTTTGTTGATTCCCGGATAATTATCCCAGTTCGCTATTACCCATTCTGTATCGATGGCAATGAGCTTGATATCTTTGGAAACATTGATATCATCAATAGGACAACCGTTTTTAGGTAGGAAAGCTTTTTTATCATCAAGATATTTTTTAACCAGTGCTTCCTGGTTATTCAATCCTTCCAGTCCATTGTACCAATCATGGTTCCCCGGAATTACAAGTGTTTTCCCTTTGAAATTTTTGGTGATAGCAAGCTGATTTTCCAGCTTTTGTTTTGCCAGGGCATAATCTTTATCTGCTTCTTTGGGCATACCATTAGGATAGATATTATCGCCCAGAAAGATCAGCATAGAATTGCTGTCGGCAGAATCCAGCTTACTTTTCAGTAAATTCAGTGTTTTTTGTGCCTGAGGTTCATCTGAGTTTCCTGCATCTCCAATCAGAAAGAGTTTAAAATCATTATCGGATTTTATTTCGGAATCTTTTACTTCAAATAAGTTTTTGCCCTTTTGCACGTTATAGGTAGCACAGGAATAAAGGACTCCTGCGGACATTACTGTTCTAAGAACAATAGAAGTATTTTTTAGATGAGTTTTAAAGGATAAATTCATAAATTTACATTAACAAAATTTCAGGGATGAGCATTTTACAAAAAGCTAAAAATTATGTTGAAATCTTATTCAAAGATAAGTTATCTTCAGTATATTTTTATCATAATTTTATCCATACTGCCTATACAGTTAATAAGGCTGAGGAAATCATGAAAAATACTCCTGTTTCTGAGGAAGATCAGGAGAAGGTACTCGTAGCATTATGGTTTCATGATACGGGGTATATAGAATGTGCCCTGAACCATGAGGAAAGAAGTGTGGAGGTGATGAAAGCCTTTTTACATCAGGAAAATTATCCTGAAAACTATATTGCAGACGTTGAAAAACTGATTCTGGCTACCAAAATTCATTATGAACCTCAGAATTTACTGGAAAAAATTGTAAAGGATGCTGATTTCAGCCATTTTGCAGGTCATGATTACAGTGATATTTCCGATGCTTTGAGAAAAGAATGGGAACTGACGAATGTAAGATGTTTTTCCAATGAAGAATGGAATGCCGGAAATCTGGATATGCTGAAGAACAAGCATACTTTTTATACGGATTATGCCAAGGAAAACTGGGAGCCTCTGAAAAAGAAAAATATCAAAAAAATCGAAAAGAAGCTGGAAAAAGAAGAAGAGAAGAAAGAAAGTAAAAAGGAGGTTTCAGAAGGTAAAAAAGAAAAGGAAAAATCGGACAGAAGTGTAGATACCTTATTCAGGGTGACCCTTAATAATCATACGAGACTGAGTGATATTGCAGACAGTAAAGCCAATATTCTTTTATCTGTAAATGCCATTATTATTTCAGTATGTCTTTCTGTATTGGTTCCGAAGCTTGATGCTCCTAAAAATTCACATCTGATTCTTCCAAGTTTCATATTATTGCTGTCAAGTGTACTGACGATTATATTTGCGATTCTTTCCACAAAACCGAATGTCACCAAATCAACATTTACTTCTCAGGATATTGCCAACAGAAAAGTAAACCTATTGTTCTTCGGAAACTTTCACCAGATGTTGTTTGACGATTATAACAATGCCATGAAAGACCTTATTAAAGACAGGGATTATATCTATGATTCTATGGTGAAGGATCTGTATTATCTCGGGAAAGTTCTTAACAGGAAATACAGGCTTTTATCCATTACCTATAAGATCTTTATGGCTGGAATTATTATTTCCGTTTTATCTTTCGGAGCTGCATTTCTTAGTCTTTAATTAATAAACATACACAAATGATCGTCAGACAGCGTACGAATTGGCTGAAAATGTTATTTATATGGAGAGGATCCGTATTAAAGAAAATTGTTGTTCAGCTTACCATTATCACGCTGTTTTCCCTGGCTATTTATTTTTTCAAAGGAAAAATCTTTGACTATAAACTGCATCTTAATCCTACCATTTTTACCTTGATAGGACTGGCACTTGCCATATTTATGGGATTCTGTAATTCTGCAAGCTATGACCGTTTCTGGGAAGGCCGGAAACTCTGGGGATTACTGGTCATTGAAACCAGATCCCTTACAAGACAGATCCTATCGCTGGTAAACGATTCTTCGCCTGAAGCTAAAGAGGAAAAAGAGAGAATCATTAAGCTGATTTCTGCATTTTCCTGGTCACTGAATTTTCAATTGAGAGATAAATCTGGTACAGAACATCTTGAGAGACTGCTTTCACCGGAACAATTGGAACAGGTGAAGAATAAGAAATTTATTCCCAATATTATTTTAGGTTTTATTGCAGACTGGCTCAAAGAACAGAATAAAAAAGGAAATATAGATACCATTGTTATGACTTCTATGGATCATCAGCTGAATCAGTTTTCTAATATTTCCGGCGGATGTGAGAGGATTTACAATACACCATTACCTTTTGCTTACAGCGTTTTGCTGCATCGTACTGTTTATTTATATTGTTTCTGGCTTCCTTTCGGGCTGGTAGATACGTTGGGATGGATGATGCCATTGATCGTTCTGCTGATCAGTTATACCTTTATTGCTCTTGATGCCATTATTCAGGAGATTGGTGAACCTTTTGGCGAAGAGGAAAATGACCTTGCCCTGAACAGCATCTGCCGTACGATTGAGTTTTCTATTTTTGAACAGGCAGGAATTCCTCAAGGGGAGTTGAAGAAACCGGATACTTATTTTGTGGATTAGTTTTCTATTCCTCCGGAAGTGTAAAAGATACCCTCAGCGCCAGCAATCCCGTGATTCCCTGCAGATCCTCTACTCTTAAAAATTCTACGTCATGCTGCAAAACCCCTTTTTTCTGGAGTTTGGAAATATAATCTAAATATTCCTTCTGATTTTCCATTCCGAAATAGACAATAGTGATTTTTCCGGGAGCGGTGATACGTTCTGAAGAATCTTTCACATGGGCTTTATCCAGGCGCTTTTTGATAATCTCGTAATAGGAATTGTAGGCTCCGTCTACATCAAAACGTTTTTCATCCATTCTGAAACGGATGTCTATTTTTTCATTATATACGAAAATCAGTGAAGCAATATCAAGTGGTACCGGAAGATACTTTTTGAACGACTGAAATTCAAGTTCCATTTTACAGATGGTTTTCAATTGCCAGTATCTCAGTTTGTGGACTACTTTTGAAGTATAGTGCAGCTCAGGAGCGATGGTAGAACCAATATACAGATTGTGTTCCACACCGTCAGATTTAAACCTTTCATAATAATGCGGAAAAATTTCCTGCGCTTTTACCTGGCTTTCATCCAGCATATCTGCCAGTTTCCGGTTAACAAGCGTGATAGAATCATCAAGGTTTTTTCTGTGATGATAAAACAGATCCGTAGAAGTAAAGATGTGGGAGAAATAGTCTTTGATCTTTGCTTTTATTTCCCTGGACGTTTTAATTTCCAGTTTTCCCTGTAAAAAAGGATGAATTTCTTCTCTTAACAATCTCTGAAAACGCTGTTCCGTATCCGCTTTGATCTCATTGTTGATCTCATTTTCAAAGACATCCAGTGCCAGTATAAATTTTTCGGAATCCGAGTTGGTGAGTGTCAGAATTTCATTCAACCATTCAATCTGCTGGTTGAGATCCTGCAGCATCAGATTAAAACGCTTTTCAGAAGAAGAACGGATATCCGAAACCCCAAACAACGGGGTAAGATTTTTGAATGCAATCTGTTTTAAAGTATATATCTTTTTTCCGAGTGACGCCGTAAAATATTTCTCAGCTTCATTTCTGAACTTCCAGACCACACTGTCGTGGATCGTGGTATATTCGCGCTGGATAATGGCTTCTATCTGATAGTTTTTCTCAAAGTAAAACCTGTTCAGAGAGAAGAGAACCATATCAGTGAAAAACTCCAGTTTTTTAAGTTTTAAGCCATTAAAACTTCCGGCGATAGGAGAGGTGAATTCCATGATCGCAAGGAGTTCACCGTCTTTCATGATAGGAATTACCATGAAGCTGTTCACATTATTATCCTTTAAAATACTGAAGGAAGGAAGCAGCTTGACATTCTCTTCCAGGTTGTTTACATTGGAAACAACGACAGGCTTTGAATTATGATTTAAATTATTAAAAGTACTCTTGCGGGTTTCTTCATCAAATGCATTGATCCAGAAATCCAGGATATGGTTGGTAAGAAGACTCTCATAGATCGGGAGCTTATCCAGTTTCTGTTCCTTTTTGTTGAACGTCATCAGTCCGAAGCTCAATTCTGGAACATCAAAATAAGATTTGAAAATTTCAGTTAGATTTTCATTGGGATTCATATTTTCCGGATCAATTTCAATCATGCTTGATTTCAGATCGGAAAGGGCCACTTCAGAGGTACAGTCTACCAGTGAAATAATGGTAAATCCTTTCAGTATCCACGATTGTGAAGGGAAATACTTTTTCCAGAGTTTAAAATCATCAAGATTTTCCAAAAGCATATCCAGAATATCATCAGATGGAATTTTGGCATCTTCTGTAGGAGTAATTTCCGTAAAATCTGAATTGACCGTAATTTTATAATGCTTCATGATTCCCTGCTTATTCGGAATGTCATAATAAAACGGAAGTGTACTTTTAATATCTTTTTTGAAATAGCTCTGAAGAATCAGACAGCAGCAAAATACATAGAATTCGTTATCTGAAATATTCCTGAGTTCTATTTCGAAATCTTTTCCTGCATCTTTCAGAATATCTTTAAATCTTTCGGTATAGTTAAAGGTAATGTTGGAAAGCGGAATACTTGCCGCTTTTATTTCGTTTCTGGTGAGGCCTGTCGGGAAAAGGTCTGCAAGAAGCAGCCTGATGAGGTCTTCGTATTTTTCAAGAAGGGCTGTATCCTGGAAACCTTCTCTAAGGTCTTTAAAATTTCGGGTGCTCTCTAGTAATGACTCTGCATAATTGACCCTGTATTCCAGTCTGTCATTATACCGGATATGTTCCAGAACATCCAAATATTTTTTGAATGATATATAAACCTGAAAGGGAGAGTCTTTTTTATAGAGATTAGCCAAGAGCTGAAAAATTTAAAGTAAAGTTATGAAAAAAGCAGAATATTGATCGTGTGGAATTTTTATTTTATTGTATATAATTTGCAGGTGCTTTGGGAAACTCTGCAAGGTATTTTATAATTCCTTACTGTTTTTTATATAGACAGATTATAGATTTATTGATAAATAAAAATTAAAGTTTTTGGGATGAGATGTTCATTATTTGAAGGATAATAAAAAAGCACAACCGACGAGTTGTGCTTTTTATATCTTAAAATTCAGATTTTACAATCCGAACATTCTTGCAAATAGATCCGGGAAAACTCCAAGGATGATGATCAGGGCAATAACAATTACTGCAATGATATTGTATGTAAGAGTTACTTTTTCTGATGATTTGAATGTTGATTCTTTAAAGAAGAACATTGCGATAATCAGTCTTAAATAGTAAGCAATGGATAGAGCAGAACCTAACACAGCTACCAATACTAAGAAAGCTGCACCGTTCATAGCCTGGGAGAATAAAGCAAATTTCCCCATGAAACCAGCTGTTAACGGAACTCCTGCCATTGAAAGCATAGAGATCGTTGCGGCTGTTGCCAATAAAGGTTCTGTCTTCGCCAATCCTTTGAAGGCTCCGAAAGAAGTTTCTCTCTTTAATTTCTCTACCCAGATCAGACACATGAAAACTCCTACTGTAGATAAAGAATAAGCAAACAGATAGAAGGCAAGGTTATAAGTAGAAAGGCTTGTCATTCCGAAGAATACCAATCCGATATATCCTGCGTGAGATACTGAAGAGTATGCCAGCATTCTTTTTGCGTTCGTCTGAGCAAGACCCATAACGTTTGCTAAAAGTAATGTAATGATTAAGAATACGCCTAAAACATTAATCCACTCATGAGTTACTCCAGCGAAACCAAGCGTCATCAATCTGAACAGGGCAAAGAATCCTGAGATTTTTACCACACTCGCCATGAAAGCTGTGATTAATGAAGGAGAACCTGCATATACATCAGGGCTCCACATGTGGAAAGGTGCTAAAGCTACTTTGAATGCCAATGCACAAAGAATCAGTAATACTCCTAAGATGAACATTACATTCCCTGAATTAGCTACTCCAAAATCATGAATCTTGTAAAGATCAAAACTTCCTGCACTTCCATAGATGAACGCAATCCCGAACAGTAAGAAACCTGTTGCGAATGCACCCATAAGGAAATATTTAATAGAAGCTTCGTTGGATCTCAGATCAGTTTTATTAGCTCCAGCCATTACATATAATGGAATAGAAAGGATCTCAACTCCTAAGAACATCGTCACCAGGTTCTGGTATCCGAAAAGGATGATCCCTCCACATAATGCGAATAGCATCAATGCATATAATTCTGACTGGTGGCTTCTGTGGTTGCTGAAAGCAAAACCGCCCAGGAAGAATAACAATAAAGTTGTTACGATTGATATTTTAGTGAATAATGCGGTATTGTCACTGTACTCATACATATGCTTGTAATGGTCGAAGAACGAACATTCCGGCATAAAACTTACGTACAATGCGATGATTAATCCCAAAATCCCAATGTATCTTGCGAATTTTCCTTGTTCAAAAACTCCTGAAAATAACGCAATAACTGCCGTTAGGAAAACAATAATTAAAACACTCATTTCTTAAAATATCAAATTAACTTACCATTGATTGGTAGATAAACTTCACCGAACTACTCACCATGTCGATTACCGGTTGTGGGAAAATACCTAGTAAAATCACAAAAACCGCTAAACTTGCCAATACAGAAAATTCTATGCCTGATAAATCTTTTGCTGTACTTAAAACGGCTTCATCTCCTTCTCCAAACATTGCTTTTCCGTAGAATCTTAATAAATACACTGCACAAAGAATTACCGTAAGACCAGCAATTACTGCTGCTGTTCCGTTAAAATCATAAACTGATTTCAACAAAATAAATTCCCCGATGAATCCATTAGTTAATGGAACTCCCATTGAACCTAGTATAATGATCAGGAACAACACCGCAAACTTAGGCGCTACTTTAGCTAAACCACCCATTTGTCTGATGTCTCTTGATTTAAATCTCTTATATAAAATATCACAACAGTAGAATAATCCTACTACGTTGATACCGTGAGCAAATGTCTGTACCAAAGCTCCTTCAGCTCCTTCTACATTGAAAGTTCCTCTTAAAGTAACTACTGCTGAAGCGAAGATCCCTGCTACCATCAATCCTACGTGAGAGAAAGATGAATACGCTATGATTCTCTTCATATCCGTCTGGATAATAGCGATCAAAGCTCCGTGAACAATTCCCACAATAGCAAGAATAATTACGATTTGTCCTGAAATTCCGGCAATCGGAAGTGGAGTGATTGGAAGTAAATAACGCATTACACCGTATACTGCCATCTTCAGCATGATCCCTGATAATAACATGGATCCCTGAGTAGGAGAGTAGGTATACGTGTCAGGCTGCCAGGTATGGAAAGGGAATACCGGTAATTTCACTGCAAAAGCAAAGAAAATAAACCAGAATACCACAGTCTGCTGTACTTCATTCAGCTGAGCATTATATAAATCTGTTAAAGCGAATGATGCAGAGTGGTTGTACACATAGATCAATCCTGCTAACATAAATAATGATCCCACGAATGTATAGACGAAGAATTTCGTAGTGAATTCAAACCTTTTATTCTCTTGTCCCCAAAGTCCGGCAATGAACCAAATTGGAATCAAAGTTACTTCCCAGAAAATGTAGAATAACAATCCGTCTAAAGAAGTGAACACTCCTACAAGACCAAACTGCATCAACAGAATCAGTCCGTAGAATGTATTTCTGTAGTTTACATTTTCATTGAAAGATGATAAAATAATGATTGGAGCCAGAATATTGGTCAGTAATAAAAGAAGCATGCTCATCCCATCGATACCGAAGTGAAGAGAGCTCTTCATAAATTGTGACCATGGATAATTGATCTCATGCTGCAATACGCTGTCTACTGTCGGAGTAAAATCAAAATCCGAAAGTACGTAGAACGTAAGGAGCATTTGTACCAATGCAATTCCAAGCGCCAAATATTTGCTGGAATTATTCTTCCAGGCAAAAACTAATCCCGAACCTACTAGAGGTAATAGTAATAATGTTAATAACAAACAAGACATTATTATTGTAATAAAAAGTTAACAATTAATATAATTCCCACCGCTAAAGACATGATAAGGATATATGTCTCTACATTTCCGTTCTGTACACGCTTCATAGCTTTTCCGCTGTCTTCAGCACCATCACCTACAAAGTTTACAAAACGGTCTAAGATACCCTTATCAAACATTTTTCCTCCGCGTCCTAATCCTTCAACAGTTTTTACAATCAATGCGTTGTAAAGTTCGTCAACGTATAATTTCTTAGCAGAAAGTTTTTCCCATCCAGTGTAACTTTCCTCTGCGACAGCCATCTTTTTCTTACTTACATAAGTATTTCTAACGATGAACCATACAGTGAAGAACATCAAGACTGTGGCTGCTAATAAGATCATTTCAGTATTGAAAGGTACTCCTGAAAGAGTAGCTTCCATCTGGCTGTAGCTTTGTTCCGTAAGAACCGGCTTTAACCATTCCATCAGTTTGGCATAATGCCCGTGACCGATGAAGTGTGGCAGGTTGATAAAACCTCCGATTACAGAAAGAATTGCCAATACGATCAATGGTAATGTCATATTAGACGGGCTTTCATGTAAGTGGTGTTTTTGTTCTTCTGTACCTCTGAATTCTCCGTGGAATGTCAGGTAGTATAGTCTGAACATATACGTTGCAGTCATTGCCGCTAAAACAAATAAGATTACCCAGTAAACAGGGTTTTTAGCGAAAGCTGCTACTAAAATTTCGTCTTTAGAGATCATCCCCGATAATAAAGGGAAACCTGAGATGGCTAATGTTCCGATCAGGAATGTAGCGTGCGTAAGAGGAATATATTTTTTAAGACCTCCCATGAAACGCATATCCTGTTCGTTGCTCATCGCGTGAATTACAGAACCTGCACCTAAGAATAATAACGCTTTAAAGAATGCGTGTGTCATTACGTGGAACATTGCTGTTGTATAGGCACCAAGACCTAAAGCGATGAACATAAATCCAAGCTGTGAAACTGTAGAATAAGCCAACACTTTTTTGATATCGTTTTGACGTAGTGCATAGAACCCTGCCAAAGCAGCAGTTAAGAACCCGATGAATAAAATTCCTCCCTGTACAGTTGGTGCTAAAGTAAATAAGAAATTGGATCTTACTACCAAATAGATACCTGCTGTTACCATCGTTGCCGCGTGGATCAACGCTGATACAGGAGTTGGTCCCGCCATCGCATCCGGTAACCATGTATATAATGGAACCTGAGCCGATTTACCGGTAGCACCGATGAATAAACTCGCTGTGATAAAGATAATCACTGTTCCGTCTAATTCAAATTTTGAAGCATTTTCTGCTACAGAAAGGTAATCTACGGCATTGGTTTGAGAAGCGATCATGAAGATACCGATCAATAACGCAAGGTCACCAATTCTGTTCATGATGAAAGCTTTTCTTGCTGCTTTACCATATTCTTCGTTGGTATACCAGAATCCGATCAACAGATAAGAACAAAGACCTACACCTTCCCATCCAATAAACAGGATAAGGTAGTTGCTTCCCATTACTAAAAGTAACATCGAGAAGATGAAAAGATTCAGGTAAGTAAAAAACTTGTAGAATCCTTTATCATGACTCATATATCCGATAGAGTATAAGTGGATCAGTGAACCGATACCCGTAATGATCATTACCATCATTAAAGAAAGCTGATCAATCTGGAATCCAAAATTAATCTGAACTCCGTTTACTCTAAACCATTCAAAAGCTTTTACAATGACAGGCTGGCTTTCAGAATTGAAATTCATGAAAAGGCTTACTGCAATACAGAAAGATCCGAAAACTACAGCAGTAGCCAGAGATCCTACCAATATTTTTGGAAGATTTTTTCCGAACAGCCCGTTAATAAGAAACCCTAAAAGTGGTAAAAGTACTATTGCATATACTAGATTCTCCATTCTTATCCTCTTAATTTATTAAATATACTCACATCTACAGAACGGGTGTTTCTATATAGCATAGCAATAATTGCCAGACCTACTGCTACTTCAGCCGCTGCTACCACCATAATGAAGAAAACTAAAAGTTGTCCGTCGCCGTTGCCTTTATACGCTGAAAAAGCTGCCAATAAAAGGTTTACAGAATTCAGCATAAGCTCTACACAGCCCAGAATCACAATAGCATTTTTTCTAAGCAATACTCCCATTACTCCCAGACAGAATAATACTGATGAAAGAATGATGAAGTAGTCCAAAGGGATGCTTTGTATAAATGTATTTACTTCTCCCATAATTTTATAAATCTTTTTTACCGATTAATACCGCGCCTACAATACCTGCCAGAATTAGGATGGAAGCAAGCTCAAACGGTAAAACATATTCATTAAACAAAAGTCTACCCAGATTTTTGGTAAGACCAACCCCTCTGTCTACATTTTCAACAACAATGTGGTGGTCCTGAATTCCTCTGAATACTCCTAAAACTCCAATTAATAAAAGACATGCAGTAAAAACTCCAACAAATTTTAAAGTATTGTTCTTCTTACTTTCGTCTTGTTTATTAAGGTTAAGCATCATTAAGATGTAAAGGAAAAGGACCATGATGGCACCTGCGTAAACAATAATCTGGATAATTGCAAGGAACTGTGCATTGAGAAGAATGTACATTCCGGCAATTGAAAACATCGTAACAATTAATGACAAAATAGCATAAAGAGGATTTCTTGCAAATACAAAGTAAACTGCACTTGCCACAGCTAAAAACGCCACCAAGAAAAATAAAAACTGATCCATTATTTTACCGCATTTTTTTGTTTCTCGGATTGTCTTGTGGTGATATCAATCCTTTCATTTATTTTTTCAACTAATTTATCTTTTCCGTAAATGAAAGAACCTCTGTTGGTTTCTACGTCTACCAATCTGTCAGTAAGATAGATGGCAGATTTAGGACAAGCTTCTTCACACATACCACAGAAAATACATCTTAGCATATTGATTTCATATACTGAAGCGTATTTCTCTTCTCTGTAAAGATGTTTTTCCTCTTTAGTTCTTTCAGCAGCAGTCATTGTAATGGCTTCTGCAGGACAAGCTACCGCACAAAGTCCGCAAGCTGTACATCTTTCTCTGCCTTCTTCGTCTCTTTTCAAAACGTGCTGGCCTCTCCAGATGGTGGTTCTTGGCTTCTGTACTTCCGGATACGAATATACTGCGGGAGCACCCTTTATCACGGTTCTTACAGCATGCTTAAATGTAATCCCCATCCCTGTAAAGATGGCAGGAAGGTAGATTTTTTCAGCAAGGGTCATTTCTTTATTGGAAACAACTTTTGATCTGTTTGTAAGTTTCATTTAATTATAGATATTAGATGTTAGACACCAGATTTTAGACTAATCTTGTCTGTTATCTTAATTTTTAATATTCAATATTTACACAAACCTAACAGGTTTCAAAAACCTGTTAGGTTTAGATAATTTAATTTCCAAACGCTAAAATTACAGCACCTGTAATTAATAGGTTTACCAATGCCATCGGGATTAATGTTTTCCATCCTAAGTGCATTAGCTGGTCATATCTGAATCTTGGAAGTGTCCATCTGATCCACATGAAGATCAGAATTCCGATTACTGTTTTCGTAAGGAATGCTACGATACTTAAAATCCCTGCAGCATTTTCTCCCCAGTTCTGAGTTACCCATTCAATACCAGGATAGTTATAACCTCCGAAGAAAAGAACTACCATGAATGCATTGGAAATAAACATGTTCACGTATTCTCCGAACATATATAATCCTAATTTCATGGAAGAGTATTCTGTAGAGTATCCTGTTACCAATTCAGATTCACACTCAGGTAAATCGAACGGGTGTCTGTTGGTTTCTGCCAAAGCAGCTACAAAGAAAACAAGGAATGCAATCGGCTGGTAGAAAATATTCCAGTTCAATCCTGAAACCCATGGAATAACGCCCCATAATTTTCCGGTAGTCTGACTTTCAGTGATTTCTTTTAAATCCAAACTTCCAGACATCATAATGATAGAAAGAAGCGCTAATCCCATTGCCAATTCATAAGAAATCATCTGAGAAGAAGCACGGATAGCACCTAGTAATGAATATTTGTTGTTCGAAGCCCAACCTCCGATCATAATTCCGTAAACCCCGATGGAAGCCATACCTATGATGAAAAGTACACCAACATCGATGTTTGCTACCTGAAGATCAAAAGAAGTACCTGCAATATTTAAACTCTTACCCCAAGGAATCACAGCTCCTGTGATCAATGAAATAAACATTACCAGCGCTGGTCCTAATACGAAAAGGAATTTTTCTGCATTGGCAGGCGTAAAGTCTTCTTTGAAGAAAAACTTTCCACCGTCAGCAAGAGGCTGCAGCAATCCGAAAGGTCCGGCTCTGTTGGGACCAATTCTATCCTGCATAATAGAGGCAACTTTTCTTTCTGCCCAGGTAGAGTAGGCTGCAATCGTAAGTGACAGCAGAAAAAGTGCTAGTACAAGTATAAGTTTAAATGTAAGTAAATCCATTTTTATTTAGATATTAAGATGTCAGATGCTAGATGTCAGATTTAATTTGCTGACTGAAGTCTGGTATCTGAAATCTGATGTCTTATTAATTATTTTTCGTCTTTTTCACTGATTTCTTTAGCCATCGGATTATCTAAAACTCTTAGCTCATCTTTAGGCTTTTCGTAGTGGTTCAATGAAATTACAGAATGTCTGTCGATATGTCTAGGACCTTCGATATTCCAGTCTGATAAAGATTTTCTTTCGAAACGGCATGTATCACAGATGAATTCTTCTACTTCACCCCACTGGTCTTTTCTGGCAGTAACTCTCACAATTTCGTCACCTTTCATCCATACTACAGCTTTTCCTGAACATTTATCACATTTGCATGAAGCGTTCATTGGTTTTGTAAACCATACTCTGCTTGCAAAACGGGCTGTTCTGTCTGTTAATGCTCCTACAGGACAAACATCGATAACGTTTCCGATGAAGTCATTGTCTAAAGCTTTATTTAAATACGTTGAAATTTCAGCGTGATCTCCTCTGAAAAGGATACCGTGTTCTCTTGTTTCTGTAAGCTGGTTGGCTGTCAATACGCATCTTGCGCAAAGAATACAACGGTTCATATTTAATTTGATGTTCGGTCCAAGATCATCAGCTTCGTAAGTATTTCTTTCGAATTCTGTTCTTGTATTTTCAACACCATGTTCATATCCTAAGTCCTGAAGATGACATTCTCCTGCCTGGTCACAGATAGGGCAGTCCAGCGGGTGATTTACCAATAGGAATTCGGTAACGGCTTTTCTTCCTTCCTGAGCTTTCTCAGAAGTAAGATTTTTTACTTCCATACCGTCCATTACATTAGTTCTGCAGCTTGCTACTAATTTTGGCATAGGACGAGGATCTGCTTCAGATCCTTTAGAAACTTCTACAAGACAAGTTCTACATCTTCCTCCACTGGTTTCCAACTTGCTGTAGTAGCACATTGCAGGAGGTACAGATTTACCACCAATTTGTCTTGCAGCTTCCAGAATAGAAGTACCAGGCAAAACTTCGGTAGTTTGTCCGTCTATAGTTATTTTGAATTTTTTAACTTCTTCGCTCATATGATATGCTTTAAGCTTTATGCGTTAAGCAATAGGCTTTGTTATTTATATTTCTTTGTATTAAATGTATATCCAATTCCTCCAAGGACCTGTCCGAAAACAAAATCCTGGCGTGCTTTGTCCGGTTTGTTATTTAATGTAGTTTTAATATCCCACATATTGATATAACCGGCTTTTCCTTCTAATCTCAGCATCCAGTTTTTCCAGAATACAAGGTTAAGACTGGATCTGATATCGGTTCCCATCCCTGCAACGTGGAAACGGTCACTTCTTTCGTTGCCAAAAAGTTTTACATTACTTTTCGGAAACATAAATCCGATTCCGGCTCCATAAGACCATACTAAATCTATATTTTTCTTATGAACAAGATTTTTGTATTTCTCAAGACCTAAGTTTTCATAGTTAAGCCCGTCTGTATGTTCGAAAGTAAGGAACTTCTCATCTGCAAGATTAACCTGCCCGTTCTGAACCATTGCTGCATACTCAGGATCTGAAATATGACCTTTGAAACCTACAGTCTGGTTCTGATCCATTACATATTTCATATGGTCGATCCCTAATACCAATGCTAAATTGTCTTTAATAAAATATCCTATTCTGAAATTATACTGTGTTACAGTAAACCAGCTTGGATCAAAATAGACAATTCCAAATTTTGTAGGCCTGTCCTGTGCCTTTACATTATTCAGCTGAAAATCGTATCCGTTTCCGGTAAAGTGAATGTCAGAATTGCTGTAAGCTGCTCTGTTCCAACCATAAAATACGAAAACCTGACCTTTTTTGCTCAATGGTAAAGGTTTTTCCTTTCTCTCAGCTTTAATCTGCTCTTTCTCACTTACTAAATATGACAAATCCTCTTCAACAGATCTGTTATAATTTGCAGTATCAGTTTTTTTATTCTGTGCAAATACAAAATTCGACATCATTAAGCCGACCACCAATAATTTTTTCATCTTTTACTTATGCGTTCTTTTCAACAGCCGGGATAGGGTCAGCATAATGTGCCAATCCATAATTTTGTGTCTGAGACAACTCTGGGTTTTTTACGTGCCACTCAAATTCATCTCTGAAGTGACGGATCGCTGCTGCAACTGGCCAAGCTGCGGCATCACCCAACGGACAAATCGTATTTCCTTCGATTTTTCTCTGGATATCCCAAAGCAGATCGATATCTTCCATTTTTCCTTCTCCTTTCTCGATTTTCTTTAAAATCTTGTACATCCATCCCGTTCCTTCACGGCAAGGCGTACATTGTCCGCAGCTTTCGTGATTGTAGAATCTTGCCAATGTCATGGTATGTTCTACAATACACTGGTCTTCATCCAAAACGATGAAACCTCCTGAACCCATCATGGTTCCGGTAGCAAAACCACCATCTGCCAATGATTCATAGTTCATATATCTTGGCTCTCCGTTCACGGTTCTTAACAATAAGTTAGCAGGAACAATCGGAACAGAACTTCCTCCAGGAATACAAGCCTTTAATTTTTTACCATCTTTAATACCACCGCAATATTCATCAGAATAGATGAATTCCTCTACAGTGATCGTCATATCGATTTCGTATACACCCGGTTTGTTGATGTTTCCACAAGCAGAAATCAATTTCGTACCTGTAGATCTTCCCACCCCGATTTTAGCATATTCAGCACCTGTAATATCAATGATCGGAACCACTGCCGCAATAGACTCAACGTTGTTTACCACCGTTGGTCTCTCCCAAAGGCCTTTTACAGCCGGGAATGGCGGTTTTAATCTTGGGTTACCTCTTTTTCCTTCAAGGGATTCAAGCAATGCAGTTTCTTCACCACAAATGTATGCTCCACCACCTCTCTGTACGTAGATTTCAAGATCGAAACCGGTTCCTAAAATATTTTTACCTAAAAATCCTGCTGCTTTAGCTTCTTCAATAGCTTCTTCAAGGATATCCGGAATCCACGAATATTCTCCACGGATGTAGATATAAGAAGTATTGGAACCTAAACAGTAAGAAGAAATCAGCATTCCCTCGATCAATAAATGAGGAAGGAACTCCATCAGATATCTGTCCTTGAACGTTCCGGGTTCAGATTCATCCGCATTCACAACAAGGTGTCTTGGAACACCTTCAGGCTTTGCCAGAAAGCTCCATTTCATTCCTGTTGGGAATCCAGCTCCACCACGACCTCTTAATCCTGAAGCTTTTACTTCTTCAAGAATTTCGTCAGGAGTCATTTTCAAGGCTTTTTCAGCGGCTGTGTAACCTCCCTGTTTACGGTAAGTTTCAAAGTAGCGAATACCTTCTATATGTGCGTCTTTAAGTAAAAGTTTTTTACTCATTGTTATTTGCTTATTGCAATAGGCTTTTGGCTTCTTGCATTAATTATGATTAAACGTTAAGTGAATAATTTAAAATCTAAAATCTAGAATTTAAAATTTCTATTAGTCTAAAGCAACTTGTCCTTGTCTGCAAAGATCAAGGATTTCATCTACTTTTTCTATCGTTAAATTTTCATGAAAGAATTTTCCTAGCTGCATCATAGGTGCATATCCGCATGCTCCAAGACATTCAGCAGGCTTTAAAGTGAACATACCGTCTTCAGTAGTTTCCCCATCCTTAATGTTCAGTTTGGTTCTGATATGATCAAGGATTTTTTCGCTTCCACAAACCATACAAGGTCCTGTTCTGCAAACTTCCAATACATATTTACCTACCGGCTTCATATTAAACATGGTATAGAAAGTAGCCACTTCATATACTTCGATCGGTTGGATACTTAATAGTCCGGCAACATAATCCATCACAGGAACATCTAACCATCCTCCGAATTCTTTTTGTGCCAGGTGAAGTACAGGAAGAAGAGCAGATTTCTGTCTTCCTTCAGGATATCTTGCGATAATTTTGTGTACCTGTGCTAAACTTTCCGGTTTAAAAGCTATTGTTTCGCTCATTTTTGAAATTTTAGATTTTAGATTTTAAATTCTAAATGAATAACGGTCTAAAATCAATTTATAATTTATAATTCAAAATTTATAATTCCAGTTATGCGTCTAATTCTCCCGCAATAATATTCATACTACACATCGTTACAATGGCATCTGAAATTACAGAACCTGTAATCATTTCAGGGTAGGCCTGATAGTAGATGAAGCATGGTCTTCTGAAGTGAAGTCTGTAAGGGCTTCTTCCTCCGTCACTCACAAGATAGAAACCTAATTCTCCGTTTCCACCTTCCACAGCATGGTAAACTTCTCCTTTCGGTACATCAGTTTCTCCCATTACAATTTTGAAATGGTAGATTAATGCTTCCATTTTCTGATATACATCGGCCTTTTCAGGAAGATAGAAATCAGGAACATCCGCATGGAATGGTCCTTCCGGAAGATTTTCGTATGCTTGTTTGATAATTTTGATTGATTCCCAGATTTCCTGCTGACGAACCATGAAACGGTCGTAAGTGTCTCCTGAAGTTCCAACAGGAATAATGAAGTCGAAATCCTGGTATGAGGAATAAGGCTGTGCAACTCTTACATCGTAATCTACCCCTGCCGCACGTAAGTTCGGACCTGTAAAACCATAGCTTAATGCTCTTTCGGCAGAAATAGCTCCTGTACCGATGGTTCTGTCCATGAAAATCCTGTTTCTTTCTAATAAAGTACAGAATTCTTTGAATCTTGGCGGGAATGTTTTTAAGAAATCCTTGATCAGCTCATGGAATTTAGGAGTGAAATCTCTTTCAAAACCTCCGATTCTTCCCATATTGGTAGTCATTCTGGCTCCGCAGATCTGTTCGTACATATCATAAATACGTTCTCTTTCGATGAACATATAAGTAAGACCTGTAATAGCTCCTGAGTCCATCCCGGTTACCCCGTTACAGATCAGGTGGTCACCGATTCTCGCAAGCTCCATCAGGATAACACGCATATAGTCTACACGTTTTGGAACTTCTACGCCAATCAGTTTTTCTACTGTCATGTGCCAGCCTAAGTTATTGATCGGTGCAGAACAGTAATTCATACGGTCCGTAAGGGTCGTGATCTGAGAATAGTTTCTTCTTTCGGAAATCTTCTCAAATGCTCTGTGGATATATCCTACAGTTTGCTCAGCATGAAGGATTCTTTCTCCGTCCATCGTTAAGATATTCTGGAAAATCCCGTGAGTAGCAGGGTGGGTAGGTCCCAGATTCAGGGTATACAATTGTCCGTCAATCTGTTCCTTACTTTCGTACTGGTTTAGTATATTAGATAATGAGTTATCTTTCATAATTGAAATGCTTTAGGCTATAGGCTCTAGGCTTTAAGCTTATTGCTTGCTGCTTACTGCTTATTGCATTATTTTTTATCTTCCGAACATGCTATCGTTCTTGTCGGTTCTTGTACCGTCTTCAAGGCGATATTCCTTCAACATTGGGTGGTATCCCAGGTCTTCCATATTCAGGATAGGTCTCAGATCCGGGTGTCCTTTAAATTTAATCCCATAAAAATCAAACGTTTCTCTTTCCATCCAGTTAGCTCCTACATACAGATCCACAAGAGAGTCTACTTCAATATTTTCTCTGGACATGAAGATTTTCAGACGTAATCTGAAATTGGCCATCATATTATGCAAATGGTATACAACGCCAATTTCCTTTTCAGGGAATTCAGGATAGTGAATACCGCAGATATCCGTAAGGAAATTAAATTCCAGAGATGAATCTTTAAGATAATGAATGATTTTCTTAATATCTTCTTTCTTCACTTCAATCGTCAGCATCCCATAAGGTTCTGAACTTGAAATAACAGATTCCGGAAATTCTCTTGTGATTGCTTCTAATACAAATTCGTTTGTCATTTCCGTTTAGTTGCTTATGTTGTAAGAATCTAATAATTTCTGATATTCAGGCATGTCTCTTCTTCTGATGCTTTCGCTTTCTGCAAGAGCCTGTACCTGCATTACACCTTCAATGATCTGCTCAGGTCTTGGAGGGCATCCCGGAACGTAAACGTCTACCGGAATAATTTTATCAATTCCCTGAAGCACAGAATACGTATCAAAAATACCACCGCTGGAAGCACAAGCTCCAACTGCTACCACCCATTTTGGCTCAGCCATCTGAGTGTACACTTCTTTCAGGACAGGTCCCAATTTCTTTGATATAGTTCCGCAAACCATCAGCATATCTGCCTGTCTTGGAGAGAAAGAGTTTCTTTCCATACCAAATCTTGAAGCATCATATGTCGGGTTCAGGGTAGCCATAAACTCGATACCACAACAAGAGGTTGCAAATGGTAACGGCCAAAGTGAAAACTTTCTTGCCATCCCGATTACACTGCTCAGTTTTGTTGCGAAAAACCCTTCTCCTTCATAGCCTTCGGGAGCAGGTGCATCTGTTCTTATTACTGGTTTTTTATCTGACATCTTGTAGATGATTTTAGATTTTAAATTTTAGATTTTAAATTAATTCTTAATGGCATAACTTAAAATCACCATCTAAAATGTTTAATTAAAATTTATAATTACTTTATTTATCCCAATCCAGCGCACCGCGTTTCCAGACATAGAAAAACGCTACGAAGAATATCGCAACGAATGTAAGTACGGCAAGGAATCCTTCCATACCGAATTCTCTGAAGTTGACAGCATAAGGATAAAAGAATACGATTTCAATATCGAATAGTACGAACAATACCGCAGTCAGGAAGTACTTGATAGAAAACGGTGTTCTGGCGTTTCCTTCTACAGGAACCCCACATTCCCAGCTTTGGTTTTTTACAGAGTTTCCTTTTTTCTGCTGTGGCCCCAAGAAATGTGCCCCAAGCAAAGAAACCGCTACAAATCCTACTGCTACACCAGCCTGGATAAGGATTGGAATATAACTTTCAGGTAAATTCATTTTTGCATTATTATCTCAATTTGCAAATTTAGCGAATAAACAAGAAAGCATGAAATTTATCAGCTTAAAAGTAGGATGAAAATGAGTTAAACCGGTAATTTAGAATCAATAAAAATTAGCTTTTTATGATTATTTTTTTGGTGTGTTTTTCCCCATTTTTTGTAGTAACTGTGGAAAGACGGACTCTCTTTCCCTGCATTTGGAATATTTTGAATTCATTTAATACCGGAAAGAGCTTACATGACAAACCAGTGCTGTTGCTGTTTTATGGTCTTATTTCTTCATTTTTTTCAGAAGAGTATAAGCCATAAAAGAAATGTAACCAAAAAGAATACTCGCAAAAAGAATATTGATTACGGTGTTTGTTTTGTCATCCGGTGACTGAAATAAAAAATTGTAAATAATAAATCCGGCAATTAAAATAGCAAATATGATAAGCTGTGGTTTCATAAAATTCAAAGTTTAGGTGATAAATTTACATCGTACAAAATACGGTATCAATTATTTGATTTCCATTGAATAGGTTCTTCTTCTTTTATGATTCACCGGATCGTAATCCTGCCATAGCAGCTGAATGCTTTTGTTTTCTTCCAGCTCCGGATTGGTTTCAAGGTATTTTACTCCCTTTTTTCTGAAAATATCCCAGATTTCTTTGAAAATAATGGAAGTGACCCCTCTTCTCTGATAATCAGGGTGAATACCGATCAGGTAAAAATTGGCTCTGTCATTTTTCTTTCCTGCCTGTAAAAAATGCCACCAGCCGAATGGAAGTAGTTTTCCGCCGGACTTCTGCAGCGCCTTGGAATAAGAAGGCATTGTAATGGCGAATGAGATCAGATTATTCTGTTCATCAGCAATACAAACAATGAAATCTTTATCAATAAGTTTGAAATATTTCTCTTTGTAGGTTTTGCGCTGTTCATCCGAAATCGGAGTGTAAGTAGAAAGATGTTTATAAGTCTCATCCAGAAGATCAAACATAGGATCCACATACTGAATAATCTCTTCTTTCGTTTTGAATTTTAAAACTTTCAGTTTGTACTTTTCAGAAATAAGCTGATTAAATTTATGAATTTTATCCGGTAACGTTTCAGGGAAAATGATTTCAAATTCTACCCATTCTTTTTCTTTGGTTAAACCCAGGTTTTCAAGATGCTGAGGATAATACGCATGGTTGTAAATTCCAATCATGGTCGCAAGCTGGTCGAAACCTTTTACCAGCATCCCGGCTTTGTCAAGATTGGTGAAGCCCATAGGCCCTTCAATTTTGTCAATACTTTTTTCTTTAGCGTAATCAACTGCTTTTTGAATCAATGCTTTTGAAACTTCAGCATCATCAATAAAGTCGATCCATCCGAAACGAACTTTTTTAATTCCTAATTCTCTCTCTTCCTTATGATTAATCAGAACGGCAATTCTTCCAACGATCTTATCATTTTTATAAGCCAGATATTGTTTTGCCTCAGAATATTGAAGCGCAGGATTTTCATCAGCATTCCAGATGTTGATTTCGTCATTGATAAAAGACGGAACATAGTAGGGATTGTTTTTATACAAATCCATCGGGAACTTTACGAATTGCTTGAGCTGACCCGCTGTTTTTACTTCAATAATTGAAACTGTAGACATGTTTTTTGAGAGGAATTAAAGGACAAATATAAATAATAATATCGTATACTTTGGCACAGTTTTTATTTGATTATGGGTAAAATTAAACACAAAATTTATATAAAATGGTGGGTTATTATATCATTATTGGTATTTCAATGTTGGTGAGCTGGTGGGTTTCGTCCAGATTGAAATCGAAATTTGAATATTATTCCAATGTACACCTTCGAAATGGCCTTTCAGGCAAAGAAGTAGCGGAAAAGATGTTGAGAGATAACGGGATAAATGATGTTCAGGTAATATCAGTACCCGGACAGTTGACGGACCACTATAATCCGGCAGATAAAACAGTGAACCTTTCGGAAGGAGTTTATATGCAGAGAAATGCAGCGGCAGCGGCAGTAGCAGCTCACGAGTGCGGACATGCAGTGCAGCATGCGGTAGGATATTCTATGCTGAATTTACGTTCAAAGCTGGTTCCTATTGTAAATATAAGTTCTAATCTGATGCAGTTTGTCCTTATTGCGGGTATCGCAGTAATGGCGGCATCGAGAACAATTGAAAATCCAAATGGAAATACAACTGTTCTTGCCATCGGAGTAGCAATGTTTGCGATGACCACTCTTTTTGCTTTTGTAACGCTTCCCGTGGAATACGATGCGAGTAACAGAGCGATGAAGTGGCTTAAAGATACGGGAACGGTAACTGCAGAAGAATTTGTTGGAGTACAGGACAGCCTGAAATGGGCCGCAAGAACTTATGTGGTGGCAGCCTTAGGCTCTCTGGCACAACTTCTTTACTGGGCATCTTTGCTTCTTGGTGGAAGGAGGGATTAGTCATTAAATTCAAATGAAACATATTGCATCTCGGAAAACTTTTCTGAGATGCTTTCTTTTTGTGCCAGTTTCAGTGAGGCGGTAAGAATACAGTTTTCATTCGCATCGAAGTTCAAAACTTTAGCATCAAATTTTGAAAGCAGGGTGAAAATCGTGTTCTGCTGATTGAAGTTGAACCTGATCTCTACTTCTGTTTCCAGTTCTCTGGTAATGATGTTGGCTTCTTCCAATGTGATCTTTGCCGATTCTTTATAGGTTTTTACCAATCCTGAAACCCCTAATTTGGTTCCCCCGTAATAACGGACAACAATGACAAGCACATTCGTGATTTCATTAGCCAGAAGCTGGTTGTAGATTGGCAAACCTGCACTTCCGGAAGGCTCACCATCATCATTGGCACGGTAATTTTCACCATTTAATCCCATTCTGAAGGCATAGCAGTGATGAGTAGCTTTCGGATGTTCTTCTCTGATTTTTTCCAGCGCACTCTTTAATTCTTTTTCATTGGTTACCGGGAAAGCAAATCCGATGAACTTGCTCCCTTTTTCTTTTAAAAGAGTATTTTCTATGGGTTTTTCTATGGTTTTGTATTCAAACGTCATTGGAGGTTCCTGCTTTGTTTATGCAAAAATATTAAATGCTTTACGATTCTGCACCATGATCATAAATTAAGCCGTCAAATCTTGACGGCTTATCTGTTTTTTGATCTGAAATTATATCTTACATTCCATCTCCGCAAAGATCCATCGGAATCAGGCACATATAACTTGTTGGGCCGCAAAAATCCTGAGGACATTTATCTCTGCATGTGGTAGGCTGTCCGGTGGGCAGGATACATGTTACAAAAGCTCCTCCCTGGATTGTTTTTAAACCGGTTCTTGATACTTTTTTCAAATTTTTCATGGTCGTTTTAATTTTGTAAAACTAATGTAAATAAATTATTTCATTTTACGGTGATAAAATCGTGTTATTTTGAATTATAGAATGAAACTATATTATCTCTGAATGTTTCTGTTTTCGTTGCTGTATAATTGAATTCCGGCGCTTTTGTTCCGTTTTTAAGGATGAGATTTTCATTTTTTATCACTATTGCTTCATCCCAGAGACCTGCATTAATAAATTCCTGCAGCGTAAAACGGCCGCCCTCGATAATAACTGATTGTATCTGTTCTTTATACAATGCCACCATGAGTTCAGCCAGAAAATCGGCCTTGTTGATTTTAATGAATTGAATATGTCCTTCAGAACCTTCTTTCACAGAATTTAAAACCAATGTTCTTGCTTCATTGTTATAAATATTGAAGCTGGCAGGAACTTTTAAATCAAAATCAATTAAAATCCGGACAGGGTTTACTCCTTCTGCATTTCTTACGGTAAGACTTGGATTGTCATTGAATGCAGTTTGAGTTCCTACTAAAATGGCATGCTCGTCAGCTCTTAACTGATGAACAAACTGATTCACTAACGAGTTTGAAACAGCAGTCGGTTTAAAATCTTTATCAAGAAAACCATCACCGGATTCTGCCCATTTTAAAACGATATAGGGTCTTTTCTTTTCATGATAAGTGAAAAACCTTTTGTTCAGTTCAATGCATTCTTTTTCCAGCACTCCTGATACAGCTTCAATTCCAGCATCCTGAATGATTTTTTTTCCTTTGCCGTTCACTTTGTCATGAGAATCCATAGCACCAATCACCACTTTTTTAAAGCCCAGCTCTTTAATCTTTAAAGCACAAGGCGGTGTTTTACCATAATGGGCGCACGGTTCGAGAGATACATAGATCGTTGATTCCGGGATCAGATCTTTATTTTTAACGGAATTGATGGCATTGATTTCTGCGTGGTTTTCTCCCGCCTTATGATGATATCCTTCACCTATAATTTCCCCATTGTGCACTATAACACTTCCTACAAGAGGATTGGGATAGGTGTTGCCGAGAGCTTTTTGAGCCAGTTCGATACATCTTTTAATATAAAATTCGTCGTTGTTCATGTTTTATAAAAAGAAAAAGCGAAGACAAATTGCTTTGCTCCGCCTTTATTAATTTTGTTATGTATTATTCTCCGCTGATAATGCTGTGGAGATTTTGTTTTAATGTTTCAAGATGAGCCTTTTTCTCATCAATCGTGTTGTAAGTATCTTTCAACAGAGGGTTTTCTCTCGACGGTTTGTTGAAGAAAGAAAGGTTGTTTTCCAGTTTAACGATTTCTGCCTCAAGGTCAGAGATTTGATTTTTGATCTTTCTTGCTTTGTCGGTAAGCTGGTTTTCAGATAGACCTTCTTCTTTCAGTTCAAGCTCATTGATCTTGTTTATTTTCAATTTCTCTCTTAATGTTTTGTTGAATTCAGAGTTGATTGAAATTTTGTCTCTCGGAACTTTTCCGATGTTATTCCATGAAGTCTTGATCTGCTCAATTCTTTCGATGCTTCCTTCTTCGTTGGAAACTTCCTTCAATTCATCAAGAAGTGCTTTTTTGTTTTTATAGTTTTCCTTCCAGTTGTCGGTAGAAGTATTGCTCTTCTCTCTGTAATTGTTGAAGAATGCATTACAGGCGTCACGGAATTCATCCCATATTTTATTGGTCATGCTCTTTGGAACGTGGCCGATTTTTTTCCAGTCTTCCTGAAGTTTTTTGAATAACGGAACGGCGATATCCCATTCCTCATTATTCATATTGTCCTGTGCAGTCTGGATCAGTTTTAATTTTTCTTCAAGATTCGCCTGTTGAGAACCTTTCAACGATTTGTAGTAATTATTTTTCGTTGTATTAAAGCCTCTTAGTGTCGTTTTGAAGTCGTTCCAGTTTTGGTTGGAAAGTTTTCTTGGAACACTTCCTGTTTTTAAGAATTCAGAACGCAGATCTTCCACTCTTTTAATGGCATTCTGCCAGTAGTTGTGGTTGGGCGTTTCCGAAGGTTCAGACAGTTTCTTGATTTCAGCGATGATCTCATTTTTCTTTTCAAGGTTCACAGCCTGCTCTTTTTCAATGGATGCGGAAAGTTCAGACTTTCTTTCGTGAATTTTGTTGGAAATTTCTTTGAATTCCTCCCATGTTTTTTCACGGAATTCTTCAGCAACAGGTTCTGCTTCTTCTTTCCAAAGTTTATGAAGATATTGAAGCTCGTTTAACGCTTTCTGAATTACAGGCTCATTCTCAAGTTCTTTAGCACGGGCAATGATATGCTCTCTCTTTTCCAGATTGTGGCTGTATTCCTGTTCCAGAAATTCTTTATTCAGATCCAGCATCTGATAAAACTGATTCAGATGGTGGAAATAATTATTGTTAAGAATTTTGAATTCAGATTTGGCAACTTGTCCGGCTTTTGACCAGTCTTCTTTAATCTCGCGAATAGATTTGAAAAGATTGATTCCCGGTTCTGAGCTTGTGTATAGATTTTTAAGTCTTTCGATAATACTTTGGCGGTGGTCCAGATTCTTCTTTTGTTCTTCTTCCTGTCCTTTCTGGAAGTCATCATGTTTTTCCTTGAAGATATTAACCAATGCAGAATACTTTGCCTGAGATGGATGTTCATAGCTGAAATTTTCAGCAGGATTTCCGGCTTCTACATATTCATGCTTTTTATCTTCCACTTCATCATGGATGTAATGACTTGCTTTTTCCTTCAGCTGATTGAATCTTTTGAAATTTTCACCGGCGTTGGGAGTGTTGATGATTTTTTCCATTTCCTTTAAAGCATCGGCAAGGGAAATTTCTTCTTCATGTTCATCCAGGTGTTCTGTATCATCGTCATGGTGGTTTGCATCATGAGAAACCGTGTTTTCTGATGTGTCCTGAGATACTTCGTTAGGATTTTTCTTTTCTTCGTTTTCAGAAAGATTGTTTTCTGTAGTCATAGCAAATCTTTTATGTGAGTGGCGTTAATATCTTTTAAATATAGCTTTAAGGCCAATTAAAGTACTAATTTATGTTATTTTTTTTGAAAATTCCAAATTTCCCAGGCTTTTTCTGCTTGCTGTTCAAGCATATAATAGCCATTCACGGTTTTTGCTCCTTTTTCAGAGGCATTGATGATGAATTGGGTGTAGTTGGGATTGTAAATCAGGTCGATAACCAAATGATCTGAAGAAAGCCCGTCAAAAGGAAAATTAAGACAGTCTTTCACATTCGGGAAAGTACCTACCGGCGTACACTGAATGATAATTTTATGGTCGGCAACAGTTTCCTGATCAAGATTTTCAAAATTGATTTCCGTACTTCTGGAAATGGTGACTGAAGGAATACTGTGTTTATCCAAGGCATATTTTACGGCTTTTGCAGCTCCTCCGTTTCCTAAAATCAAAGCTTTATCCTGTGAAGGTTTTCTGTGCAAAAGAAGCGTTTTTTCAAAACCGAATGCATCTGTATTATAGCCTGTTTTCTTACCATCCTGAATAAGAACGCAGTTTACGGCACCTATTTTCTCCGCTTCATCACTTAATTCATCCAGATAATCAATTATTTTTTCTTTGTAAGGAATCGTTACATTGAAACCTAACAGGTCCGGAGACGCAAAAAGTTTTTCTACTTCATTAATTTCGTTCAGATCAAAAATATCGTAGGAGAAGTTCTTCAGCATGAGCTTTTGGAACTTGTTTTCGAAGAATTTTTTAGAAAAAGAATAGGAAATGTTTCGTCCTATCAATCCTAATTTTTTATTGGAATCCATCTATCAAAAGTAAAAAAAAGACCGGATAAATCCAGTCTTTTAATTTGAAATATTTTTTAATAATTAATCTACGATAAATTTAGTAGAGAAATTTTCTGTTTTCAGAATGTAAGTTCCTTTAAGCAAACCTTTAAGGTTGATCTTATTTGAATGTCTGAAAGGATTGGCAATCGTTTCAATTAATTTTCCGGAAAGATCATAGATATCAGCTTTTGAAATTTTGCTAAGGTTTTCTCCTTTTACAAATAATTCATTATTTCTTACCGGGTTAGGGTAGATGGTAATAGCTGACTTGTCTTTTAGGTTTTCAGCAGTAGCTAGCGTAGTTCCGAAACATGTCCAGCTCAGATCATCCAGAGCTACTCTGTTGGAAGTAGAGGAATTTGTCAGTTTAATCACCGCATTTCCGCTCACATTTATATTATTAATGGTAGTTGTAGTAACAACATTACTGTAAGGAATGGTTCCTACATTGACGTCGTTTACAAGAACATTGAAGTATCCTGCACTTCCGGAGAACTTCAATTGAGTTGTTAAAGTTAAGCTTTGAACTCCACCTGAAAATGAAGAACTTGTTAAAATACCATTTCTAATGGTGATCGCTTTATTATTGATGGTTTGATCAACTCTTGCATCTGTTGCAGTCCAGGAAATTCCGTTGTTGGTCCAGGTTGCTGTCAGATAAGTATTGGCAGCACCGCTGATCATTTCAAAATTTTCAGTTCCACAGCTTCCTCCTCCGGCAGGTACATCCAGAGTTGTTTCTGTAGCAGTTGTACTTTGTGGGGAAGAGTTTGAGAAAGCATCTTTAGCAATGATGTAGAATGTATACTGAGTCAATGGTGATAATCCTGAAACAATAGTAGATGTTGTTGTTCCTGAAACAGTAGCTTTTAATGTTCCGTTGGCGTAAATCTGGTAAGACGTTACTCCCACATTATCTGTTGCAGCTGTCCAGCTTAAAGCAATAGAGTTTGAAGTCGGATTGCTGGCAACGAGGTTGGTTGCTGCTGTAGGTGCCTGGCTGTCAATAACCGGAGCTCCCCAGATCTGGGTAACATATTCAGGGTGATCAATGAAAGGGTTTCTGTTTCCCTGGTAAGTATAAGAAGCATTGTTTCTGGCAATTTCTTCAGCAGACACAGGGTCCATTGCATTCCACGCTAAATACTGATTAAGTGCCCAGGGCTGTAATCCCGGAAATGCGGTGTTGCCAAGCATGTCACCAGTAGTGAAATTAGGAAGTTTATCCTCATATCTTGTTACGAAATAAAGAATCATTCTCGCAATGTCTCCTTTGAAAGCATCAATGGGTTCAAATACAGTGCCTGCATATCCTGCTGATACAGAATTTCCTAATTTTGATCCGTTTTTCGAAGTAAAAGAAGGGGTTCCTACAATTCCGAAAGGGTAGTTGGATCTCATTCCGTTCACTTTTCCATCGGTAGCTCGGATAAAATGAATATCAGCAACCATAGGAGATGCACTGTTGAATAGACTCTGAGGAATTACGTGCTCTCTGTTGTAACAGTCACCTTCATTAGAATATCCGGTAGATCCGCATTGACTGGTCCCCAGGGTGAAATTGTATTGATCTGGTCCATTTGGATTTTCAGAATAAATATCCAGAATAGTTCCATCATTTTCATAGAAATAATCGCGGTCTGTGGTAGCATAACCTGTCCATAGGCCACCATAACCATTGTCTACATGTCCATTAGTGATAATGGTTTTAAGAGCTGTTTTAAGAGCTGCACCTGTTAAGGTCGGCGATTGGTTATAATATCCTGCCGGAGCCTGTGCCAAAGCGCTTATAAATGTCACGCTTAAAAGAAAAAAAGATAAAATTTGTTTCATTTTTTAAAATTGGGGCGTAAAGGTACGAAAAAATGAAACCGAAGTATATTAATTGTATGTAATATATAAACTTGAAATATTAGTTTTTAGTAATATATTCTTTACTGATTTTTGAAAAGAACCATGAAATAGTGATTCCAAATAAAGAAGCCGTAAGGGCTACAATAAGATAGTTCTTTCCTACAATTTTTACCGGGAATGGCAGAACTTCATTGGCTCTGAAGAATTCTGTATATAGCTGGAAATAGCAAAGAGCTGTTCCAAAAATTAATCCGGTAATTACTCCGGAAATAACAATCAGAAGTCCGGTGTAGAAATAGGTCATTCTTAAATGGCTTAAAGGGAAGCCGAGTGATATCAATGATTTTGCCTGCTCTTTTTTATCAAGCTGAAGGATGATAATTGCTCCGGCAAGATTAAAGGTCGTAATAAAGATCACCAATGCAAAGATCAGGTAAATAAAAAGCTTTTCAGTGTTAATCATTTTCCAGAAAGCTGCATTCTCTTCTTCCTTGGTTTTGATCTCAATATTTTTTCCGAGTGAAGAAAGCAGACTTTGTTTTACTATATCTGCATTTTCCGGATTTTTCAATTTAATAACAATCTGGTAAGCCGAATTTTTAGGAAGACTAAGTAATTCTTCCGTAAGCTCAATAGGAGAAACGATATAATTGTCCAGCTGGTCTTTTCCGGGGAAAACACCCGTTACCAGAATATCTCTTTTATTATAGATGTCTTCTTCCTTGGTGATAATCCCTGTTCCCGGTTTGGGCATGAAGACTGTTGCATAATGATTGGAAGAATCTACCGGAATTGATAGTCTGTTATCCAGACTGTTCTCCATCAATACCTCATTCGAGTATCTGAAACTTGGATACGTTCCGTAGAATACTTCTTTATTGATAGGATTTACCTTCACATAGGCAGAATCTACACCTCTTAAGTAAGCAATATCGCCCTTTCCGTTGAAGCTGATGTATACTTTTTCTTCAATAACACGGGAGAAACTGCTGATTTCTTTATTGCTGGTGAGAATTTTTGTGACATTATCCAGATTTTTAATTGTTTTTCCGGAAGTGCTTTTTAAAGTAAGATCAGCATGAAGATTGGAAATAAGGTCTTTATTCAGGTCCTCAAGTCCTGAAAATACCGAAATAATGACGAACATTGCAGCCACAGCAACCGTCATGGCACCCACGGCCAGCCACGTAATGAACGTAACGGCAGTACTTCCTTTTTTAGCCAAAAGGTATCTGGATGCTATGTAAAATGCAATATTCTTCAAGATCTATAAAACAGGATTGTCGCCTTCGCCTCTTAATTCTCTTTCCAGTCTTTCAACATCATCAAGAGCGGTATCCAGGTAAAAGTTAAGTTGTGGAATAATACGCACCTGCTTTGCCATTTTCTGGCCAATGAAATTTCTGTATTGAGGTTTGTTTTCTTCAATCTCCTTCATCACAGCGGTACGGAACTCCTGTGGAAAAATGCTTAAATAAATTTTGGCAATTCCTAAGTCGGCAGTTACTTTTACATCTGAAACAGATACCAATATGCTCTGTTTGCTTTCTGCAGCCTGTTTGCGGAAAAGCTCCGCGAAGTCTTCCTGAATGATCTGTGCTACTTTTCTTTGTCTGTTACTTTCCATAATTTCTGCAAATTTAGTACTTTTGTTTGAATTGATACTTTGAAATTCAACTGTAGTATCAAATTTACGATTTAATTATATTGATTACTATTTATGAAGCTAGAACATATTGGTATTGCAGTAAAGTCTTTAGGCGTTTCTGATGAACTTTTTACAAAACTATTAGGAAAAGAATCCTATAAAAAAGAAACGGTGGAAAGAGAAGGTGTGGTAACTTCTTTTTACGAAACAGGAGAAAGTAAAATTGAACTTCTGGAAGCCAGTAATCCTGAAAGTCCGATCTCTAAATTTATTGATAAAAAAGGAGAGGGCATCCATCATCTCGCATTTGGGGTTGAAAATATCCTAGAGGAAGTAAAAAGATTAAAAAAAGAAGGATTTCAGTTTATCTCCGAAGAACCGAAAGAAGGTGCTGATAACAAATTAGTTGTATTCCTTCATCCGAAGTCTACCAACGGCGTACTGGTAGAACTTTGCCAAGAAAAGCAATAAAAAATTTTGTAGTGAAAGAAATTTTACTATTTTTGCAAACACAAAATTTAACCAAGTTTTGAGGTCCTATAGCTCAGTTGGTTAGAGCACCTGACTCATAATCAGGTGGTCCCTGGTTCGAGCCCAGGTGGGACCACAGAAAATCAACCGCTTACATCATGTAGGCGGTTTTTTATTTTTCATAAATTCAAATTTATTTTTTCAGAGAATGGGTTCTGTTTGTTTTATAAAGACGGAATAAGTGATCATAAACCACCATCTCAAATAATCTTTGATGGGAAATAAACAATCGGTTAATATGCATATGAAAAATACTTTTGAAGAAATCTTTTGGTTTTATTTTTAATACATTGTCATTTTCTAATTTTGAAAGTTCTTCAGGCTTTAATGCAATTTCAGTGATATTACTTTTTATTAAATTTCTGATTTCTTCATATTCCTCAGAGGTAATAAATTCAAAGTAATGAGGATAAAACTCATTATACTTTTTCTTTAACTGATTATTTAAGTTCTTATCTGCATTGAATTCTGATTTGAAAGCATTTTCAGAACGCTTTGCAAACTCTATTTTCTCTTCAGGAGATAGGTTGAATGCTGATAAAATTTGATCTATATAAAATAAAGAAGTAATGATCTTTTCTTCATCACTGTATTCCAGAAAGTTTAAAATCAATTGACTGCTTTTAAAAAAGAGGTCTTCCGCGTATTCTATCGTGTTTTCACCGTAACGTTCAAGTTCTCTTGAGTAGGTATCCATAATGATAGAAGCGACTTCTCCCGATTCCAGATAATCCTTAAATAAGGAATTGATCATTCCCAGGATCATACTACAGGCAGTTATATTTTTAAGGTTTAATCTTATTCTCAGGTGGGGTTTAGGATCGTTATATCGTATAAAAAACCATTGATCAATAAGGTTTTGAATTTGTAATTGTTCAACTAATGGTTTTATAACTTCCTGTAAAATAGTATCTGAAGTTTTGATCCCGGTGTAAACTTTAAAATAAAGCCATTCACTTCCCGGATGAAATTTTCTGGTTATCATCTTATTTATAGATCTTTATAAAGAGAGAAAACGAATTGATGAATATAATCTGACTGATCATTATACAGGAACTCCTCAATAAAAATTAGTTTCTCATTTTTTACGGATGATAAAAACATTTGAATTAAATCGTAATTTTTCAGGTTGACCGCCAGTGTATTATCTCCTTTTACCCACTGTATCCATTGTGGAATTTGTTTTAATTTTCTCCACTCTTCAATATTTTGAAACAGAAGATCTTTTTTACCAGATTGAAGAATGGAATCAAAATAATGAATTTGTTCAGGATCAATTTTCCACTGTGCTTTAGACAAAATGATATTTTGATATTCAATTCTTGGAAGGAAGTCATAAATTTGGGATAATCCCCCCCAGCTAAATGATAAATAAGGTTTTACATTCTGATTATTATAATCGCATAAAAAATGGTAGACAGGTAAAGAGTTGTTTAAATAATTATGGGCATTCGTAAGATGAGGAATAATTTCTTTATTGTGCTTCTTTGACCTTAGAAATAACTGGCTATTCTTTATGGACAGGTACAAGTCTTCCACAAAAATTTGATTGTCTTTTTCTAATGCAGAGCCCGCCAGATAAGGAATTTCATACTCTCTTATAGAAGGTCTTCTGATCACATTTCCAATTCTGGATTCGGGTAAGTGTACAATTTCTGCTAAAATTTTGTCCGGATTAAGTTCCTGTTCTTTTTCAGCAATGGCTTTCACCAAATCTTTTATAGATGATTTTTCTGAACAGAATCTGCCCAATAATTTTCCGGCATTTCCACCGGCAGATTTTAAAAATAATTTTTCCTGCTGATTTTCTGAAATGATTTCAGCCATAACGGACAATGTATCTGGCAGTTGATTCCACTGTTCCTCAAAACCATTAAAATCATCATCAGTTAAATGTATTACATGATCTTTATTCCAATAAACTTTTTGTAATTTCCTATTGAGAATAATTTGTACCGGATTAAGATTTACCCGAATTTCTTTTTTCTGATTAGAATAGGGCAGGATTAAATCTTCAATATAAGGATGAACCCCTTTGGCCATAATATCTTGTAAATAGCCAATTCCTATTTCCGGATCTAAAGCATACGATAATGGAACTTCTTCGTTTTCAAATCTTTCATAAAAGGCTTTTTTGAATTTTTCTAAAGCAGATTCTTTGTAAGGAACAGCAATTTTATTCAGAAAAGAGATTCCTTTCTTCAGTTCTTTTTTCCATTGATAGGATAAATTTGTTTCATCTTCAAAATAAAGATCTGTCTGAAAAAGATATTTCTTTTCATATTGTACATTCAGCTTTTTGATGAGTTCCTCAATTTCAGAATATACTTCTGCCGTATTTCCAAAATGTAAATCAAGTTCACTGATCTTGTTTTTAATAGCCACTAAAATATCTTTTTCCTGATATCTGCCAATTTTGTTTAGCATGTAGATTAATCGTTCCAGAAAATCTCCTCCCGAAACTGTAGGATTAATTTCACTTATCAAAACCTGATTTCCGATAAGCTCATCAATAAATTCCCGGGCTTCTTCAAAAGATATATCTTCATGAACGAGAAAGGTGGCAAGCTGGTCAATTGTTTTACCGGTTTCTGAAAATTGTAGTATAAGTTCCAACTCTTTGGAAAATGGAGCGGAAGAAATGATGTAATCTCTTTTTCCTCCTGTATTTTCATATTCTACAAAGCGAATTTTATTTCCAACCTTATGAATACTGTTGTTAGGAAAAAAAGAGATACTATTTTTAATGGCCGGAATTAAAAGAATCTGCTCTGATAGTGCCACTAAAAAATGCATATCCAGCTTTGTATCTCTTACTTTTGTAGGCTCTGAGAATATCGGAAATAGAGTCTCTTTTTCAAATTTTCCTGTACTTACTCCTGAAAATAAACCAAATGGGGTACAGCGGGTACTTGAGCGGTTATAATATTTTAATAATGAAATCTTTGTTTTTTCATTTGGCAAATTAGACGTTGTATGTTCACGATCCGTCAATTTCTTTATCTCATCATATAAGGAAAGAGAAGCTAAATAAATGGCTTCTCTAAAAATTGTATGGTTGCAATATTTTTCTAAAGATCCCTTGGTGATGTTTTCACCAGAGAAATGATCCTGAAATTCTTTGTAGGAAAAAATTGGCGATCTGACAACAAATGTGTCAAAAAACTGAAATGGAAAACGTGGCATTAATTAAGTGAAATAGGAATTTCTATAAAACTGTTATTGTAAAATTTTATTTCCACAGGAACGGAAGCATCCTTGATGGTTTCTTCACTCACATCTTTTCCGGTTCCATAGTTGATCTGCATAAGTGGATTTTTTATAACTCCCAGCACCAAGACAAGTGTACTGCCTATTTCTATTTTTTTGCTTACAAATTCATTATTGACAGCAGCTATATCCGTTTCTTTATTTTCACGCAGCAATTTTCTTTTCTCTGAGCTTTTAGCATAGCTTGCTCTTCCATAATAGGTGGATAACAGAAAATATTTACCTTCTTTGGTCTTTTCATAAAGTTTCATATATACATCAACATCTTTTTTATTAACAGATAATTTCAGATTACCCACAAAATTTCCTGTAAATTCTACCGGTTTTTCAAATGGCTGTGATGAAAATACAACAGCGTCTGGACTGTAAATTTTACTATCGAGCACATTATCTTTTTGCTTAAAAAGCTCATCTGCATTGGTACGGTCTTTTAAATCTACCGTAAGTGGTGTGAAGTCTTTATCTTTATCTTTATCTTTTGCTAGAGAAAGCTGATGTTGGTTTGTGATATAGAATTTTAATTTATTTTTATCAAAATCATCAATGCCGGAGGTACTTTTCCATTCATTGGTTCCCATTACCTGATAATTAATTTTATCTTTTAAGAAAGCTGGTTTTAATTTACCCTTCAGAATATAATCAAACCATTCCATTGTCATATTTCCGAGATCAATATTGGCTGCAGAATCAATAGCATACCCTTTTAAATTACTTTTAATATAACCTTGAGCTCCTGAATGATCATACGGGCCGATAATGACATAATGGTCGGCGTTTTTGTTATATTTAGAGTGGTTTCTTAAATAATATAATGCTCCCAGCTGATCAGAGTCATAATATCCTGTAATGGTTAAAACCGGGATGTTGATATTAGAATATTCCTTTTTATAAGGAATCATTTTCTGCCAATAGCTGTCAAATGCCGGATGTTTTAACCAGCGCTGAAATATGATATTTTTTTTACCGGCAATAGAATCTAACTTGTTAAATGCCTCACCACCTTCATACCATTTTTTAAAAACAGAATTCCAATGATCTTCATCTTTAAAACCTGCATCAAGCATTTTATTGTTGGTAACATAATTAATCCAACGAAGCGAATAGGATGAAAAGATGTTATTATTCATGGGGAAATCTACAACGCCAATTCCTACAGAGGCCTGTGGAATAATAGTTTTTAGAGCAGGATGAATATTTTTAGCGGCCCCCCATTGGCTGAATCCCAGATAACTGCCTCCGATCATTCCTACTTTGCCATTGCTCCATGGCTGTTTTATCACCCAGTCTATAACCTTATTTATATCTTCCTGCTCATGCTCAAAAGGTTCTATGGCAGCGTTGCTCGTATATTTTCCTCTGGGATAAATGTAAACAGAATGATAACCAGAGCTTGCATGTACTTTTTGATCATTGACATCTTCCGGATCGGGATAGATGGAATTGACCAGGATGGTGGCTTCCGGATTAGTTATTTTTTTATTTAAAACAACTCTTATACTTATATTATTATTGATTAATAAACTGTCTTTTACTTCAAAGTTTCTGGAGTCGAGTTCTTTTAAATAATTTTTAGCGATATCAAATGTAGGTCCTGTTATATATGAGTTATAACTTCTGCATAGCTGTAAAGCTTTTTTCAGATCTACGCTGTCTTTGTTCTCAAAATCATTTTTAAGAGTAGCCAGAATTTCCTTTTTTGTTTTCTCGGTATCACCATTGAAATAGCGGGGAAGTATGACCTGTGTTTTTATAGGAAGACTTTCATATTTTTTCAGAAATTCTTCTTTATATTTTTCCTGAAAATTTTTGTATGAATTTTTATTTTTTTGAGCATTTATGTAAATTTCATACTGTGTTCCCATAGCGTATGAAATAATAGGATTACTTTTTCTGTAAACACTGCGTACTGAATCTAGCTGACTTAAAGCAGTATCATAGTTTTGTGCTGCCATACTTACTCTGAAAAGATTATCATACTTTACCGCCTTGTCTTTTTCTTTATAATTCTGTTGTATTTCAGAATTTAAATAAGAAATTAAAGGCTGCAGTTTTTCAATATTGTAGTCATTAAAATGTTTAATACTTATTTTCTGAGAAAAAGAAATATTGAATGTAAGGAAAAATGATAGGGCTAACAGGTACTTCATAAAAATAAAAAATCAGTAATTTTTCTCAAAATTACTGATAAAATGTTAAAATTGTCATTAATTTTTTACTGTCACATCCAGAGTATCTAATGTTTTGTCTAAGACCGTATCATTACCATCATTCAAAAGCATTTGATCACCTCCTCCGGAGCTAATCCCTCCTTTTATTTTAGACATTTGAACTTTGTTTAGGGATAATCTTTTTTCTGTTTTTTTAATTTTTTTCACTGCTAAAGTAGTTTTAAGATTTTTAAATAAATTGAAGTACAAAGGAAATTCTATTCCTGTAAATAAAGAATTTATATATGCCGAAATTGATAAATTTCGGTGAGATTTACATGTAAAATATTAATTTTTAGCAGTTTGTAATTTTGTTTTAATTGAGTGCTTTTATATAATAAGAAGGAAGTGTTCCTGTTATTTTTTTGAAGGCATTCGTGAAAGACTCAGCATTGTTGTAGCCAATATCATCAGCAATAGCAGCAATGGTATGCTTTCTTATTTTTTCGTTAGATTTTAATTCTTCAACAATATAGTTGATCCTAAGCTCGTTCAGATATTGGGAAAAGTTTTTACCCTTTAATTCATTGACTAGCTTTGAGAGATAATCTCTGTTAGTATCAAATTCTTTTGACAGAGAATCTAAAGTAATATTTTTATTTAGAAAACTATTAGTCTTTTCAAACTGTTCTATTTTATCAATGAGTATTTTAAATTTTGGATTAGAAGAAAGGTCACTTTTCGTAGCTTTTTCCTTTCTTTCAATGGTAATGGAAGCATTATCTGTAATGGGAGTTTCATTCTTTTGCTCTTTTTCCAGCACAGGGGTACTCAAAGGTTTTTCTGATAATACTTTTGCCTGCTTTTCGTATTCTTTTATTTTCTTCCTGTTTTTCCTGATTACGAATATGAAAGCTAAAGTAATCAGAAGCAAACACGATATCAGCCAGGCATTCTGATGGTTCAGTCTTTCAATTACACTTACCTTTTCTTTCATAAGCAAAGGGGTGTCATATTTTTTCAGAATTTCTTTTGAAAGATTTTTTCGGTTCACAGCTATTATACTGTCACTATACATCAGGTTGTCAATGTATTTTAGTTGGTTTTTTAAATCGCCTTTCTTTTTATAAAAGTCTATCAGAATTTCATATCCCTCTCTTTTTATAGGTTCAAAACTGTTGAAAGTAAAAGAAATTGAATCTGCCTTTTTAAAAAATTCTATAGCTTCGTTTTCACTGCGGGTTGCATATTTTATTTTTCCCAGATAGTAATATAAAACTCCTAGATTACTATAATCTTTATTTGTTATCAATCCTTTTTGTACTTCCAGCAGGATTTTATAAGACAGCGAATAATCTTTTACATAAAAGAGGCTAATCCCTTTTATCATAAGCAGATAGCTGTAATAAGAATAATTATTGTATTTCTTACATTCTGTAAGCCCCAGATCTGCAAATTCAATACCTTTTTTATAGTCCTTACATTTGGTATAAATATTAGCTAAAGAAAAAATAGAAGCAATATAGTTTTTAGCATCTACATTGTTGTTTTTTATTTTATCTTTTTCATACTTATAGTATTTCAAAAAGAGAGGGAGTGCTTCCTGATATTCTTCTGTGGCTGTTTTTAGGATAGCAATGAGTTTGTTTATATAAAAAAACTGTTCTTTATTTTCAGCTCTGTTGTGATTAATAGCTATAGTATATTCATCTAAAGCTTCTTTGTATTTCCCTTCATTGTTGAATAAAATACCCTTTAATATATAAGATTTTGCCGGGTAATCGTAGTTATTAACGTTTTTTGAGGCAGAGATGAGTGAATCTGCAAAGGGATGCCCGTTTTCATTCTTCAGATTTTTTACCCGTGCTATATTATAATATCCATCAAACAGGATGTCCTTATTATTTTCTTTCTTTCCTTTTAATAGAATGTAATTGGCAAAAAGCTCAGCTTTATCGTTGTCAACCTGGAATACTTTATTGTAAGCATCATTAATATACTTATAACTTTTATTCTTTAACGAGTCTGGAATGTTTAGTCCCTTTATACTTTGAGAAAAGAAAAAAACAGGGAAAACAGTTAAAATAATTAAATGAAACTTCTTCATATTTCTAAATACACTGCAAATTTATGAATTATCATCGGATTTTTATCATGGAAGTATAAACGGTTGTTTATCAGTTGTGTATTGATCTCTTTTAATCGTGAATTTGTAAATTTTTGGAAAATGATATACCGATATTGATCAATCTCGGATTACTAATCTTGTAGACCTTAGGTATAATCATGATGTTTGCATCAGAAATATTGAAAGTAAATGAGGAAAATATTAATATGTGTAAGTGTTCTGCTTCCCTTGTTGGGTTTCTCTCAAGAGAAGAAAGATTCCATTAAAACAGTTATAGAAAAACAAATTGCAGAAATAAAAGTGAATGGTAAAAAACCTTTTTTTGAACAAAAGGATGACCGTTTTGTTTTTAATGTTGAAAATAGCGATTTGGTTGTAGGAAATCACATATCCGAAGTTCTCTCTCAAACACCATTGTTAAAAGTAGATGATAATAAAATAACTCTTCTGGGAACGAACGCCTCTGTTTACATCAATGACAGAAAATCAATTCTTAAAGGCAAAGATTTAATACAATATCTTAATGCTATGCCGGCTTCTAATCTGGTAAAGATAGAGCTGGTTACCAATCCTTCCTCAAAATATGATCTGGAGGATGCAATGATTATTAATCTGAAGCTGAAGAAACTGGAAACAGATGGACTGAAAGGAAGTTTTACCATTACCGATAAACAAAACAGAAAAAACAGCCAGCAGGCGAATATTGCTTTAAATTATCATAAAAACAGATTTTCAAATAATACCATGCTGTTTTTTGAAAATAATAATGACCTGCAAAGAAACAGTATTGATAACTATAGCTCAAAATTCAGCAGAAATCAGATTATAGGAAGTACGCTGATTAAAGAAACCAACTTTGGAGGAAATACAGGTTTTGATTACGAGCTTAATGAAAGAAGCAGCATAGGAGGTATTCTGGAATATTACCACAAAACACCTGAATCTTCACTTGAAAACAGGAATATATACTATGATACTACAGGAGGAATTTTTGAAAACAGAACGGTAAATACACAAAATGATAAGCTGAATCTTTTCGGAGGAAATATTTATTACAGCTTTGATGATGATAAAAAATCCAAAAGACTAGATATCAACTTTGATTATTACACCCATCACAGAGATAATACGACAGAGTTTTTTAATTTGACAAATCCGTATACTAATTTAATATATAATGATTATCAGAAGGACAATTATACGGTAAGAGTAGATTACTCCAAAACTTTCGAAAAACTAAAGATTAGTCTTGAAGCGGGAGGAAAGCTTAATTGGCTTTCTACGGATAACCCTTATGCTTATTACAACGCAGACGGCACATTGAATACCCTATTTTCCAATAATTTCACGTATCATGAAAATATAAACGCGTTATATACTAATGTTAAGAAAAAAATCTTTTCTGTGTTGGATGTCAACTTAGGGGTGCGTTATGAAAACACAAATATCAACGCAAAACAAAATACAGTTAGCGAGAACTTTTCCAGAAGTTACAACAATATTGTGCCCAGCATCAACCTTTCTTATATGATCAATAAGAACAACAGAGTTTCTCTGGGATACAGAACTGCATTATGGAGACCTTATGTAGATGATTTGAACCCGTTTATTTATAAGAATAATGAAACCTGGTGGGAAACCGGAAATCCTGACCTTAATGTGGCAAAGATGTACTTATTCAATGCGAGCTACAGCATAAAAAGAACCTGGGTGTTTGTAAGTAATTTCGGAATTGTAAAAAATCCTATTCTTCCTTATACAGAGGTTGTAGATAATGTTTCCATTACAAGACCCAAAAACTTTGAAGGTAATGTAAAACGTCTTTATGTGGGATTGAACTATAATAAACCATTGTTTGAAAACAAATGGATGTTCAATCTGTCTACAGGAATGTATTATATCAATAATGCAGATATCTATGATGTTTATCCTAGTTCTTGGTATAATAACTCTTCCGTTACAATTAGTGGAAATAATCTTTGGAATAAAGGCTGGAACATAAGCTATAACTTTGGTTACACCTCTCCATATACATTAGTTAATAAGAAAAACGGTTATTTTATCAATAATCAGCTTGAGGTTTCAAAGAGTTATAAAGATTTTAAGTTCAAGCTTTCTGTAAAAGATCTGCTGAATCTTTCAAACTCCCGCAATACACTATATAATAATGACGGATATATTGAAACTCTTTCGCAATCAAATTTAAGATCCATATCACTCAGCATATCCAAAACATTTGGAAACAACAAAGTAAAAAAAGTGAATACCGGAGACATAGACAAGGGGAGAACTCAAAATGAAAACCCCCGGCTGTAATCCTGTTTTTTTACTGCAAAACTAATACACTAAGAATAAAAACTAATAACCATGAAAAACAAAAAACTTGTGGAGTTATCCAAAAAGATAACCCTCGGTAAGATCAAAAAATTAGAAAAACAAGAGGTTTTAACAATCTACGCAGGAAAGGATATTACTGGAGATTGCTATGGACATCCTGATTGTAATTCATACTGTGGTCCGTTTATCTGCTCGACGAATGATTGTTGGAGCTTTTCATAAAAATTTTTACTGAGCCTTCTCTGAAGCCGGAACTTTTCAGCAAACTATTAACCATGAAAACTTATTGTGATGAAAAACAAAAAGCTGTTTGAATTGTCTAAAAAAATTACTGAGAACAAAATCCCAGGAATGAAAAGAGAATCAGTTGAAGTTATTAAGGGAGGAATACAAAAAGAGATTATATCAGACTGTGCATGTTTCGGTGCAAATGCATGTTGGGGTTATGGAACCAGTCCATGTGCATTAAACAGTTGTTGGGCTTATTTTGACCAATAATTCGCCCACATAGGCTTGATTAATTTTTATAGAGTTAAGATTCGTAATAAACATAAAAAACTTACTTCTATGAAAAACAAAAAGCTTAAAATGATTTCTCAGAAAATCACAAATGTCAAAATGAAAAAACTGCAAAAAGAAGGCCTTGTATTTATTACCGGTGGCTTACTCGCTTACCATTGTAGCCAATGTACCTGTAGTTGGTGCAGGCCGGATCTGCACGTAGATCCTAATTGCTGGAGCTTTTCATAAAGAAATTTGTATTCTGTATAGTCCTGTGTGGAATTAAAACTGTTCAGGAGAATTATTAACCATGAAAATTTATTGTCATGAAAAACAAAAAATTGTTTGAATTGTCTAAAAAAATTACTGAAAACAAGCTACAGGGAATGAGCGAGAATTCAGTAAAGACAATCAAAGGAGGTAGACTTCCTTTGGAATTAGCAGCAGACTGTACAAGTCAGAACAGCTGCTGGGGATTCGGAGGTACAGCTACTTGCAGTGGTAACAGCTGCTGGAGTTATAACTAATAGAACTCTGATTCCACAAATTTATGTTCTGCAGGGTCTTGTGTGGAATTAAAACTTTACAAGAGAAAAAATTAACCTAAGATTTATTGTGATGAAAAACAAAAAATTGTTTGAATTGTCTAAAAAAATCACTGAAAATAAGCTACAGGGAATGAGCGAAAGTTCAGTAAAGACAATCAAGGGAGGTAAGTTACCTTTAGAGCTAGCAGCAACGTGCACAAGTCAGAATGACTGCTGGGGATTCGGAGGTACACAAACTTGCAGTGGTAACGAATGTTGGAGTTACAACTAAAGTAAAAAGTAGAGTAGCATTCGTGCTACTCTATTTAATAGTAAAATAAAATAATTATGAAATACAAATTATCAAGATATATCCATACCATAGAAAACGAGGAAATTTTAGATGATCATGTCATTCTTTTTTCTACCCGTTCCGGAACATCCATTGAAGTGAAAAAAGGGTTATATGAAAAAATATGTAATCTTGAAACCACTCAGATTCCCGAAGAAATTTTTATCAACCTGATAAAAAATGAATTTTATGTACCTGAGTTTGAAGATGAGTTAAGAGAAATCCTTTCAGACAACATCATGTCTGTAGATCATCAGGATCTGAAAACACTTTCTTATGTGATTCAGCCTTCAGGAAACTGCCAGCTGGGATGTCACTATTGCGGTCAGTTGCATACTAACAAAAGTATGTCAAAAGAAGTTTTAGATCTTACCTATGACAGAATTATTACTAAAATGGAAAGTTTGTCAAACGATCTGGAACATTTGAGTATTACATGGTATGGAGGAGAGCCGTTAACAGGTCTTTCGGCTATCTCTAATTTATCCACCCGTTTAATCAGCCTTTGTGAAGAGAAAAATTTAAAATATTCTTCAAGAATTATTACAAATGCTTTAAGCCTTAAATATTCTCTTTTTGAAAAACTGGTAAAAAATTACAGGGTTACAGAATATCAGATCACAATTGACGGAACTCAGGAATTCCATGATAAGAGAAGATATCTGAAAAATGGTTCTAACAGTTTTGATATTATCATTAAAAATATCAAAGAAATTGTTAATTCCGAATTATATCAAAAAGAAGCAAGTTTCAATATCAGATGTAATGTAGATAAAGAAAACAGCTACAATGTGATAGATTTTATTGATTATCTGGAAGCAGAAGGAATCCTTCAGCACGTAAGTTTCTATCTTGCTCCTATCCACGACTGGGGTGATAACAAAGCTACTATTAAAGGCGTGTCAAAAGAAGAATTTGCTGAGCTTGAAATAGAAGTTTATATGAAGCTTCTGCAATCAAAAGCAAAATTTAAAACACAGATTATTCCTGAAAGAGTTACTAAACCTTGTATGGTAGTAAGCCAGACCTCAGAAGTATTTGACGCTTTTGGAAATGTCTCCACATGCTGGGAAATCCCGTACACTCCAAAATATGATAACTCTGAGTTTTATGCCGGAAACATTGCGAAAGATAAAGATGTAGACAGCAAAAATGTTGTCATGAGAAACTGGTTTAATGAAATACCGGACAACAACTCATGGTGCAAAAGCTGTAAATTCCTTCCTCTGTGTGGTGGAGCATGTCCGAAAAACTGGTATGATAATATCCCGGCGTGTCCTTCCTTCAAATTTAATATTGACGACAGAATTCTTCTTCAAAGATATATTAATGAACAAGCTGTGCTTTCTTAATAGATGATGTATGGAAACAATAATTTTAGACAAAATAAAAACAGTAGAATTCAGGGAATATGAGGTGAAAAAACCAAGACATATTTTCGAAAATCTGATTGAAGAATTTAGAAAAGATATTCCGGAAGATATCCAGGCAGGATTGTTTTACTATATGAATCTGTCTGAAAAATCACTTTCTGCTTTTCGTACAGGGAATACTACCTTAGGAAATTACCTTTATTCAAAAATGCAAAGTATGAATACCTATTTCATAGAGCCTATTCATCAGGGGATGATAAGCTTAGACTATGCTTTGCTTGCGTATAAAAATTACGTGGAAAATGATTTTGTACTGGCAGAGGAAAATATTGACAGGGCTATTGAAAGTGCTTTAGTTCAGAGTAACACGTTTCCTTATTTTGCCATAATTATTGGAGAACAATCACTTAATAAAATCAGAATTTTTGCACGTACTCAAAATGAAGAGCGGTACAAGACAGAAGTTATGAAGATATTGGCTTTTTTCATGTTTAACCAACATGAAAACGAGAACTGCAAAAATCTGGCTGAAGATCTTCCCCTTATTGATAAGCAGGGAATGTTAAAACATATTATAAACAACTCTTATATCGCCATTCTTAAATCTTCGCAGGATGAGAAAAAAACAAGACTGATATTTCAGCAGATCTTTAACACCCTGCTAAAGCAAAATGAATTTTCAGGCGATCAGGAAAATTTACTTATAGCCATGCGCTGTATCGACAAAATTGAAGATGAAGATTTTTTAGATTATCTGAATGAGAATTTTTCTCATATCAAAAGTTCTCCGCAAAAATTAGTAAAAATTATAGTAGAAAATTATTTAGATAAAATATCCAATAACCAGCAATTAGTTAATGACGAAGAATTTACTAAAAAGCTAAAAACACTAGGCATAACAATTTAACTTATTATTGTGTTCAACAAATTCCCCTTTTATTCCCAAATAGAACAGATGGATTGCGGTCCGGTTTGCCTTAAGATTATTCTAAAATATTACGGCAAAGATTGTGATCTGGTATATCTGAGAAACCTTACTGAAGTTACCCGCTCCGGGGTTACTCTGGCAGATATTAATGATGCCGGTAAAAAGCTGTATTTTCATACAACTCCCTTTAAGGTTCCTTTGTCTACACTGAACGAGGATGTTCATTTACCCTGCATTTTACATTGGGAGCAGGAGCATTTTGTTGTACTCTATAAAATCAAAAATAATTTTTATTATATCTCAGATCCCAAATATGGCAGACTAAAGCTTAAAAAAGAGCAGTTTGTAAAGCTTTGGATTTCGTCCACAGATAACGAAGGGATTGGGCTACAATTAATCCCGAAGGAAGAGTTTGTTGAGTTTAAACCTCCTTTTGAACAGCAGGATTTAAAAATTTTCAAAAGCTATATTCGTTCAGTTTTAGAAAAACAAAATTTCAAAATTGGACTGCTGATTTTTTTAATTACGATAAGTTCCGTTATTTCCTATATCTTTCCTCAGCTGATTCAGAAGATGTTTGACGAAGGAATGAAGTCGAAAGAAGGAAAAGTGATCATTGGAATTTTTGGATTTCAGATGCTTTTGTATGGAGGGCAGATACTCATCAATATCCTTCAGAATTTTGTAGGAGTACACTTTAGCTCACAGGTAAGCATTAAAATGCTGAATGACTTGCTGCAGAAAACAGTCAGACTTCCGGTCTCTTTTTTCGAAAACAGATTATACACAGACCTATTACAGAAAATAGAAGAACAGTCAAAAATAGAACAGTTGTTAACCAGACAATTGCTATCGAATATTTTATCAGTTTTTTTACTGATTGTACTCGTAATAAGGCTTTTAATATATAACCAGTATATAGCATTAGGGTTTCTGGGAATTGCTGTTTTTTCCACTGTATGGATTTACTTGTTTCATAATAAAAGAAGGATTATAGATTATTATGCCTTTAAATTAAATTCAGAAAGCAAAAATCATCTTGTTGAGATGATTACCGGAATGGTTTCCGTTAAAATTAGTAATGCTCATATTTCAAGAATATCAAAGTGGGAAGAGCTGCAGAAAAAGATATATAAGACCAAAGTAAAAAGTCTTATCCTGGATATTTATCAAACCAATGTTACCAGCATTATTAAACAGTTATTTATATTTTCAACTACCTTTTTTTGCGTGTATTGGGTATCACTTGGGAAAATGACGGTTGGTGAGATGCTGAGTATAGGATATATTATAGGTATTGCTTCCGCACCCATAGAAAATCTGGTCGCGTTTTTCCGCTCATTTCAGGATTCAAGTTTAGTGTATAAAAGAGTTCAGGAAATTCTACAGCAAACCGATGAAAACCTTAATTTAAAAGAGGGAAATCAGGCTCTGCTGAGTAAGGATATTAGTTTAAATAATGTATGGTTCAAATATCCGGGGGGACATCAGCCCTATGTTTTAAAAAATATCAATTTTAAAATTCCTAACGGGAAAGTTCTTGCCATAGTTGGAGAAAGCGGAAGTGGAAAAACCACATTATCCAAACTTCTTCTGGGATTTTATCCTTCTTCAGAAGGAGATCTGAACATCGGGCAAGAAGAGCTGTTTCAGATCAATCATGATTGGTGGAGAAGCAATTGTGGAGTTGTTCTTCAGGACTCATACATATTCAGCGGAACCATAAGGGAGAATATTGCCATGCAGGAAGACGCAGATGAAAAATTATTGATCAGTGCCTGTAAATTAGCCAATATATACGAAATGATTCAAAGTCTTCCTTTAGGATTTGACACCAAAATAGGAGCCGCAGGAGATGATCTGAGCGGAGGGCAGAAACAACGTATTCTTATTGCAAGGGCTGTATATAAAAATCCGGATTTTATTTTCTTTGATGAAGCTACTTCTGCGCTGGATGCAGAAAATGAAAAAATTATACATGATAATTTACAGGAATTTTTTAAAGGAAGAACCGTTGTTATCATTGCACACCGTTTATCCACAGTAAAAAGTGCAGACAATATCATTGTTTTGAAAAAGGGCGAAGTTGTAGAGCAGGGTAACCACCAGGAATTAGTATCCAAAAAAGGAGAATATTTTAATTTGGTCAGAAACCAGCTGGAATTAGGAGAATAAAATAAGACCATAAATAATATATTTGATGAAAACAAAGTTTCTTCTATGGAACTTGTTGAAAAAGGAAGCCGGAAAGGTTTCCTTTTTGTGTTTGCTCATTACAGCGATACATATCATAACAATTTCCTATGCATAACATTAAACATTTGTTTAAAAAATCATAAAATATATTTAAAACACAGTTAACAGCCGTCTTCTCCGGATACCGTTGCTTTGCAAAAAAAGTAATGATGGAAAACAACAACCCACTCAACAGAAGAAGATTTCTTAAAAATTCACTATTGGCAGCCGGAGGAATTTTCTTAGCTCCTTTAATTGAAAGCTGCAGCGATGATTTTACTGAAAACGGAAATGCCCCCGATGATCTTAAAAACGGAGGTTTTGAATCCGGGGTAGCAAGTTTTGATCCAAGCGCAACAGGAATTATTATCTGGACCCGGTATTCAAAAGGAACAGATGCAGAGATTACATGGGAAATCAGTAAAAACAGCAATTTTTCAGAAGTAGTAAGAAGAGGTCAGGCAAATGCTGCACTGGTAAATGATTTTACTGTAGCGGTAGATGTACAGAATATTTCTTCCAACACAAAATATTACTACAGATTCTATAACAGTACAACTAAGGAAGTCAGCGTAACAGGAGAAACCCTTACTTTACCTTCAAAATCAGATGCTGTAAGTGAAGTTAAAATGGCTGTCGTATCTTGTTCCAACTTTCCTGCAGGACTTTTCAATGTGTATGGTGCGATTGCAAAATCTGAAGCAGATGTTGTCGTACACCTTGGAGACTATATTTATGAATATGCTCCCGGACAATACGGAACAAACCCCTACACCAATCAGTTGGGAAGAGCCCATCAGCCGGCGAAGGAAATTCTTAACCTCAGCGATTACAGGGAACGATACAGGCAGTACAGAGGAGATAAAAACCTTCAGCTTCTTCACCAGAAAAAGCCTTTCATTTGTGTCTGGGACGATCATGAGTTTGCCAATGATACCTATAAAACAGGAGCAGAAAATCATCAGCCGAACGAAGGAGATTTTCAGGCAAGAAAAATGGCTGCATTTCAGGCTTACAGCGAATACATTCCTCTTAAAACAGGGAAAGATATGAGAATTTACAGAAGTTTCAGCTTCGGGAATATCGTTTCCCTTTACATGATGGATACAAGGGTGATTGCAAGGGATAAACAAATGGAATATTCGGATTATCTTGATAATACAGGAAGTTTTAATCAGACACAGTTTAAAACAGATTTCTTAAGCACCAGCAGAAAACTGATCGGAAACGAGCAGATGTCATGGCTGAATGCCCAGATCAATGGTGATACAGCCAAATGGAAAGTGCTTGGACAACAGATTTTAATGACGAAAATGATGGTTCCTGCAGAGCTTTTGATGCTGTTGAATCAGATTCTTGCGGAAATTAAACAGTATGGAAGTGCACAGCCGGCTACTATGCAGGCGCTTCAGAATACCATCACTCAGTTGATTATTCTTAAAACAAGACATCAACAACAGGATCCTACATTGACACCGCAGGAAATTGCAAGAATCACAACGACTTTACCGTACAATCTGGATGCATGGGATGGATATTTCATGGAAAGAGAACAGCTTTATTCTGTTCTTGCAGGAAAAAATGTAGTGGTACTGGCCGGAGATACCCACAATGCATGGTTAGGAAAGCTTACCGATGCCCAGGGTAAATTTATCGGGACAGAGCTTGCCTGCAGTTCCGTTTCTTCTCCTGGCCTTGAAGGATATCTGGGAATCACTTCGGATCCTGCAAAAGCAATAGAACTGGCTCAGGCATTTTCACTATTGATTGATGACCTGGAATATGCCAATCTTTATAAAAGAGGATATCTGCATGTGAAATTTACCACCGGAAGTTCTACTGCAGAGTGGAGGTTTGTAGACAATGTGATTTCCGATACCTACAATACCACTACAGAAAAGACCTATACGATTTCATAGTTTCAATTTAATTATATCTTATTTTCAATTTGGTAAAAGAGTCATGGTGCTGCTGTGGCTCTTTTGTATTATTTAATCTGATTAAGTAGTTTGGAAACCGGAAGCAGTAAGAGGAAAGGTATTGAGATCATAAAAAACTTCTTAATTTATCATTTTTTATAGGAATTTCATGGATTTAACAATAACTGCCAGAAATTATCAGACTAACAGTAACCTTCTGCCTCCCTCTTCCAGCGTCCCTCTTTACTTGAGGTTATTTACTTTTTTCGTATCTTGAGGGTATGCAAGAGGATACAAGAAAAGATTTTTTGCCATTAACATCTGAAACATGGTGGTTCATGACCTGGATAACCAGAACTTTTGGGGTACTTTTATTGTTGGTGGCATTCCTGCTGGCATTGGGATTGCCCGTTGTGATGAGTGATAAACCGGTCATATTTATTGTTGTCGCAATACTATACTATCCGGCTCTTGCTTTTGGTTTATACCGTTTTTTTCTTTACCAGCGGAGAATCAGAAAAAGAGTAGTCCGAAAGATACAGGTTGATGATCAGGGAATTCATTACGAAAGAGCCGATGGAACGATAGATCAAATTCTTTATCATGATCTGGAAAAATATAACCTTTCCGATGTATATGATGTAAGTATCAGCCCACGAAACAAGATGTATATATTAAATGTAAAGTACAATGGTTCGGCAGCAGACGTAGATTTTGACGGAACTGATGCCGGTTACAGCTATTATATCGGAAATTTAAAAGCTTTACGAAGAAGATATATTCAGGGAATTGTACATTTTCGGCCGGATTTGCGCATAGATCCTTTGGTATATGACGTCTATTATATCAACCCCAGTGATTTTACTTTCGATAAAAAAAAGTATTGGACAGAATTTGTGCAGACTTTTGCTGTAATGATAATAGGTTGCATAGTATTAGGAATCTTTGTGCTTGGACTGGTTAAATGGATTTTTTAAGAATAGTTTTCATTAAATCATAAAGAATTAAAATTTCAACATCCTCTTCATTTTATTTTCACAGCTCAGAATCTTATGCTTATATTTATTTTATAGTAAAATTTCACACCCCAATAAGATAAAGAGTATACCTTTAGAAACCGGGCTGGATTTAAAATAAAATAAATGAAAAGTTTAAAAAAGCAGTTGGGACAGTTTCCCGATGAAAAAAGAAAAGAATATTTCAGTACACTGCCCAATTATCTTAACGGCCGGTTTCAGAACATATTGACAACCCCGGCACTGTTAGAAGGAGAAAGTATGACGAAATTACTCCTTCAAAGCCTGTGCAAAATAGAAAACACATCACCCAAAACAGCGCTCCCTTTTGTAGAGACTGATCTTAAAAATCTTCAACCGGATGAAAATGTGCTGATATGGTTTGGACATAGTTCCTATTTCATGCAAGTTGATGGAAAGACATTCTTAATAGATCCTGTTTTCAGTGGAAATGCTTCTCCCATGCCGGGTTCAATAAAAGCTTTTCAGGGATCCGATTATTACAAACCGGAACATATGCCCGAGATTGACTTCCTTCTTATTTCGCATGATCATTGGGATCATCTGGATTATAAAACCGTTCAGCAATTAAAGGATAAAGTAGGAAAAGTCATTTGCGGACTGGGAACCGGACAGCATTTTGAATATTGGGGCTGGACATTTGATACAATCATTGAAAAGAACTGGTGGGAAAGTATAGATATTGCAGAAGGCTTCAGAATCACGCTTACTCCGGCAAGACACTTTTCAGGAAGATTACTGAACCGTAATATCTCGCTCTGGACCTCCTTCGTTTTAAAAACACCTTCCAAAAATCTGTTTTTAGGCGGTGACAGCGGTTATGGGAATCATTTTACAGAAATCGGAGAGAAATTCGGGCCATTTGATCTGGCAGTAATGGAAAATGGGCAGTATAACGAAAAGTGGCCTTATATTCATACATTGCCGGACCAGCTGATGAAAGAAATAAAAGAATTAAAAGCCCAAAACTTTATTCCGGTACACAATTCCAAATTCAAGCTTGCACAGCATACCTGGTACGAACCTTTAGAGCTGGCTTCAAAACATGCTGAAGAAAACAATATCCCGGTTACCCTTCCGATGATCGGGGAAAAAGTAAATCTGGATCAGCTGGGAAAAATAAACTGGAAAAAATGGTGGGAAGAATACAGATAATGAATTACAAATGGTATCATTCCTTTAATTAAAACATATAAAAACCTGCCCGTTACTGAGCAGGTTCTTCCTTATTATAAAAAAAATAATCATTACAAAGGCTCCTTATGGTTGACCTTTGTATGGATAATATCGTAAAATACAGCTGGGTTAGCCGCATCTGGGGTAATTCTGTAAGTAAATGTTGTTTCGTTCAGAAGCAGAATATCCACAACACGCGTAAAAGTTGGAGTCGTAAGCGTTCTCTTTTTTCCGTCGGGAGAAATAGACCATGTTCCTTCAGATCGCAGTACATCATTTAAACCGAAAATTTTAAAAGTTCCGTTAGCTTTGAAGTAAGAATATCCTACATACCCGGCTACACTGGCATCAGTAAGAGCAACATTATTTCCGCTTTTATCCCTGGCACCTGTTGTTTCCCATGGAGTAGAAGCTAAAGTAAGCTGCCCGTTCGTTGGCTCAGCGTGAGAAGTTTTCGTATGGATAATGTCATAATACACAGACGGATCACTGGAATTAGGACGGATTCTGTAGGTGAATTCATTTCTGTTCAACACAAGAATTTCAACATCACGGGTGAAAATAGTGGTTCCATCCGGGTTTAATGCAGCAATAGTTCTTGTTTTTCCCTGTGCATCTACAGACCATGTTCCCATAGATCTTAAAACGTCAGTGAGATTATAAATCGCAAACTTTCCATCTGCTTTGAAATAAGCAAAACCTACATATCCTGCCACGCTGGCATCAGTAAGGGCTACATTATTTCCACTTTTATCTTTGGCTCCTGTAGTTTCCCATGGCGTAGAAGACAGTACTTGTGAGGGAGTCTGCTGTTCAATAATGATTTCATTATCATCACTTGAGCATGAAACGAAAGACGCTGATAACAGCACCGCTGCAGACAAATAACATAATTTTTTCAGTGTATTCATAAAGGTATTTTTTAAGTCTTTGCAAACTTATTCCTAATAAATATCACGGCGTTGTATAAAATATCTCTTTTGTTGTAGAAAATATAACAGATCCCAATTCAGAATGAGAAAAATGATATCATTGACAAATTTAACAATCAAAGGTGTGAAATTCCCATCCTTTGGAGGGGTGTCAAAAATTCAAAGAATTTTTGACGGGGTGGTTTCTAACATCCACCAAAAACTCTATTTTTGAGTATGAATAACAGAAACCGTGGAAAAAATACAGGTGATGATACCTTATTCGGTTCAGAGAAACAGATCAGTAAGCTGAAACTGGCCGTTGAAGACATGCAGTACCTGCTGAGCAGAGATTACCCGGAAAAAGCGGCTTCGGATCTCGTTGGTAACAGGTACCGTCTGAAATCCCGACAGATACAAGCTTTGAGAGGAATGTCGGCATCCGATGTACAGCTTCACAACAGACAGTTGAAGCATGTTGATATTTCGGATTTAAAAGAGAAAACAATATATCTTGATGGTTTCAATGTTATTATTTTATTGGAAAGTCTGCTTTCTGAAGCTTATGTTTTTGAAGGATTGGATGGCTGTATCCGTGACCTTTCAGGCGTGCATGGAACTTATAAAAGAGTTAATCAAACCCTAAGAGCCATTGAGTTGATTGCTTCTTTTTACAGGAAAAATCATATTCAGAAACTTGTATGGATTTTTGATCAGCCGGTTTCCAACAGTGGAAGAATCAAACAGCTTGTTCTTGAATATGCCGGGCAGAATCAACTCAACTGGGAAGCTGATCTTCAGTTTAATCCTGATAAATTTCTGGCGAAAAGTTCAGCCATCGTTATTTCCTCAGATGCCTGGATTCTCGATCACTGCAAAGAATGGTTCAATCTGATTGGTTATCTGATCAGTGAAGAAAATCTTTCTGTTAATCTTATCACAACGAAGTAAGTATGAATATGTTTGAACCTTATATTCCACTGTTTTCAGAAGAATGGAAAAGTAAATACAAAGCTCTTTTAGCAGAAGAACACCTGGAAACTCTGGAGGAAAATATTCATAGATTTAAGCAAAATACTTTAGAATGGCAGCTGCCTTATTTTAATGAAGAAATAATCATTGACAGGCAGGAAAGTTTTGGGAAATTTATTGCTATTCTTGAAAGTAATGGTTCAGATGAGGTAAAAGCCGCATCGATGGAAGCTGTTCCTTTTGAACATTGGCTGAATATTTTAGGACAAAGATTAACCTCTGCAAGCATCCGCAATGAAAATGGAATTCCACCGTTGAAAAACATGCTGATTAATGCCTGTCTGGAACCTTTCAATAATGAAATTACCATTGCACAAAGAGCCTGGGAAAAGCATATTGGAAGAATGGATGACGATTTCTGGGGCGAAATAAAAGGAAATAACCAACAGAAGCAGGAAAAAGTAATGGCAAAAATCCATGAAATTCTTGACAATAAAACCTGGTGGAATGTTTTCTTCCATTACAAACATGAGCTGGTCTATGAAGTCAGGGAAAAAGAAGGTCATGGAATCCGCTGGAGCCACGGCGGAACAAAGCTGATCGGCTTTCTTGAAAAATTTATCAACGAATAGAGTATCCACAAACATCTGCACCATCTGTGAAATCCGTGGAAAATAAAAACTCCCGCAGATAAGCAGATTTTTTAATCATAAAGTATTTTGCCTTTTTACTTTTCTTCTTTTTAACTGCGTAAAAAGATTGCGTACCATACGTCTAGTTTTGCAGATATAAAACAGAAGCTGCGAATCAATCAGTTTCCATTTTATATTTAGAAATTAACATCAAATAAAAAGTAAAAAACAATGAACACTTACATTGATATTGGCATTAATCTGACCAATAAACAGTTCTATAATGAACACGAAGAAATTATCAACCGCGCTTTGGACGAGGGTGTTGAACATATGATTCTCACCGGAACCAGCATACGTGGAAGCAGAGAGTCTGCGGAAATCGCAGAAGAATATCCCGAAATTTTATTTTCAACAGCCGGAATTCATCCCCATGATGCCCAATCTTTTAATGGACAAAGTATTAGTGAACTCAGGCAATTATTAAAGCAGGATCATGTGGTTTCCGTAGGAGAGTGCGGCCTTGACTTTGACCGTGATTTTTCTCCCAGACCTATTCAGGAAAAATGTTATAAGGCCCAGCTGGAGCTCGCGATAGAAATCAATAAACCGCTTTTTCTTCATGAAAGATCCGCATTTAAAAGATTTAATGACATTACAGATGAATACCTTACCAGATTACCCGAAGCTGTTGTACATTGCTTTACCGGAACATTAGAGGAAGCAAAAACATATCTTGATAAAGGATTTTATTTAGGATTTACCGGAGCCATAAGTGATGACAAAAGATTTAAACATCTGGAAGACGTCATAAAATATGTACCTCTCGATAGAATGATGATTGAAACGGATGCGCCATTTATGCTTCCGAAGAATATGGCGAGAATACAGAACAGGCGGAATGAACCTTCATTCTTACCTTATGTAGCACAAACCATTGCCCATCTTAAGAAGATCAGCATTTCTGAAGTGGCAGATGAGACTACAGAAACTGCCAGAAATTTTTTCAGACTATAAAAAAGAGCTCTACTGATAAAGTAAAGCTCTTTTCTTATAGTATATTGATTCTTATAAACTCTTTATCGCAGATTCCAAAGCCAGTTCCATCATAGGATTCAAAGCTGTTTCTCTTTCGTCAGCAGAGATTTTTTCGTGAGTCGGGATAATATCCGTTACGGTAAGAATTGTTGCTGCATTTTTTCCTAAATGCTGAGCATTGGCAAATAAACCGAAAGCTTCCATTTCTACTGCAGGACAGTTGTATTTTGTAGCAATTTCAGGAGTAGCAGGATCTTTTCTGTAGAAAATATCACTACTGTGGATATTGATGGCTTTAGCATTCAATGATAAATCTTTAGCCGTTTCGTTGATGGTGTTAAAGATATTCCCCTGGTGAGAAAGGATGTCTTCTTCAATTCCCCATGCATATTTGGCGTACGTACTTTCGCTGGCAGCTTTGTCAATATTTAAAATATCAAAAAGTTGAAGATCTGTATTGTAAGCACCACAAGTCCCGATTCTGATGATCGTATCTACTTCATATTCTGTAAACAACTCAAAAGAATAAATTCCGATACTTGGAAAACCCATTCCACTTGCTCCTACAGTGATTTCCTTTCCTTTATAAAGACCTGTATAATAAAAAATACCTCTGGTTTTGCTTACCAGTTTAGCATTTTCTAAATAATTTTCAGCAATATACTGTGCACGAAGCGGATCCCCCGGCTGCAATACGACTTTGGCAATTTCTCCTTTTTTTGCACTGATGTGAATACTCATAATACTTTTTTTGAATGCGACAAAGATAATAACTTTTAGTTTGTTTCTGTAATTACGAAAATGGAAACAATGAAACGACGTTTTATTAATAAAATGTATAAGATGTTATTAATAAATGCTTTAAATAATATTTTTAATAAAGACCTTCGTATAATCCAAAACCTAACCTGGTAAATACAGGACAATAAAAGAATAATGTGGAGCGGGTATCGTTAAAGGTAGGCGGTTATTTTTGCATCAGTTAAACCGTAAAAATTGAAACTATGACAATTGAACATATTGCTATTTGGGTGAGAAATCTTGAAACATCCAGAGCATTTTATCAGAAATATTTCGGAGCGGTCTCCAATGAAAAATACCATAATCCTGTTAAAAATTTTCAATCCTATTTTTTAAGTTTTGAGAGCGGCTGTCGTCTTGAAATTATGACCAGACCGGATATCAGAGAAACTGAAAACTCTTATGAATCCCAGCAGTATGGAATTATTCATCTCGCATTTTCTGTAGACAATAAACAAAAAGTAGACGAACTTACAGAAATACTGAGAAAAGATGGATATAAAGTGGCTGGAGAACCGCGTACCACCGGGGACGGCTATTATGAAAGCGTCATCCTTGATCCTGAAAATAATATCATTGAAATTGTATCACAGTAAGTCATTGCGAGGCGCTTTAGCGACAAATTGATCTTAATAGTAATGAATACGTAATTTCAAACCTTATAGGTTTAGATGGTAAGATTTACCTTACTGAAAATCTTTGATTTTCTTGCACCTTAAAAACAGCATAATGCTTATAACCTTTTGCGCATTTGCGCTTTCCAACCTTATAATTACTTCAAAGAATCCATATTTAACAAGAATCTTTCCCACAAAAATTTTATTCTCACCGAAATAATTTTATTTTTGTTAGATCATGGAAACCAAGTCACCGTTTTTAGACACGATCTTTTTGCTTCGTAAGGAAGAATGTATCACTCTTTTTTCAAGCTTACAGCAAATCTCCCCTCAGGAAGAGGCGGATGCAGGAGATTATTTTGAAACAGAATTCGAAAAAGAAAGACTTGAATTTTTATCAGACCGGTTAATCTGTAACAAACAGACAGCCGTATGGGCCGCCAAGATTCTCTATCACAGCGCACAGCTTTATCTCATCAGAGAAAATACCGAAAAGGATATTGAAAATCTTATTCCCGGATTCAAAGGAACACGGGATATTCCTTCCATCTTATCCGCAGATATGTCACTCAGATTTTTGCCACAGGTACTGGCTGCTTTACATACTGTGGATCCCGAAGATGCTTTAATCCCTATGCTGGAAAATATCCTGACACAGTTTCACTATTCCGGAATAGGATATGATCTTGATCTGAAAAACGTAAATTGGCCTGAAGAACTGAAAGACAATACCTACAGAAAACTATATCTGGAAAGAATTGTTGAAAAAAAAGATGATAAACTGGCAGAAATTCCGTTTATCAATAAACAACTGATTGCCGAATTTGGAATGCATAAAGATGCATTCTGGCGAGAACTAAAAACTATAACCGAAGACAATAATGAAAACGTATGAGAAAGTATTTGAATTTTTAGCGGACCCCACCAAAGAAACGTTCCTGAAATGCCGTAAGCTGGTAATCAATGATCCTGAATATGATCCCTATTCGGAAGATATTGAAAACATGCAGGATTTACTCAATGAAGGAAAGTTTGAAGAGGTTATACAATATGTAAACATCAATATTTTGCTGAGTCCGAGAGCTCATATTTATAAATATTTTGCATACAAAGAACTGGACGAAGATAAAGGACGAAGTATTGAAATGACAATAGCACAGCTCATTTTTGAATGCCTTGAAAAAACAGGGGACGGAACCAAAGCTTCCCCCTATATTATTACAAGAATTTCCGACGAAAGGGATCTGATCAGGCATCATTTCAATAAACAGGATGTTTCACAAAGTCTGGTCAGGGATGGAAATAAGATCATGGATGTACTTACTCTTGATGACGGATCTCAATTGTACTTTGATATCAAAGATCCTTATCAGAGAATGGCCTTTTCATTCAGCAAAAGAAACGAACAGGCAGAAAGCAAAGAAGAACAGAAACCCCAAAAGAAAAAATGGTGGAAATTTTAATTTTTTAAGTCAATGAACCAGAATATAAATCAGCTTAATACAGTTCTAAACTACGTAAAAGAAACTTTTGTAGGCAAAAATGATGTCGTAGATCTGTTGGGGATCTGCCTTTTGGCAAGAGAAAATGCCTTTTTATACGGTCCTCCGGGTACTGCAAAATCAGCCATTGTCAGAACCCTGGCCAAAACCGTGAAAGACGGAAAAAACTTTGAATATTTATTAACCCGTTTTACAGAACCTAACGAGATTTTCGGACCTTTTGATATCAGAAAACTGAAAGAAGGGGAACTTCTAACCAATACGGAAGGAATGATGCCTGAGGCTTCCATGGTTTTCCTGGATGAGATCTTCAATGCCAATTCTGCTATTCTGAACTCCCTTTTGATGGCGCTCAATGAGAAGATTTTTAAAAGAGGAAAAGAAACAAAGCACTTACCTGCACTGATATTTGTGGGAGCAAGTAATGTCCTTCCGGAAGATGAAGCACTGAATGCATTATTTGACCGTTTTCTGGTAAGAATCAATGTAGACTATGTGAATCCTGAACTCTTACAGCAAGTACTTTTGGCAGGGAGAAAGCTGGAAAATGAAGAAGAAACGGAAATTCCGGAAATTCATGCTGATGAGATCAGACAACTTCAGAAGCTGTGCAGAACAATAGATCTGAAACCCATCTATGAAGTCTACCTGAATACCATTATGAACCTTAGAAATACAGGTATTGCTATTTCCGACCGTAGAGCGGTGAAGCTTCAGAATCTGATTGCTGCAAGTGCACTCATCTGCGGAAGAAAAGAAGCTGTACTTTCCGATCTATGGGTTTTGAAACATATCTGGGATACAGAAGAACAGATTGAAATTCTGGAAGGAATTATCAACAGAACGATTGAGAAAGATAATCATCCGGATTCCCATCCTCAGGCTATGCAGAACAAAACTCCCAACCCTGAAGAAGTCATGAAAGATGTAAAAATTCTGGTGGAGAAATGGGATGGCGGAATGCTGAGCTTTGAAGAGCAAAATGTGATTAAAGATAAACTGAGATATCTGCAGACCCGTTGCGACTGGATCAGAAATCCGGAACAGAAACAATATATTCAGCAGGAAATTGAAAGCTTATGGCAGAAGATTCTTCAAAGCGTTTAAAAGAATTCCGGGCAGAACTTCCCCGTTCTGATAAAGATTTTTTGGGTTCCATCAGAGACTGGAAAAATATTCTGATTGCCATGGATGGAGATACGGTCTGGCTGAAAGGCTTTACCGATGAACAGGCAGCAGCTCCGGAGCTACAACAATTGCCGGACTTTATTCTCTATGAACTTCGTGATGGGCTTTTATTCAGAAAAGAGGCTTTGGTTCCGAGTAAAAAAATGCGGACAGCTTTGCTCTGGATTCCGATAGACAAAGCATTGCAGCTTAGTTTTCCACCTTCAAACCAAAACTATTTTGGGATTCATGAACAGGTTCGGATACAACTAAAAGAAAGCAATGAAGAACATCCGGTTATCGCTTTGCTGAGCAACATTGCCGATATTAAAGAAAGTATCGCTGCGTTACCGAAGTTTAAGCTTGAAAAAATAAAATGGACCGTTATGGGGGATAAAGCCCTGTTTATGGGAACTCCATTATTGAGCTTTCCCGGAAAGACCTACTGGACGAAGGACAGACATTTATTGCCTGCAGGTCTGGATTTTGAATTTAAAAACTTAAGCACACTGTTGCAGCAAAAATATAATCAAGAGGAAGGATGGCTGCTGTGGGATGGAAATGGGAATTATCTTTCCATAAAAGAAACAGACTTCCGTCCATTATCCGTAAGCTCATTCCGCCTGACAGAAAAATCAAGAGAATGGAATTAAAGGCTTATTTCCAGTCCTATGAAAATTATTTCTGGGAATGGAAAACTGATGAAGATGTTCCCGGTGATTCCGGTTATCATGAAAACAATCTCCTCTCCATTCCCGGAGTAGGAGCCATTGCTTACAGGCCTTATCTAATGGAGATCCTGAAAGAGCTTCAGCCGCAGGGATGGCCTCCGTTCGGGGCATTGCTTATGGTTTTGTATGCGATGCAGGATGGATATACGGACTTTGCAGGCCCGCTAAGACGTACAGCTGAGTTTTATAGCGGTGAAGATTTTGAGTTCAACGCGGAAAAGCAAATTGAATTCCTTGAAAAAATAAAATCACTACCCAAAGTTTATAAGGAGAAACAGAACAGAATTGTATTGCTCCAGACTTTGTTCAGCAATAGTCATAACAGGGTGGCCTCTCTTCATGCGGATATTTATTTAAAGATCTATTATAAACGACCGCAGGAACTAGCGATCAGTGCAGAAAAACAAGACGAAGGTTCAATAGCTTTAAACAAAGATCTGAGTGCTTTGAATCTGAATGAAAAATTTCCTACAGTACAGTCTGTCATTGACGCCATGAAAGGCCTGGTTGATGAGCCGGAACTGGATGATGAGGTAGTACAAGAAGAGACAACAGCAGATACGGATAAAGATTTTATCAAAGAATTGACTGATGAGCCAAAGACCTTTCAGATAGGAAGCCTGATCAAAAGAATATGGAGCGGGCTGAAAATTCCAATGCGCCATCTTTCTCCCGGTGAGCAGCCTATCGGAGGAATTTCTGATATGACCAACAAAGGTGATTTCCACCGGATGCTTCTTTCCGAATTTGCCAACGAAGATGATGTCTTTATGAATCGTGTTGCGAATAACGAGGCATTGTATATGCAAAGAGAAATTCCGCCTGAAGAAAATATTTTTGAAAGAATTATCCTGATTGATACTTCCCTCAGAAACTGGGGCACTCCAAAAGTATTAGCGTATGCCTCGGCAATAGCGGTTATCAAACATCCCAAAGCCCATTCTGAATGTAAAATCTTCGCTTTAGGACAGGCAGCTACTCCGATTGCGCTGAACAAAGTGGAAGAAGTAGTGGAAAATCTTAATCAGGTAAGTGCTGTTCTGGAAGTTTCAGAAGCACTGGAGAAGTTTTTTAATGAAAATCACTCAGAAAAGGATATTGAAGTTTTCTTCATTACCCATCAGGATAACATGGCTGATGAGAAGATTCAGCGGGTTGTACATCAGAACAGGGACCAGCTGAAGTTTTTGGTAACGACAGCCTCAGATGGTGAAATCAATTTTTACAAACATCACAAAGGAGCAAGAAAGCATATCCAGAAAATAAAACTTCCATTGCAGGAACTGTGGGCTAATCCGCCGCAGCAAAAACAATCCGTTCAACATTTTAATGGAAAGAAAACAGATCTTCCGCAAAACTATCCGATCTTGTTCCCCACACCCGTTAATAAAATTGCTAAGTTTCTATATGACGGAGAGTTTTTCATTCTGAGTTCAAAAAAACAATTGCTGAAGACTTATCTTTCCGATAACTATTATGACAGACATTCCTATGATTATTATAAAACCCATCATGGCTGTGAAGTGTTGTTTGATAAAATTTCCATAAAACCCAAAGGACAGTTTGCTTTGTCAAAAAACAGGCAGCAGCACTTTATTTTATGTCAGTATCAGTCTGATCAGAAACTGATTTCAAAGCTAAATCTTAATACAGGAGAGTATTCCGACCAAAACCTGACAGGACTGAATATTCCGGAATATTTTCAGCTGATCTATTTCGGACGGAATTTTTATCTCCATCATCCTGATAATGTTACCCATTACAAAATTAATATTGATGGAAATATTTCCGTAGAACCTATTACCGGAAAAGAGAAAGAATTTGAAAAAAATAATATAAAAGCCGAAGCCGAAGTCGCCAAGCTTAAAGGAAGCGGATTGAAGATCATCAATAATTTCAATAAAATCGGAATTAATCAGCATGAAAATCTGGTCGTTTCCGGAAATGAATTATACAGTGCTTCTGAAAATACCCTGAACTTTTCTAAGAATAAATATGATATCAGAATCTTTGCAGAGCAGAATAAAAATAAATTTACATTTCCTGATGGAAGCGAAATTATTACCGATTCAAGGGGAATGCTGACTTTCCGGAGCAGTAACAAGAGTATTGAAGAATTCTTCATTCCTTCTACATTGGGAGGATTTCTCTCGCTGGCTACTTATACAGAATTTGGAGGATCAGAATATTATCTTCCGGAACATGCCCTGTTGAAAGTAAGAACAATGGATGATATGTGTGACAGGTTTTTAAAACCGTTTATAGAACAGATTGTGGATTATGGAGCTTAGAATAAAACCTTTCCCGAAAAACAGCTATCCTAAAAAAGGACTTCTGATCAGAGGCTCTTCGCCAGTGGTGTGGCTTCAGGAAATGGAAACGCTGGGGATTCATTTAAATCAGGTACAGTCTTTTGCTGTTCCGGCTGATCATCCCAATGTGCTGTATGGTTGTTTTCTTGTTTTTAAAGATCATGCCCCACAGGAAATAGGCAGAAACGCGTACTTTCAAAGTGTGGACGACAGACTTTTCATTCCGGAAAATACCATCTTTTATCCTAAAATAAACACCGAAGACTGGGCTCAGCTTGATTCCCGGTTTCTGATTATGCACCCTGAATTCGGACTGGTAAAACTGTCTGAAGAAATCGACTGGCTTTCTCTGATCCAACAGCCGGAAACGATCAAAGAAACCATTAGAAAACCATTGAATGGTGTTTCAATCCCTCAAAAAATAGAAAGCTATACGGTTGAAGTGGATGATGAACAGGTTCTGGAAGCATTACAGCCCAAACAAACCGAAGAAGAATGGATGAAGAACCTGCCGTTTGACCTTAAAAAAGTAATGGCAGGGAACAAAAAAGAAATAGAAAAATATTTACAGTATATTGAAAAGTATCCCGAACGCGCAGTAGAACTAGGTGTTTCTCTTGATGTTATGGGAACTTCCCGGGGAGATGGTTTTGCTAAATTTACATGGCTGGAAGTATTATTTGGTCGGGGCACCAATGGAAAGAATGAAAGTGCAGGAACAAAAAATTTCCGCAGAGTATTCTGGGCGCTCATTATTGCAGCGATTGTGTTAAGGATTGCCTTGCCCTCTGATAAAAGTAATTCTGTACAGGAAGAAAACATGCCTTCTTCAGGAAAAATAGCTGGCAATGCGGTAAAAGCTCCCTCAGATATGATTGCTTTCCAGTCCGGAACCTCTGAAATTGATCTGAAGATAGATTCAATGTATCATCGGGAGAGAAAAGGATTATCCCAGGAACTTATTCGCGCCGGAATCATAGAATCCAAAACAAAAAAAGATAAGGAGAATTATAAAAAAGCCGGCGGCAGAGAGATCGGCGAAATTGGAAAGGATATTGAAAAGCTTGTCAATAAAGAAAAACAGAGCAGAGATTCTCTTAAAATCATTTACACCAAAAAAATTACAAAACACTTAGAACAGAAAACAGAAAACCTGAAACGTAAAATTTCAGATTCTTTAAAGCAATACACCAAAGGAAAGCCTGTGAATGGTGATGTTGTAAAATATCTTCTGAAAAAGAGAAAGGCTTTAATGGCTGATTCATTAGGTAAACTTTACGGGACGTTAGATATGATGGATCCGTCTTCGGCGTCCATTGACAAAGCTAAAGTAACGGCAATAGGTACGGAAGGTACACTATTGGAGAAAAAGGCTCCTGTCTCGGACATCCTGTATATGGTGATTCTGATGATTGCGGGAGTAGGATTGTATTCTTTCCTGTTTAAAAATAAATCTTTGAATGTGGGTGGTGATAATGTCCCTGTCTGGGTGAAGGTTATTTTAATTGCTATCCTTGTAGCCATGCTTGTGTACTTATTTTATCCGCTGGTCAAAATGTTTGGATACAACTGGTTTGTGTGGGTTCTGGTAATTTGTGTGTTGTTGCTCCTTTATCGTCTTTTCAGGGAAGATAAAACCATTTTAAAATCCGATGATGATGAATAGACAGAAATTTATAGACAAATTCATGGCAGCATTCGTGTTGCTGGCGATGTTTAAGGTTGTCGGAATTGTTGCCCAGTTATTCCATGAAAGCTTCTGGAGTGTGATGGGTACATTAGCCATTTTCCTGGTGGTTGCCTTCATTATTCTTCTGGTGATCACTTCTTTAAAAGATAAAGAGCAGAACAACAGAAATTCCGCAGGAAGAAAAGGAAGCAGAAGCGGCAGTTTCTATCTGGAAAATTCACTTTTCGACAGAATTCGCAGTAAATATGAAGAGCTTGCCGAAAAATACATTGCCGAAAAAGATTACAAAAAGGCAGCAAGAGTCTATATGAACCTGCTGCAGGATAATTACAGAGGTGCAAAAACACTGGAAAATGGAGGGCTTTATAATGAAGCAGCGGTAGTATATCTTAAAAAACTGAATAATAAATCCGATGCCGCGGTTTGCTATGAAAAGGCAAAACAGCATAAAAAAGCTATTGAGCTTTATAAAGAAATGGAGCAGAAAGAAAAAGTGGGCGATCTTTACAAAGAAATAAACGATCTTAAAAATGCCCATTATTATTATCAGATCGTTGCAGATGATTATACCGGAAATAATCAGATGGTGAAAGCTTCTTTGGTATACCGTAAGAAAATGGAAAAGCCGGAGGAAGCGCAGAAAATATTGTTGAAGGGATGGGAAGAGGATAAAGATGCCTTCAACTGTCTGAATAATTATTTTGCCAATATTTTTGATGTTAAAAAGCTGGAATCAGAAATAAAGGATTTGTATGAGAAAACTCCGGATCATAAAAAGATCACTTACCTGGAAGCCATGAAGTATGAATTCAAAAAAGATCCGGAATTACAGGCCGCAATCAGAAATATAGCCTATGAAATTATCGCGGAAAAAGTAGATACACGCTCAGAAATTGTCAATGAACTGAAATATTTTAATCCCGGTGATGACGTAATTCTAAAGGACATTTCGAGATTCAAAACAGCAAGAAATAAAATGTTTAGAAATTAAATATTTAAAGATTGAATAATTTAAAAATTAAATAAAACGTTTGCTTCATTAAATCAATTCTTAATTGATTCCCCTTAGCTCCCTAAAATAAGAAACTCCTGAAATAAAACTTTGCGTTGAAGATAGCATGGCAATTCTGTTTTGTTGCAAAAGCGCAAAGATTTTCAGCAAGTATATAATAAAAAAGTTATTTATATACAATTTACATTAATCCTGCTATCCTCTGTCATTCTGAATGTAACGCAGTGAAATGAAGAATCTAAGCTTTACATGAGATTCTTCCTTCGTCAGAATGACAATGGTGTAAACTTGTAGTAGTCGTCATAAAAAATAAAAAAGTGTTCAATTTTATCACAGATAAAATCCCTGCGCCTTATAGCCGTTTTTTTGATATTATTTTGCGCCTCTGTGCACTGAAAACTTTCCCGAAATTGTGAATATTATAAAATAATATTAAAAAAGATTTATCTTTGCAGCAGAAAATTATGACAATACAAAGAGCACATATCAATGCAGAACTATGCGAAAGTCCTTCTAACAAAGGATTATTCGGATATGATGAGGTGATATGGAATGAGGCGAAATGTGCTGACTTTGGAAATTATTTACTGTAAACCCGTAAAAAATTAATCAAAATACAACAGAAACGCCTCGGAAAACCGAGGCGTTTTTTGTTTTTTAGGTCAGAAATTATTTAGAATGAAAAAAAATAACCATAAACATGAAAAATTTTTAATTAACAATGAAACTTTAATACGATAAAATAGAGTGATAAGCAACCCGGTGAGAGACAGTCATTTAGGTAATTAAGATATCTGCAAAATATTGCGGACAGAAATTCTTTATGCTAAAAATGGTGCGTAACAAATTGATTATCAGTATTTTAATTTGAAAATTTATTTGCGGATTCCAAAAATTCATATTTACTTTGCAACCGAAAATTGAAAGCAACAGGTTTTCAGGATTCAGTTAAAAATAATTTAGAAACAAACAAAAATAAAATGAAACAGTTACACAACATATTCAATCAATATTCAAGACTATTCGGACAGGAACCGACAGGTGTTGCATGTATTCTTGAAAGTGAAATTGTGGATAAAAGGTGCTTATATACGTGGGTCAGCTAATGATCTCTTACGTTTAAATATATGAAGCGCCTCCCGAAAAGAGGCGCTTTTTTTATGGTTTCTTTAGCTTATTTGGTAAAGCGCCGGTCTGTGGAACCGGAGAACAGGGTTCGATCCCCGGAGATACCCAAAGAAGAAAATCTCATAGCTCAATTGGATAGAGCGTTGGTTTACGACACCGAAGGTTGAAGGTTCGAGTCCTTCTGAGATTACAAAGAATGTGAATTTTAAAATTGACAAGCGAATCGAATTGATAATTGACTATTCACGGCTTTAAAACAATCTCATAGCTCAATCGGTTAGAGCACCGGTCTTTTAAACCGGGGGCTGAAAGTTCAAATCTTTCTGGGATTACAAAAATGGTTCCGTAGCTCAACCGGACAGAGCATGGGTTTTCTAAACCCAGGGTTAGAGGTTCGAGTCCTCTCGGAATCTCAAAAGGTTCATGGAAAATTTCCCATCCGGCTGTCTCCCGGAAAAGAAACAGAAGTGAGCCTCAAAGCTGGAAAGATAACGGTGGTTGTTTACCCGTCTTGGACGCGGGAGGTCGCAAGTTCGAATCTTGCTTTCCAGACAATTGGTTCCATTAGCATAGTGGTAAGTGCATCCGGCTTTCTACCGGACGACAAGGGTTCGATCCCCTTATGGAATACAAATGATTTCGTAGCTCAAGTGGTTAGAGTGCCGGTCTGATACACCGGAGGTTGAAGGTTCGAGTCCTTCCGGAATTACAATGATTTTGTAGCTCAATGGCAGAGCACCGGTCTGTTAAACCGGAAGTTGAAAGTTCGAGTCTTTCCAGAATCGCAGGTAACTAATTGTTAATTGTTTCAGGAGAAAAAGTAAAGTTTGTCGAGAGCAGAAGATCTTACGCCAAACACGAAAAATACAGACAGGCTTTTCTTCTCTCCGGATGAATTAAAAGTTAAAGAATATCATTTATAAATTTTTAGGTAAAATAAAGTTTGTCAGGCGCAGAAGTTCTTTATCAAATAAATGAAGACAGACTTTATTTTTTAATCTGATGGTTCGCCGAAGTAGAAGAGTCGGGACGGTCTGCAAAACCGTTGTGTCAACTGAGTGGGTTTGAATCCCATAGCCATCTCAAAGTAAAAACTATAGGAAATATAAGAATCTTTTATCAATGATCTTTTATCGTCTATAGCAAAGAATATCCTTTATTAATAAAAGAAAAAGGCTGTCGAGCGCAGAAGATCTTTAACCAAACATTCAATATAAAGACAGACCTTTTCTTTTTAACAGGAAAATGAGGAATTACTTATGAATCATGACTAATTGCTCAAAAAAATCCGGAAGTACGCCGAAGTTGGAGAGTCGGGGCAGACTGTAAATCTGTTGCTTCATTGCTGAGTAGGTTCGAATCCTACTACTTCCACCAACCACAGATAATGTAATGGAAGCATGCAGGAAATGTACTCTTGTTGTCCAGGTTCGATTCCTGGTTTGTGGATAATGCTCTATTCGTCTAACGGTGAGGACGCCTGCCTTTCGAGCAGAAAACAAGGGTTCGATTCCCTTATAGAGTACTGGATGTGAATAACTGGTCAATATTGAATTGATTTAATACCATGAAAGTTCAGATTTTATTGAAAAAATTGGCCAGTTACCATTCACACAAAAAAAAGAAAAGAGAAAAAAGGACTGTCGAGCGCAGAAGATCTTTAGTCAATAAAAACAGACAGCCTTTTACTTTTGTAAACAAAATACATTAGGAAATGAGAAAGGTTTGTCGAGAGCAGAAGATCTTTACAAATACTAGCAGGCATAATTTATAAACAGACAGAGCTTTCTCAAACCTAGCATGACATCAGTAATGAGCAATAAGTAATAATCATAGATTTTCATATTACTCATTACTGATAAAACAACACCTCTCTATTCCAATTGGCAGAGAAAACGGCTTTAAACCCCGTAAAGTCCCAGTTCGAATCTGGGGAGAGGTACAGAATATGAGTAATAAGTAATGAACAATGAGTAATAATGAAAATAGAAAATATTACTCATTACTTAAAAAAACTGCGGGAATGGTGGAATGGCAGACACTCTTGATTTAGGATCAGGCTTTTGGGGGGTCGAGTCCCTCTTCCCGTACAAAAACATAAATGATAAGAGATTAATGATCAATGATTGCTGAGCACTTCATCAATTATCAATCAACATTTATCAATTATAAAATTGATTCATAGTGTAATGGCAGCACACAAGATTTTGATTCTTGGAGTTTAGGTTCGAGTCCTAATGAATCAACAATTTTACTCTGATGGTGTAATGATAGCATCTCAGTCTCCAAAACTGATGGTTTCGGTTCAAGTCCGGTTCGGAGTGTAAAGTGAATAGTCAATAGTGAATTTTGCTTTGCAAATGAATTTAAAAATATTGACAGTGAAAACTAATTGACGATTCACAATTCACAAATTAATTTAAAACAAAATTTAAAACATGTAGAAAAAATGGAAACGCAACAACAAACATGGCAGAATATGAGTGGAAAAATTTTCCAGCACTCTATCACACAGCTGGTAGAAGAAGCCATCATTCGCGAACAGGCCAACGGACACCGTCTGAAAGTATGTGTGGGATCAGACTCCCACGTATACGGAGATGCCATCAGTTATGCTACGGCTGTAGTGTTTATTCGTGAGGGAAAAGGAGCGTTTACCTTTATCAGAAAAGAAAGAGAAATACAGAGTATCAGTATCAAGGAGCGAATGCTGAATGAAGTCAACAAATCCGTTGAAATTGCATACGCAATCTGTTCTGTGCTGGATGCTTATGGTGTGGAAATGGAGGTACACGCAGACATTAATACCGACCCGGATTTTAAATCCAACGTAGCATTAAAAGATGCCATGGGATATATTCTGGGAATGGGATATGTGTTTAAAGCAAAGCCTTTTGCTTTCGCCAGTTCCAATTGTGCTGATATGATGGTGTAAGAAAGATGGAAGCAGGATGTGAGGAGCTGGAAGTTTAAAGAGTTTATAAAAATTAAATCATGGAAAAAACAAAAAGATTATTATTTCTGGATGATATAAGATATCCGATCGAGGCTTATCATTATACGAACCAGGATATTTTCCTCAGAAGTGACTGGCACATTGTTCGGAATTACGAACAGTTTGTCAACAGGATCTTGGAAAAAGGACTTCCGGAAATGATATCTTTTGACCATGATCTTGCAGACGAGCACTATTTGAAACAGAATTCTCAGGAATTTGTTGAGAAAACAGGATACGACTGTGCCAAATGGCTTATAGAATATTGCATGGACAATTATCTGGACCTTCCGGAATTCTATTGCCACTCCATGAATCCGGTAGGAAAGGAAAATATCCTAAGCCTGCTGCAAAACTTTAAAGAATTGTAATGGAAATTTTTAGATTTATTGAAGATATAAAAGCACATCTGAAGCTCACATTTGATAATGTAGACGGATGGTTTCAAAAAGATAAAAAAAGGTTGAATCATCAGTCTTCAAACGGAGGCTGGACGATTCATCAGATTTTAGAGCACATTTATCTTACGAATTTTTATCTGATGATCCTTATTGAAAAAGGATTCATAAAAGCAATGAAAAATTCTTTACATCTCAATCTTGAATCTGAAATAAAAAACTACAGTTTCAATAAAGAAAATTTTGACAAAGTAGGTGAATATGGTGCTTTTGAATGGATAAGACCAGAACATATGGAGCCGAAAGGAGAATTGGGTTTGAATGAAATCCGAAGCTTAATAAGCCAACAATACCTTCAATGTTTAAACTATCTTGAAGTCATGAAAAATGGGGAAGGACTCTTGTATAAAACGACAATGACAGTGAATGACCTGGGGAAAATTAATGTATATGAATATATTTATTTTCTGTCACTCCATGCCCAAAGACATATTACCCAGATGCAGAAAAACGAATCAGAAATGATTAAAAACTAAACAAAATGATTTTTAAAACATATAATGCTATAGAAAATGCTTACCAGGCCCGCGTGATCGAACAGATCAGGATGCAGGGTTTTGGGGATGAGGTTTTCATCGTACAGGAAAAAGTTCACGGCGCTAATTTCTCTTTCTTTACCGACGGAAAGGAAATTAAAATCGCGAAGAGAACTGCTTTCATCGAAAAAGATGAGAAATTTTTCAATGCCCATCAGATTTTGGAACGCTACAGAAAAAATGTAATAGAAGTGTTTCAAAAAGTAAAAACCATCCACCTGGATGTTGAAACTGTAGTGATCTACGGTGAATTGTTCGGTGGAGGTTACCAACATAAAGAAGTAGAATCCGTAAAAGATGCTGTGAAAGTACAGAAAGGTATTGAATATGCCCCTTACAACGAATTTTACGCTTTCGATATTAAACTGAATGGAGTTACCTATTTGGATACAGACCTTGTCAATCAGATTTTTGAAGAGACAGGATTTTTCTATGCTAAAATTTTGTTTCAGGGAAGTCTTGAAGAAGCTTTGAAATTCCCTAATGTTTTCAATTCAAAAATTCCGGCATGGCTTGGACTACCTGAATTAGAGAACAATAGGTGTGAAGGTACCATTGTAAAAACTTTGAAGACCAAATACTTTGGGAACGGCGCAAGAATCATTCTGAAAAACAAGAATGAAAAATGGGTAGAAAAATCAAAAATGGTTAAAAAACAAGCGAAAACTGTTCAGAAACAGGTTCACTTCAGCGAAAAAGCTCAGGAGATCTGGGAGGAAATCCAAAAATATGCTACAGCCAACAGATTGAATAATGTGGTGAGCAAAATCGGTGAATTCGAGCCTAAAATGATAGGTAAAGTGATTGGCCTTTTTGCGCAGGATATTTTAGAAGACTTCGATAAAGACTTCCCGGCAGCTTTTATGGCTATTGAAAAAGAAGAGCAGAAAAGGATCAACAAAAAGTTGAATTCTTTAGTCATTGATTTTATAAAAGAAGAGTTGATGACTCTTAAAGTATAGTTTCGGTAATTTTTTACCGAAACTTTTTTATGTATAAACTTAGCCGTAAAAACCATTTTAGAAAATCTTTGATTTTCATTAAGCAGTTAGGAATCTCAACAACCAAAAACGGAAAAATGAAATTTAGATTCTTTCAGAATGAAAAATGTTTATGGTTTTAAAAAGAAAAAAACTATGTTACAGGCAGAAATAAAAAGTCTTTTAAAAGAAGACATCAGTATATTAATTAAAGTTCCGAACTCAGGAAAACATTATTTATGTGATTGTGGTGAAGCAAGTTTGCTGACCGTGAAAGAAGTACAGGCCGTATCGGCAGTATTCATCAGTCATACCCATATTGATCACTTTTCAAATTTCGATGGAATTTTCAGACATCAGATCGGAAGTGGTGAAAAAGTAGTGATTTGCGGACCGAAAAATATCCATCTACAGGTTGAAGCAAGATTAAAATCTTACACATGGAATTTGATTGATGAAAAAGCCATCGAATATGAAATCCGTGAAATTATTTCAAAAGAAGAAATTAATGTTTACACCCTCCGTCCACCACAATGGAATCTGGAATTGATCAACACTCAGAATTTCCTGTTTGAAGATGAATATGTCAACGTTGACTTTGCTATTCTGGATCACAAAACAGATTCTATTGCTTATTTGTTTAAAGAAAAAGACACGGTAAGCTTCAGTGAAAATGCTTCAGATTTCAAAAAAGGGAAGTGGATTGGTGAGCTGAAGACTGCATTTGAAAATAAGGATACAGAGAAAGAGATTGAAATCGAAGGGAATGTTTACAAAGCAACAGATCTGTTCCACTTATTAACCCTTAATGAAGGTTACAAATTGGGTGTTATCATGGATCATGCAGTAGCCGAGGACAATTATGACAAAATAAAAACGGTTTTCGGAAGAGCGGATTTGGTGTATATCGAAACATTCTACAAGGACTCTGATCAGGAATTTGCAAAGATCAACTATCATAGTTTTGCTTCAGCATCAGGAAAAATTATGAATGAATGTCAGGTGAAAGAAGCCATTCCTATTCACTTTTCGAGAAGATATACGGAAAGTGATCAGGAAGAAATAGAAACTGCTTTTTATAAAGCGTTTCGCAAGAATTAATTAAAAATAATTATTAAAACAAAAACTACTAAGTTAAACATTGAATGTGTCATTCTGACGAAGGAAGAATCTGTTTAAAGTACTAGAGATTCTTCATTCCACTTCGTTTCATTCAGAATGACAGAAGGAATTTGTAGTTAAAAAAACAATTAAAAAAATGAAACCCAATATATTTTTTACAGCAGACCATCATTTTGGTCATGAGAATATTATAAAATTTTCAGAGCGGCCTTTTGAATCTCTGGACCATATGAATGAAGAACTTATTAAAAGATGGAATGAGAAAGTTGAGCCCGGTGATACAGTCTACCATTTAGGAGACATGAGTTTAGGAAAACCGGATTTTACAAAAGAGATTTTAGATCGCTTAAATGGTAATATCCATCTGATCAAAGGCAATCATGAAGGAGCGGCCCTCACTTATCCTAAACGATTTGCTTCCATCAGAGATTACCACGAACTGAGAATTGATGAACCGGATCAAAATAACGGTAAGCAGAAAATCATTCTTTTCCATTACGCCATGCGTACCTGGAATGGTTCCCACCGTGGGGTCTGGCAATTATACGGTCACTCGCACGGAACATTGCCGGATGATGAGATGGTACTGAGTTTTGACGTTGGGGTAGACTGCCACAATTTTTACCCGGTTTCCTACGAGGAAGTCAAAGAAATAATGAAGAGGAAAAAATGGACACCTCCATTTGCTCCCAGGAATTAACAATGAAAATGAAGCTTGAGGATATGAGAAGTATAAACCTAACTAAATTCTAACCTCTAGCTTCTAATTTCTAAAAAGATCATGAAAACAACCAATGAGATAATCATTATCGATCTGGAAGCTACATGCTGGGAAAACGACAGAATTCCCATTGGGCAACAGGTCGATATTATAGAAATAGGAATTTGCAAATTAAACTTAACATCAAAAGCAATTTCCCGGAAACAAAGCATCTATGTCATTCCGGAACGGTCAGAAATCAACAGATTCTGTACACAACTGACAGGAATTACGCCGCAACTGATAGAAGAAAAAGGAATTTATTTCGAAGAAGCCTGTGAACTAATCAGGGATCAATACCATTCTGTACCGCTTACCTGGGCAGGATATGGAAACTTTGACGGAGAGCAGATCATAGAACAATGTGACTGGCTCGGGATAACCAATCCTTTTTCAGAAAACTATATGAATGTGATGCATGAATTTAAAAGACATTTCAGACTGCATAAACAAATAGGACTTAAAAGAGCCTTAAGTTATTTGAATATGGATTTTGAAGGCACTCATCACAGCGGAGCAGATGATGCTTATAATACAGCCAGAATTTTAAGTAAGATTCTGTAAATGACAAATAGGCTGGAAGACTGATGCTGGAGGCTGGAAGTAAATGAGACACTATTAAAACTTTGCTCTTCTGCATCCCTCTTCCAATCTTTAACAGTTAAATTTTAAACAAGTGAAAACAACAGAAAATATATTAATAGTAGACCTTGAAGCAACATGTTGGGAAAACCGGCCGCCAAGAGGTCAGGAAAGCGAGATCATCGAAATAGGGGTATGCATCATGAATGCAAAAACCGGTAAGATCTCTAAAAATGAAGGAATTTTAATCAAACCCCAGCATTCAAAAGTTAGTCCGTTCTGTACGGAATTGACTACAATTACCCAAAATATGCTGGATCATGAAGGTATTATGCTGGATGATGCTTTCGATATCCTGAGAGCAGAATATGATTCGGAAGAACTGACATGGGCGAGCTATGGAAACTACGATCTGAATATGCTTCAGAATCAGGCAAGAAGATTCTACACAGATTATCCCATGAGTGATGACCACATTAATGTGAAGACATTATTTGGTGAAATTCATCCTACAATCAGGAAAAGTGTAGGAATGAACAGAGCTTTGGGTGAATTGGGTATGACTTTAGAAGGTACCCACCACAGAGGAGTAGATGATGCCAAAAACATTGCAAAGATTCTGCATTGGTGCCTGAAGAATTATTAAATACTGAAATTGAAACAGATATTTAAAAATGAAGACTGTCTCAAAATGATGAGGCAGTCTTTTTTTATTTTGTTAAATTAAAGATTCTTGCAATGATGAAGCCATAAAGCTCCCTCGGAATAGAATGTCCCATTCCTTCAATAAGAAGCCATTCGGCATTGGGAATAGAATCCGCAATATCTTTTCCACAATCAGGATGAAATATCAGATCGTCTGTTCCATGAATGATTAAAGCCGGAGCCGTTATTTTCTTCAGCACTTCAGGATTATACTGAAAGGAACCCATTGCTAAAAGCTGCCGGATAATTCCGTTTTTGGTTCTGGAACGTATAAGTTCCTCTTCAAGCAAAGCTTTTTCCTGATTCGAATCAAAAATATATCCCGAGCCCGATATTTTCTTTGCAAAACGGATCTTTTCTCTTAGATACTCTTCCTTCTGAAGAACAGGATCAGCAGACACCTGTGTCATCATAGCCATCACTTCCGGATCAGGTTTGGTAAGAGAAGGATTCATAGAAGTAGACATGATGATCGTCAATGATAAGACTCTTCAGGATAATAGGAACCTAAAAGCTGTGCAATAATTCCTCCCATGGAACGTCCTGCAATATGAGCTTTTTCAATATTTAAATGATTAAGAAGACCAATAACATCATTCGCCATATCCATTAAAGAATAAGAAATCCCTTCTTTACTGAGCATTGCAAAAATCTCTTCAATGCTTTTATCAGAAGGTATTTCATTTTTTGCATTAAAAACGGAACTCCCCGAATCTCTGTTATCAAACCGAATAACCCTGAATCCTTTTTCAACCAACAGATCACAGAATGTAATATCCCAACGGATCATCTGACTTCCCAATCCGGAAATTAATACAATGGTATCCGGATTTTTCTCACCAAAGACCTCGTAGCATAATTCCACCTCATTCATATTGACTGTTTTCATTTAATCCCTTTGTGTATTTAATACTATTTCTTCCAATGGTAAAAGCCTTGAGTCCTCTACTGCAGCCATTCTATGACCCACGATTTTCATATAAGCTTCATTTTTTTCGAAACCGAAAAAATCATTAACACTTTTTTGTTTGATTAAGAGGCACAGATCCCAATATTCACTTTCAGGACCTATCAGAAACTGATCTCCTTTTCCCATAAATAAAATTTCTCCGCCGCTTTCCTTTAAATAAGGTTCGGTTTCCCTGATATAGGTAAGATAGGCATCCCAACCGCTTGATTTTTCATTGGGCTTCAGATCCGGATATTCAGAATAATCTGCTTCCTTCTTTAATCTGATGAGATTAAGATTAATAATGGCCCCTTGTATATTTTTAGTAAACAGATGTTTACCTGCCTCAAAAGTAGGAGATAGATATTTTTTTGCCATCACTTTAATATAATTCTGTAGTGAGTCCGGAAATATAAGACTGTTCAGCCTTTTGAATTTCTTTACGATAATTGATAAATTCATTGTTCTGATCCGGAACAACAACGGCAAACTCAAAGGTAAAAGAATCACTTCCCGATTCTGTCCATTCCTTCTGTAACTGAGGATTTGTAAACATGCCTCCGTTTAGCAGAAATTTCATCTTATTCACCAGCGCTTCCAGATGTAACGAAGCCTGAACATATTGTTTACCATTTAATTTGTTGGTAACAGCAAGAACTCCCATTGTTGTTGTATGGTCTTTTGCCTTTTCTCTTAGCTGTTTCTTTAATGCATTTTTCATCTTTTCATTATTGTATATTTCCTCCCAAATCAAATAAAAGTTCATTGACCATGCGCAGCGATTTATTTTTTTTGGAAGAAAGAATTTCTTTAGTAATATTCTCAGCGCTTAGCTTAGCTTCTTCAAATATCTTTTTGCCGTTAGGCGTGATGACCACATAACTTACGCGGGCATCTCTTTCGTTGCTTTCTCTGGATACCAGTCCGATTTTTTCCAATGGATTCAATAACCGGGTGACTCCTGATGCCGTAAGACCTATTTTTTCAGCAAGATCTATTCTCCTCATTCTGCTCTCAGAGGAAGAATAGAGCACATAAAGAATAACAAAGTCATTGAATCCCAGGCCATGAACACTCAGAGAATCAAATTTTCTGGCAATTACAGACTGTAGCTTATTGATGTTTATTAAAAGTAATAATTCTGTGCTTATCATTGAAAAGTATTTGAGTTGTCAAGTATTTTGTTTTGCAAATATATAAAATTTAGGGAATTACAATCCTGTTTTTATTATTTTAAAAAAAATTAACGTATCGGTACGGTAGAATAATTTTGTTGTAAGCCATCATCAATACTAAAAATAAGACACCAAATGTTGTGTAAATATCAGGATATAGAGCTTTTAGCTAATTTTTTTAATTTTATATCTTTAAACAGGGAATTATTTTTATTGTGCTGAGAGCTTTACCAACTATTGTTTTATTAACTTAATATTTGTTAAAAAAATCACTTTTATGGGATAATTTACTGTCTGTCAGTCATTTTTTTTTATTTTAGCCAATGAGAATAAATTGATGTTTGGTAATGAAAGTTTTGATGTAAAATATTTAAACTGTTGTTTGGCTGCAAAGCAGGTCATCAGTACAAAAAAAATCCGGATAGACAAGATATCATTTGATTTTGCTATCGGATTCTTTAAAAGTTACATCCCTGAAAACATTTTTTATTAAATAATTTATTCAATTTTTGTCCGGATCTTTAAGATGATGGACTGATGACAATTTTATATAGGACTTCCTGTTTTAAAGACTTTGTTTTCACAGGAAAAAACTGCTGTTATAAAATACTGTGTATTAATGTTGTAGTGAAGGATTTGAAAAAGTTTTAAATGTTGAAATGAAGATGAATTTACTTTTCATGGAGAGGCCTTATTTATTTCTGTCTCCGGGACTGTTTAATAAATATGAAACTCCCTGTGTTACGGCTTTTGAGACCCTTTTTAACAAACGGTCTTCAAACCATTTTAAAAAATATAAAGGAAAACTGCTGACCTCCATTCTTTCAGCAGCTGGGAGAACGGTTTTTAATAACAAAAACTACGGGCTCTATCATGAACTGTTAAAGTATAATGGGTTTGAACCAGAGAAAGCTCTTATCAAACTGCCTGAAGAATGGAAAAAAATGAATAACCTGAAACAAATTTATACATCAAATTAAAGCCCATGAAAGAAAGACTTTATGAGATCCTTAATGAGGAAAAAGTACATGAGATTATTCCCTTTCTAAAAGAGCTTAGCATTGAAGAAAGGAAAACACTGATACCCTCTATCAAGAAAATGGACCGTGAGATCAGTAAAATTGTAATGACTAAAAACTCCTACCACACGGCAGGATCTGTGAACCAGCATTCCATTATAGATATAGCTTCTTTTGTATGTATGGACAAAAAGAATTTTGGTAAAAATTACTGGAGCCTTTTCCGTAATGCAGAACAGACCGAGCAGATATTGGAATGGGGATGCCCGGACTGGTTTTCAGACTTTATCAATGAATCGGTTGAAGCAGAATTTACAGCCTTCAATTATAAAGATATTTTAGGATGGTCAGAGAAAGGATATGTACAGCCCAAACCTGAATTATTGGGACATCACCTGAGTAATTATCCGGCTGATCTTGACCGTTATCCTGAAACACTTAATACACATTTCTGGTATTTATGTGAATTTCCTTCCAAATCTTTACCCTTCCGTAAAGAATGGTTTCCCATTGTTCAAAAGCTCATTGCTGAGAAGAAAATAGAAAGGAAAAGATTCCTGAAAGAATGCCTTCTGGCTTCCAACAGAAACTTTAATAAAAATGTCACGGGCTGGTTTATGGATGCTTTTACATCATTAAAACCAACGGAAGAAGAATTAGCTGATCTGCAGGATGAACTGCTTGCAGGACTTGTTTCTTCACAGTCAAAAGCCGTGAATACAATATTATCCCACCTGAAAAAAATTGTTGGGGCTGCTGAATTTAAAAATGAAGAATTTTCGCATTACCTTCCGAATTTGCTGAGCTCAGAAGTAAAAACAGTGGTGGTTTCCAGTCTGGGACTTACTGAAAAAATATTTCAGAGAAAGAAGGTAGATCCGGATATGCTCGGAGTGGCTTTAAGTACAGCGTTTGTCAGTAAAGATGATGGCATACAGTCAAAAGCAGCAAAGATCATTCTTAAATACATACCGGCTTCAGAAAATATGATTGAGGCACTTTCTCACTATTCAGATAATATATTGACGAATGTACGTCCGTTTTTAGTAAAATATATTGAAGAAAAACAGCCGGAACTGGAAGCTATAGCTTCGGAAAAACGATTGCTGGCTACAGATGAAAATGCAGTGCAGGTACTTCAGAATTTTGAAGATCTGATGTTCTATCTGCCTTTGGCAATGGACGATCCGTATAGCTATCATTGTGATATTGCTTTGACGGGGTTTATCAGGTTTGCCGGAGATGTGGATGAAGATTCAGTGAAACTGATGGAACCTGTATTTTTAAAGGCCTGTAAAACCATTGCAAAATGGGAAGTTCCTTATCTGAATGTTTTGCTGTGCAATGCTATTATCAATTATGGGCTGGCTTTAATGGAAAAATATCCGGTTCAGCTAAAGAATCTGGAAAAAATATACCAGAAAACAAGGGAGGAAGAAATGACAAGAGAGTCTTACTCCAATTATCAGAAGAAATTAGGTCCCATAGAAGATGTTGGAGCAGATTGTCCTGCAAGACAGGCTTTTAAAGAGATTGCTGTATATGCTGTTGAAAAAATAAAATCCGGGGATAAACTGCCTCTGTTATTTCCTATCACCCATGCACCATGCTGGATTTCCCCTGTGACTCTCGTTGAGAGATTGGAGAATTATCAGAATAATAATACAGAGCCTCATCATCTGGATATCCAGCTGGCCCTGCAGCGCTGCGCTTTGGATGATACTTCAGAAGCTATTGCAGAAACAGAGAAAAGACTAAAAGGGGAATATAGAGAATTACTGCTTTTCTTCTTTGGTAAAAATGAAAAACCGGAAGGCAAGTTTATACACCCTTCATGGTGGATGACAGCCGGAATTACACGTTCACCTGACACTGTTTTTGAAGAATTCAGAAGTTTCGGATATGAAAATATTCCTGTGGAATTCTTTTCAGGGGCTTACCAATGGAAGACCATTGACAATAAGAAAAACTCATACTATCCGGTAGAGCTGAATATTACGATTCCAAAATATCATCTTGAAAAAAGAAAAGAACCTTTGTTCCTGGAATATTTTGTAGCAGAGCAGAAAGAGCTTAATGAAATTCCTGCACTGATGCTGTGCTTTCCCAATACGCCTGCCAATGCTCTGGCGAAAGTAATCAAGTACTGTCTTTTCTATTCAGGAATTGCAGAAGTTTTTGAAAGAAACCTTGTTTTGAATACTGCTAATACACTGTATCAGATCAAGAAACCTCTGGATGAAATTGGTTATCTGTTTCTTGGGACTATTTTCCTGGATGGTGATAAAACCATCCGAGGAACTGCTGCTGAAATCTGGCTTGAACATGTTTCCTGTCAGATGATGGATAACGCAAGGCTGGGAAGAGTGATTGGTCTGCACGAAAAACTGGAGTGGGCACCGGTGAAAAGATTGACAGATCTTATGCAGCATCACATGCTGAATGTGAGTAAAAATCATAACTCTGCTCTCGAGGAATTGATTACCAATATTGTACTTCAAATGGAAGAACCGGTTACCAATCTGAAAAGAATTCTGGAAATTTACCATGAAGTATTGGCATTGAATCATTCATTGGTTCCTAAAGAAATACTTGAAAAATTAAACCACTGGAAAGAAAACTCCAGCCTTAAAAAAATCTGTAATCTACTCCTGAAAAAATAGATCATGGAAGATACGTTTATTTACAACTATTCAGGTGCATCCTCTTTAGTTAGGACAGGTGCGCTTGAAGAGCTGTTCCTCGCCAAATACAATGAGGTATATAAAAATACTGATGCCCCCTGTTTCTTTTGGGGAAATGTAGGGCAGCCCTTTATTTTGGCCCGATGTCTGATCACACTTTCCAACATTGTGAAATCCAGTTTTAATCTGTCGCCGCTTCAGATGGCACACCTTAAAGATCCTATAGTGACAGCAGGAAATGAAAGAGTAAGGTTTGAAGGTTTTTCCCATTGTGCAGGAGTGTATGCAAGAGTAGATGTAATGCCTGATGGATTGGATGGTGAGTTTCTTGAAAGCGGAACAACAAATGTGGATTTCAATCAGCCTATGATAAATGCTTTGGGAAGTATCCGTCCGAATGGAAAAATTATGCTTTCTGTAGGGCAAAAAGAAGTTGGGCTTTATCAGGAAGAAAATAAAATAATAGAAAGAAAAGTTCCATTGCCTGTAAAATGGATCAAAGGATTGGGGACTGTTCAGGTCTATTTATCAGAATCAGTGAAACGCTACACTTTCAATAGAATCCAGACGCAGCAATTGTTTAGAGGAATGCCGAAAGGAGTGGTAAAGTCAGATTATTACTTGATTGTACGCGGAAATAAACCCATCTTTTCTCCGGTACAATCTACAGATTCTGTTTGCATAGGAGGAATTCACAGGCTTCGTCTTTTAGAGCCTCTTCTTCCTTATATTGATTCTATGAAGGTATTTGCACATGCCAATATGCATTCCGTAACATGGCAGCTCAGTATGGGGAATATCCGTTTCAGTTTTTCTTTATCTAGAGAATGCTGGAGAGGTTTCTCAGGGGAAGGCGCAGTGTTAGATAGCCTGATTTCGGATGTTCCCGACGAATGGATTGATGCCTTGGATAAATATGCCTATGCCAACCAGTCCCTTAATCCTGCCACACTTGCTCTGGAAGAGAATATCAGTTTTGACAAAGTTGAAAATAGTACCGGCAGGCTTGCTGCAATGGGATTACTCGGTTACGATCTTGATGACAGGGAATTTTTCTATCGCAGGCTTCCTTTTAAATTAAGCCGTATTATCGGACTCAATCCCCGGATAAAAAATGCTGAAAGATTGATTGAAGACGGAAAAGTAGAAATTTTAAATCATCATAAAACAAGAACAGAAGCTAGAGTAAAAGGAACGGGTGTGCATCACACAGTTATCATTGAAAATGAGCGTGCGCGCTGTACCTGCGAATGGTTCAGTAAATATCAGGGTGAGAGAGGTCCCTGTAAACATGTCCTGGCAGTGAAAAAACTGGTCAATGCTTAAATGCTGCTGATGTTTATTTGGTTATTTTGCTGATAATACAGAGGCATAAAAATCCTACGCCTCTGTATTGTAAAAATTCTATTATTGGCCAGTCTGTTGCATCCATTCTTCATAGCTGAGTACACCTGATTCCGGTCTCCCTTCTCCGTCCAGAACAGAAATAAACTCAAGCTGGTTTCCATCGGGATCATTAAAATAAACAGCCAGTGCAGGCATCCATGCAAATACCATAGGCTCTGCACTTCCGTTTTTCAGAAAGTTGTAAGGTTTTAAATTCTTTTTTTCAAGAAACTCTACAGAATAATTCAAAATATCTTCCTTACTGCAGGAAAAAGCAAAATGTCTGGTCTGAAAATTCTCCTTCTGCTCCCATAATCCGAGCATAAATTCTTTCCCTTCTCCAACCCATAAAAAAGCAATGGGCCTGGTTTCATCTCTATGCGCAAGTTTCAATCCCAGCACTTCTGTATAAAATTGTATTGCATTTTCCAGATTGCTCACCTGAATATGGGTTTCATATATTCCTTTAATCATAGCTTAATTTTTAATCATAGCAAAGCTAGAAAAGCCTTAGTGAAAAATGGAATACAGATGATTTCTTTAATGAAAACGAGTGATAGAAGGATTTTATAATGATGAATGATGAATGATGAATGATGAATGATGAATGATGAATGATGAATGATGAATGCGGTTTTATTTCTCAACCATCAGGGATGGGCTTTAGCCGCCTTATAACAATCTCATTCATTCGGCTTTATCCAAAACTTAAAATCTGCGTAATCTTGCATAATCTGCGAGAATCATTTTAAAAATTAAAAAAAAAATCAAATAAAAATATTCTACGCAAAAAGGTTGCGTAATACTGTTTTTACTTTGCATCAGAAATCAGAGAGGAAGTATCAATCCTTTCCATGTTAACAATAAAAACAGTAACCATGAAATTTAATTTTTTAAAAAAAGAAACTAAAGTAGTACCAAACTACGAAGGTGCCAGAGCCTATGCGATGACACCTGCAGAAGAATTGTATAGTGCTGTTGTTACAACAGGGCTGTCAGATGCCAACTATGAGAAGGGAAATGACAGATTGGAAAGAATACAGTCTCTGATCAAAAAAAATGATCCTGAATTTGTGGCAAAGCTGGCCGTATATGCAAGAAAAGATATGTACTTAAGATCTATTCCATTGGTTTTGACAACTGAACTGGCAAAGCAGATTTCCGGTACAGACCTTGTAAGCAAAACCGTAGATGGAGTCGTGCAGAGAGCGGATGAAATCACAGAATTGCTGGCGTACTACCAGCTTGCCAATAAAAGAACCGATACAAAGAAGCTGAACAAACTATCCAAGCAGATTCAGAAAGGATTGGTAAAATCATTCAATAAATTTGATGAATATCAGTTTGCCAAATACAACAGAAAAGCAGAAGTAACCCTGAAAGATGCATTATTTCTGATTCACCCGAAAGCTAAGGATGAAAACCAACAAGCAGTTTTCAACAAAATTGCCAACAATACACTGGAAACGCCTTATACATGGGAAGTTGAACTTTCCGTTCTGGGCCAGACAAAGTTTGCTAATGATGCAGAAAGAAAACTGGCTTTCAAAAACAAATGGGAAGAACTGATCTTCAGTAACAAATTGGGGTATATGGCAACGATGAGAAACCTGAGAAATATCCTGGAAGCAGGTGTATCACCAGATGCAATGAATAAAGTCTGCAGGTATCTTTCTGATGAAAGAGCCGTCTCCAACTCGAAACAGCTCCCATTCCGATTCCTGGCGGCTTACAGAGAACTGAAAACAATAGATTCTCCATACCTGTCATCAGTATTGGAAGCATTGGAAGATGCTGTAGTGGTAAGTGCTAAAAATATCAAAGGTTTTGGTTTTGATACTTCAGTGGTAATTGCAGCCGATGTATCGGGTTCCATGCAGAAAGCGGTTTCCGGTAAAAGTAAGATTTTACTGTATGATATCGGTTTGCTGATGTCTATGATCCTGCAGTCGCAATGTAAAAATGTGGTGACAGGTATCTTTGGTGACCGTTGGCTAAGAGTTCCCATGCCAAAAAATGGTATTTTAAGGAACGTGGATGCATTCTATAAACGTGAAGGTGAAGTAGGATATTCCACCAATGGTTATCTGGTGATCGAAGATCTGATCAAAAGAGGAGAACAGGTGGATAAGGTAATGCTTTTCACCGATACCCAGCTGTGGGACAGCAGTGGAAACAGAAACTCTTTTGAAAACCTGTGGAACAGATACAAAGCGATCGCTCCCAATGCAAAATTGTATATTTTTGACCTTGCGGGTTATGGTACACAGCCGCTTGATATTAGAAAAAATGATGTACATCTTATTGCGGGTTGGTCAGACAAAATTTTTGATGTACTGAACGCGTTGGAAGACAAAAAGTCTGCAGTAAAAATGATTCAGAAAGTAGTGCTGTAACAGGCACTGCTTTTAAAATAAAAATATAACTTTATTAATAATTAGATTATGAACAAAAGTTTTAATGATTCAGCAGATAAGTCAATTCAAGTATTTACCAATCTTTTAGATGTCATTCAAAAATCGAATAGCATAACTGAAGATACTAAAGTGCGTTTAAATATAAGATTTAGTGAAGATGATCTTAAAGGATTTGACTTTATTAAAAAGATAAATGATATTGCTTCATTAATTGCTATTTCTAATCTTGATTTAACAGTTACAAGTAAGTTTTTATATAATGCTTCCAATAATTGGGAAAAAATATACTGTATTAAAAATGCATATTTAACAATTTTTGAAACATTTAAAACATATAATAAATATAGACAATTTCTTAATGAAGTTTCCAGTGGTTTAACAATATCTATAATTGAAGATTTTAAATGTATAAATAACTCAATAAAAGCTTTCAAAAATAGATATAGCTATGATAATAAAATGAGTATTATCCGCAATAACATTAGCGGACATATCAGTGACAACTTAGAATTGTATTATAATACTATTGTTCAATTTGATGGGGATAAAACAGCAGAAATGATAATTGATTTTTTAAAAATAACTAATGATCTTGAATGGTTTTTAATTAAAATTTTAGATCAAGAGAAATTAAAAAATAATAATCAAGAATTAATAGAAATAGCGAAGAAAATAATGCCAGATTTAAATGATAAAATTAATTTATTGTAATGGGAACTAATTTATTTTTAATATGAATTATGGGAAATTTATTATATAGAATTGAACATGATCTTAAAGAAGGACAAAAGAAAAAAGCATGCGACAGATTAAGAAATATGATTAATCAGTTTCCTAATGACCTTTCCCTAAGAAGAAGATTAGGACAGATTTATTTTGAAGCAGGATTTCTTGATGAAGCAGGTAAATTTTGGATTCTTTCTAAACCAGAGAATAATGAAATGGAAAATGCAGTAGAGATTTACAGAAAGTCTTTAAGCAATTCTGGAAATGCCATTTTAAAAGATATTGTTTTCAGAGGAGATAAAAAACTGCTTGATGAATATGCATTGAAAGTAATCACTGAACTTGAACAACATAGTCTTAAAATCACAAAACAGATTCCTGTTTTCAAAATCAAAACAAGAGAGAAAGGCAGTTATTCAGAAAACAAAACAGATTTTTTAAGTAAAATAGGAATCTTTTTATTGATCGGATTCATTATTTTACTTCCGATTTTAGGGATTTTTAAACTTTTTGAAATTATTTCATCATTATTTTCTCAATAAAAATCAACTACGTAAAAAGATTGCGTACTCACAATATAATTTTGCAGTGTTAATAATACTGGTGCCGTTAGAAAGACCTCCTCCGATTCCAAACTGACAGAGTCTTTCACCAGATTGCCCGGTAGCAACCAATGCCGTTGATAAGAGTTTCATCGTCAACTTCCAATTGAACATCAATTACTCTTATTATTCATTGCTTGGTTTTTAATAGAAAAACAACTGCATAAAAAGAATGCGCAGCAAGAATATAAATTTGTATAAGAAACTAATAACTATGAATAAACATAAAAATCAAGTGTCGTCTTAGAATCATACTTCGAGATTGAGTAAACATTGGGTCGCAGGTTCGAATCCTGCCTTCTCCCCCGAAAAGGAGAGGTAGCTCAGCAGGTAGAGCAAATGCACGGAAGATTCTGAAAAATATTACCTTGATTTGTAAAAGAGTGCCGTAGAAAAGACCTGCTTCGGTTTAATTTGGTTCGACTCCAGAAGGTCATTAAAGTGATCTTGTACAAGTCTTTTCGAATCCTGCCTCTTTTTTATTTTAAAATGAATAACCATGCATATACCAAGTAATCTGACTGAATTTTTATACTGGGTCAAAGAACGCACAGAAAAACTGTGGTCTGTAAATGATGAAAATTGTCCTAAAGGATTTTACGGTGCCAAATGGCAAGGGCTTTCTGAAGAACAGATTGATCAGGTTGAAAGAAAATATGAGGTGAGCTTTACGTCTGAACACAGAGAATTTCTAAAGATTCTTCATGCAATTGACAAAAAAGAAATTGTTGAATATGAAGATGAAGGGACACTGATTGCAGAAGAATGTACTTTCTTTTATAATTGGTTAGAGAATGAAACAGAAATTATCGGTCAGATAAATTCTGTTTACAAATGGATGTGGGATGATATTATGAGTGTCAATCATGTTTGGTTGAAATCCTGGGGAATAAAGCCTAAATCTTTGGAGAGAAAAAAAGAAATTTTTGACGAATGGTTTTCAAAGCTTCCCCAATTATTACCTGTCAGGGATTCAGCTTGTGTTGTAGAAAACAACAATTTAAAATGGAATCCTGTAGTAAGCGTTAGTGGTTCGGATGTTGTTATTCTGGGTTGGGATTTCAGAACTTACTTACTATATGAACTAAGAGATCATCTTGATATTTATACAGATATATATGATGAGGAAGATAAGAGGTTTTATCCGGAACTTATTGATGAGGTACAACAAATATTCAATGAAAACTTTAAGTATGATGAAACCAAATACATTCCTTATCTGAAAGAAATGATTCTCTATTGGTCCTCCGGATGGCGTGGGTTTGGTTTAAGCTATTATTCTGAAGATGCCCGGATTCATCCTATTGTCAAAACATATATTGCTGAAGAAGAAAAATAAAAACAAACAAGTGCCGTAGAAAAATGTTACTTCGCTCATCACGACGGGGTCACGGGTTCGAGTCCCGTCTCTTCCACAACAAAAAACACAGTTTATATAGGAAGAGTAGCTCAGCTGGTTAGAGCACGACTACATTATTCGTTTTTCGCCTTGTTTTATCATACAAGAAGCCGGAAGTGGGACGTTGAAAGATCTTTGTATCGTAATTTTCTATAAAGTCAGATAGATTTTCAGGCTTTAACCCCTTTCTTCTGCCCACTTCCAGCTTCTTTATATTACCATTTTGAAGTGTCGTTAGGAAAAAATTCATCGTACTATAATGACGGGAGGAATAGCGAAGCCGGTTATACCGGCAAGGTTATCCGGTTCGACTCCGGCCAACGACAGCCGGTTTTTTCCTTATTATTACCTTTAAAAAATGCCGGTAGATTATGTACCGGCACTTTTCATTGTATCTTCAAGCTCTTTCTCAAACATTCCTTTCCATTTGGAAAGCGTAGTCCGGCTTATTTTATATTTCCTTGACATATAGCTTGTTGAGTGGCCATGTTTTTTCTGATACTGAAGCAGTTTTAACATCGTCTGCCTGTCATAGGTTTTCAGTTTCTGATTTTCTCTGGACTGCTTGAACAGTTTTTCATTGAATTTAAGTACATCATCACTGGTGTGAAGCTTTTCAAGAAGTTCTTTGATTTTCGGATCTTTCAGCTTTTCAGGATATTCCATCTTTAGCATATCCTGATAAATTCTTTTGTAATTTGGGCGCATGTTTTATCTCTTTATCAGTTGGCATTATCGCTCTTCTGAAGCCATCTGTGAAGCGTACTTTTTGGAATTGAATATTCCTTGATAACTTCGCTTTGGGTCATTTCACCGGAAATAATCCTTTTCATGATAAAATCTTTGATTTCCTGAGTGTAAATGTTTTTCCTGAAATAAGGCGTCTTTTCAGACTTTTGGCTGTTTTTGTTAATTGCAGAAGGCGGTGCGTATAAAATTAAATGTGAACTGTAGAGTCTGAAAAAATCATATTCCAGTAATTTGCTCCATCTTAAAAGAAGATCAGTATCCATTGAGCTGCTGTCGTACATCATCTCAACAGTTTCCTCATCTTTGCCTAAAAATTTGCATATTCTCTCTACTGTTATTTCGTTTTCATCAACTCTCTCCTTAATAAATTTCCCAATATGGATTTCTTTATATAACATTTTTACTGAATATTATTCTTTTGTTTAAACTTATATATAAAAAACGAAAATAGGTGATGTGTATTATTTTGTGTGGTGGTAAATAGCTGACGATAGCTTGAAATTGGTAAAGAAAAGAAATTATGATTAAAAAATACCTTTCGTAAGACTCTATCTTAGAAACGCATTATAGCTTACCAAATATTGTAAAACAGGCGGGTAGGGATCACCTTAATATAATTTGGATATATTCTTTATTTTCAATGGGGTCTTTTCTTCTTCTCTTTCAAACTCTCTTCCTGCCATTTGTGTAAAATAATATATAACCTATTAAGGTTTTGATAGAATTCTGTGAGCTGCGGCTGTTGATGTGTTGATAAACAGCTTTTTGCGCATCGAATTTTTTAATTAGTACCAAATAATCGCTTATTCGTTTTCAAATGTAAACAAAAATAAGAAGTAAAAACAGCTAGAAATGTAAAAATCATACTTTATCTATTTATTTTAAGTAAAATTAACATATTATAAAAGTCGATATGTAAATTGTTTAAAGTGATAACTGTAATCATGAAAAAATCATAAAAAGAAAAAATTGTATACCATTTACACAGTCCATACATTTGCATATCAATGAAAAATACTATAAGCTTATTCGACTTTTCGAAGAAAATCAATTATAAGAACGAACTGCTGGCTGGCTTTACGGTAGCAATGACTATGATTCCTGAATCTCTCTCATTTGCTATTCTGGCTGGTTTGTCTCCGCTTACAGGGCTGTATGCTGCATTTATGATGGGACTTGTAACCGCAGTTTTAGGAGGTCGTCCTGGAATGGTTTCCGGTGGAGCAGGAGCAACGATCGTTGTACTGATTGCTTTGATACAATCTCATGGGATAGAATATCTTTTTGCTACCGTTGCACTTGCCGGAATCTTTCAGATGATGGTAGGAATCTTTAAACTTGGAAAATTTGTGAGACTGATTCCACAGCCTGTTATGTACGGATTTCTGAACGGATTGGCTATTATTATTTTCATGGCACAGGTTGAACAGTTCAAAATCACAGACAGTAATGGCGGAGTAAGTTGGCTGCAGGGAATGCCTTTGTACATTATGGCTGGCTTAACTGCCCTTACAATTGCTATCGTTTACTTTTTTCCAAAAATCACAAAAGTGGTTCCTGCCTCTCTGGTAGCTATTATCATCGTATTTTCAGTAGTTCTCGGATTTAATATTCCAACAAAAACGGTTGCAGATATTGCTCATATCAGTGGAAATCTTCCGGATTTTCATATTCCGAAGGTCCCTTTTTCTCTGGAAACTTTACAGATTATTTTTCCATATGCTTTAATTATGGCCGGGGTCGGTCTTATTGAATCTCTTCTGACATTATCGATGGTAGATGAAATCACGAATAGCAAGGGAAGTGCCAATAAAGAGTCTGTCGCTCAGGGATTGGCTAATATTACCAACGGCTTTTTTGGTGGAATGGGTGGTTGTGCAATGGTAGCACAGACATTGGTAAATCTTAATGCAGGCTCCAGAGCAAGACTATCAGGAATTGTAGCATCACTGCTTATTTTGATAATTATTCTTGTTGGTGCACCTGTCATAGAGAAAATTCCTATGGCTGCTCTGGTAGGAGTGATGATGATGGTTGCTATCAGCACTTTCCAGTGGGTATCAATCAGGATTGTGAATAAAATGCCGAAATCGGACATTTTTGTAGGCGTTACTGTAGCACTGATTACTGTTATTTTACACAACCTTGCTCTAGCAGTGTTGGTTGGGGTGATCATTTCAGCATTGGTTTTTGCCTGGGATAATGCTAAAAGAATCAGAGCGAGAAAACATGTGGATGAAAACGGGGTGAAGTACTATGAAATATATGGGCCTTTATTTTTTGGTTCAGTAACAGCGTTTACAGATAAATTTGATCCTGTGAATGACCCGGATCAGGTGGTTATAGATTTTAAAGAAAGCCGTATTGTAGATATGAGTGCTATTGATGCGCTGGATAAATTGTCCAAACGTTATAAGCAGCAGAATAAAACGATATATCTGCGTCATCTCAGTGAAGATTGCAGAAAAGTATTAAAAAATGCAGAAGCAGTAGTGGAAGTTAATATTCAGGAAGATCCTACCTATAAGGTGATGCCGGAAAAATAGGAAGAGGTCAATGAGTGAATTTTGCTTCGCAAGTGAATGGTGAATTTTTATAGTAAAAAAAAATTGACAGCACATCGAATTGACAATTGACCATTCACAAACAAGACAAGGACTGTAAGAAAAAATCTACAGTCCTTGCTTGTTTAGGTTATTAATGTATTGGCGATAAAATCAGGCACTAAAGCATAGCGTGATAATTTCATACTGATGGAAGCTCTTCCGCTTGTCAATGTTCTCAGATCTGAAATGTACCCGAACGTTGAGGCTAACGGAACTTCCGCTGCAAAAATCTTTCTTCCGGATTTTTCATCAATAGAAGTAATAATTCCTCTTCTTCTGTTGATATCCGCAGTGACAGCACCTGTATATTCCTCAATACTTTGAATTTCTATCTGCATGACAGGCTCCATCAGCTTAGGGCTACATCCTTTTGCTGCAGCTTTGAATCCTTCTCTTGCTGCAATCTCAAAATCAAATGCTGCAGAATCCTGAGCGTGGAAGGAACCGTCAAGAAGGGTGATCTTCATGTTTTCCAGAGGATATCCGTTCAAAGGTCCATACTCCATAGCTTCTCTGAATCCTTTTTCAACAGAAGGAATAAATTCAGTCGGAATAACTCCACCTTTGATCATATTGATAAATTCCAATCCATTATCATTTCCCGGGCCAATCTCAAACGTGATATCAGCGAACTGGCCGCTTCCTCCGTTTTGTTTGGAAAACTTTTCTCGGTGAACTTTAGTTTCCGTTAAGATCTCACGATAAGAAACTTTAGGTTTCCCCTGATTGATTTCAATACCATGATTCAGACGGATTTTCTCTAGGGTAACTTCGAGATGAAGCTCTCCCAATCCACTCAATAAAGTCTCTCCGGTCTGCGGATCTCTTTCAACCACCAAAGAAGGATCTTCTTCCTGTATTTTGGCCAATACCAAACCGAAAGACTTCTCATCACCATTGGTTTTCGGCTCGATAGCAACTCTGATCACAGGAGTCGGAATGGTAATGGCTTCCAGTAATATCGGCTTTTCTAGAGAAGATAGAGAATCACCGGTCTTGGCATCTTTTATTCCTGTCAAAGCAACAATATCTCCTGCTTTAGCTTCGTCCATTGATAATGTTTTATCCGACTGCATCTGTAAAATTCTCGAAATCCTGAAGCTTTCACCCGTTCTTACATTCAGTATCGTATCTCCGGATGTGATTTTTCCGGAATAGACACGAAGCATAGCCAGTCTTCCCATATGTTTATCAATCACCACTTTGAAAACAAGTCCAGAAAGGTGCTTCCTCATTTCTTTCCATTGTTACCGTTTCTTCCGTTTGAGGATCTCTTCCCTGTAGGTCAGCAAGCTGATCCGGTGCCGGAAGATAAGTTACGACAGCATCAAGAAGAGGCTGGATTCCCTTATTTTTAAAGGCTGAACCACATAAAACAGGAACGGCAGATCCGGATCTGCAGACTCTTTGTATCGCTTCTGAGAGCATTTCAACAGTGACTGTTTGTTCAGTATCCATAAAAATTTCAAAGAACATCTCATCATTCTCTGCAAGAGTTTCCATTAATTTAACTCTATATTCATGGGCTTCTGTCATAGAAACAGCAGGAATTTCCTTTTCCATAATGGTTTCTCCATTTTCATCCGTCCAGTATAAGGCTTTCATTTTGATAAGATCAATAACACCTTCAAAATCGTTTTCAGCTCCAATCGGAATCTGAATGGTCAATGGAACAGCATTCAGTTTGGTTTTTATCTCATTGAGAACCGCAAAGAAGTCTGCCCCGATTCTGTCCATCTTATTGATGAAACAGATTTTGGATGTGCCGTGTTTTTCAGCCTGGAACCAAACATTTTCAGTCTGTGGCTGAACTCCTGATGAAGCGCAGAAAACTGCGATTACACTGTCCAGAACTCTTAGAGAGCGTTCTACTTCTACTGCAAAATCAATGTGTCCCGGCGTATCAATAATGTTGATATTATAAACATTGTTATCTTTTTTCCATTGTGTGGAAACTGCAGCCGATGAAATGGTAATTCCTCTGTTTCTTTCCTGGATGTCTTTATCCATGGTGGTATTTCCATCATCTACATTACCGATTTTATGAATAAGTCCTGTGTAATACAAAAGCCTTTCTGATAACGTTGTTTTTCCTGCATCTACGTGTGCTATAATCCCTATATTTCGTGTGTTGTATTTCATTTTGTTTGATTTTAATTGTTGATTTTTAGATCTGTGTTTGGAAAATATTCTGAAAAAATTGAGCACAAAATACACTCCGATCTTATAAAGCCGGTAAAACATTTTCGTATTTCGTATCAAAGTGAAATTTTCAGAGATCTTAACAAACAACAGAAGTTTTTGGATTTGTTAAAGTCTGAAAATAGGGCAGCAAAAAAGACCTATCTGAATAGACAGGTCTTCAATATATTTTTTGGTATAAAAAATCTATAGAACTATTCAGATAAATATTCAGTGCTGCCAAAGAACACAGCTCTGACAGGATTGCTTAACGTTATAATATTTATCATTTTTGTTGACATTGTTGATTGTTAATCGGTTGCGAAATTATAATTTTTTTTTGATTTTCAAAGAATTTTTGAAAATATTTTTTCGTGAACGGATATTAAACACTTTTGAAATCATCTTCTGAGAATCTTTTAAATCCATAGAATTTCATAAAAATATCTTAAAACAGAACTTGAACGTAATGCTTTTATGATAAATATTTTATCTTTGGGAAGAATAGTATCGTGAACACTTTTTGATGATTAGAAAATTTTAAATCTTTTTCAGGAAGCTAAATAAAAACTTTTAACTTAAAACCTATTGAAAACAGATATCGACATCCATAACCACTGTCATTTTTCCTTTGACCTGTGGCTCACTTTAATCAAATCTCATCCTGAATTTAAAGCAAAAAGAGTTGAGCTGTTCTCCTCATTTTTTAACGTAGATAAGCCTATAGAACAGGTTGCGAAAACAGTAAAGTATTATGATGACCTTTGCAATACCATCAACGAAGTAACAGGTGGTAATATCGATACTTTTGAGATCTATCTGATGATTCTCGGTTCGCTGGATGTTGATGTAAAACAATTGAATAAAGAAAAACTCAATGAATTTTACAACAAAAGTGAAGAATTGTTTCTGGAATACAAGCCAGTGGTGATTTTTGAAAATATTCACGATTTTTTTGAGGATATTAAAAATCAGGGAAAGACCATAAATATTCTAAGCAACACTGGATTTATCAAAGGAAAAACAATGAGGAAATTCCTGATTCACGAAAACCTGGATCAGTACATAGATTTCCATATTTATTCTGATGAAATCAACTGTTCCAAACCGAATCCGCTTATTTTTCAGGAAGTGAAGAATAATATTAAAGATCAGGATTTGGCGATGAATCAGATCCTGCATATCGGAGATAATCCGGTGGCAGATTATCAGGGAGCAAAGAACTTTGGCTTCAGTGCCCATTTACTTAAACACTAAAAATAAACATGAATAAAAGATACAGCTTACACCACATTCATTCGGCAGACGAGTTTACGTTCTCACCTGCGGAATACAGTTATTTCAAGTATGGCGATAAGTCGTATGCTGAAAAATTTGCAAGAGAATTATTTGACGGATTTATTTCCGGCAACGAAGCACTTTTAGAGACGGATAAAGAGATTGTAGTGCTTCCAAGTCCTTATATGGCGATTCCTACGGCCTCTAATTTCTTATGTTTTTACTTTAAGAAGCATCTTGATTTTTATTTGTTTCAAAAAGGAAAAAAGTCAAGTATTCTATCGAAAATCAATCGTAATCATACATATATCACAGATTACGGGAATCTTAATTTTGAAGACCGCAAAAATCTGATCGCCAATGATACTTATTATATCGATAAGGATTTTTTGAGAGGAAAACTTTGTATTTTTATAGACGATATCAAAATCACGGGAAGTCATGAATATACAGTCAACAGAATCCTTAATGAATATAATGTTGAGGCAGACTTTATGTTCCTGTATTATGCAGAACTGATGAATTTTGACCTTGACCCGAAAATTGAAAACTTTTTCAACTACTATGCTGTAAAAAATGTAAATCATGTTGCAGAAGTGATGAATAAAGAAAATTTTCAGTTCAATACAAGGATTGTAAAATATATTTTAGGCCTGGAATCAAGTAATTTTGATTATCTTACGTCTCAAGTAAAAAAGGAACAGATGGACCTGCTTTTAGAGCTGGCGATCAGTAACAATTATCATTTAATAAAAGAATACGAAAATAACATCAATACTTTAACACAAACGGAATTATATTATGGCTATTAACTTACAAAAAGGACAAAGAGAAAACATTAACGCACCTAAATTTACTGTAGGTTTAGGATGGGATATCAATAATACTTCTACAGGAACAGCTTTCGACCTTGATGCGTCTTTGTTTTTGCTTGGGGACGACAAAAAATTGGTTTCAGATAATCACTTTATTTTCTATAACAACCTTGAGTCTCCGGACAAATCTGTAATCCACACAGGCGATAACCTTACAGGAGAAGGATCAGGTGACGATGAGCAGATCAAAATTGATCTTACTAAAATTGACAGTGCTATTAAAGAAATTACGGTAGTAGTAACAATTCACGAAGCAGATTCAAGAAAACAAAACTTTGGACAGGTAAGAAATTCTTTCATCAGAATTTTTAATTCAGATACGAATGAAGAAATCTTAAAATACGAATTGGACGAAGATTTCTCAATCGAAACTGCTGTAGAATTCGGAAGAATCTACAACAGAAACGGAGAATGGAAATTTGAGGCTGTAGGTGCAGGACAGCGAGACGGCCTTGAGAAATTTGTATCAATTTATCAGAAGTAATCATGGACAATCAGGAAAATCACCCCATAGATCCGCTAGGATCAATAGAACCCCTTAAAACCTTTGAACCGACTCCAATGGTTCCCCCAACTCCGGCTCAGCCCGCTCAGAATGCGGCACCGGCAGTTCTTGTGGACAGAGAGGGAAATGTAAATCTGACACAGCTGCAGTCAGAAGAACGTCAGAAATATGAAGTTCTTGCGAACTCTATTGACGAGACCAACCCTGGTTCCATCGTGAATTTCGGGGCAGAGCTTCAGAAAACATTAACCAACCAGAGTGACAGCTTCTTAGGAAATGTAAGAAGATCAAACTCAGGAGAAGTTGGTGGGCTTATCAACGACCTTTTGGTAGAGCTTAACTATGTAGATGTAGAAGAGCTTAACGGAAATAAAGTGAAAAGCTTCCTGAGCAAATTGCCATTCATGAAAAAGGTTATGACTCAGGTAGAAAATCTTTTTGCAAAATACGATAAGATCATCAACAATATCGAGCAGATTTCTTATAAAGTAAATGCTGGAATTATCACCTCTACAAAAGATAACGCTGTACTTCAGACTATTTTTGAAAGCAATGTGAATTCTATCAAGCAGATTGAAGAGCTTGTCATTGCAGGTAATATCAGAATGGAAAGAGCGGCAGGCGAGCTTGCTCAGATGGAAGCTAATCCGCAGATTTATCAGGATTATCAGATTGCAGATAAAAGAGATTTCATTGCAAGGCTAGACAGGAGAATGGCTGATCTTAAAGTGGTTCGTGTGATTATGATGCAGTCACTTCCTCAGATCAGACTGGTACAGAACAACAACGTTTCTATCGCTGAAAAAGCACAGACGATTCTTACCACTACACTTCCGGTTTGGAAAAACCAGCTTTCCCTTGCGGTAGCGATGTACAGACAGCAGCAGAATATTGAAATCCAGCAAAAAGTATCTTCTACTACAGAAGAGATTTTAAGAAAGAATGCAGAACGTCTTGGCCAGAATTCAGTGAATGTTGCCAGAGCCAACGAGCAGACTATCGTATCGGTGGAAACATTGAGAGAAACAACATCAATGCTGATCAATACATTGAATGAAGTGAAACAAATCCAGAAACAGGGAGCTGACAACAGAAGAAAACTGGATCAGGATCTTCAGACATTGGAGCACGAACTAAAAGCAAATGTCAGAGGTTAATTTATAGGATACCAAGGTGGGGGATGATGCAGCAACCATATTGTCGCAAAGCAAAAGAAGGTTAACAAAGCTTAAGCTTCTCGCTAATTTTTTTGAACATATTGATATTATATCTATTTACATCAAAACGGATATTATCCACAATCTGTTCCAGGAAAATACGGCTTTAGATTATAATAAACTGGAACTTTTCCACCTGCAGTATACCGACAGCCTTATAGAACTTCTGACTAAAATTAAAAAACAGAAGGAAAATGACATGCTGGCGGTCATCAATGAAATTAACATCAACAGTAAATATATTTCAGGTTTTGAAGAAAGAAGGGTAGATAGTTTTGAGACCGACAGAAAAATGTACAGCGGTGTCTTTTCGCAGCACTTGAAAACAGTGTATAAAGACCTGACGGAAGATCGTTTTACGGCCAATTGGGACAATGTACTGTACTTTCATAAAAAATATGCCCAGGAATTTTACAGATCGGAGGCAGATGAAACACTGCTGAAACCTGATCCTTTTCCTTCCTATCAGTATAAAGAATATTCCATTGAAAGGAAACTGTTGGGAAGGCTTAATATACAGGGATTTAAAGTTCGTTTCGTATGTGGTTACCTTATCGGAACCCACGATTATGAACTTTTTAAAATCTTTCAGTCTGATGATTATTTTATTTTCAGTGTAGACGAAAAGAAATTGTATCTTTTCGACAAAGAACTGGATAAGCTGGATATTTCCGAAAATCAGTCTAACCAGAGTTCCATTATTGATCAGCTGAGAAGCAAAAACGAGCAGCTGGAACATAGTATGAACGAAAGAAAGCGTACTTTGCCAGCTGAAGTGGAAGGAGTTCTGAAAGATTATATTAAAAACCTCGAAAATATGGATATTATGAGCAAGATATTTGACTTCGACGAAGAAACGAATATTCTGCGGGCAATGCTTAATTTGAATTTGAATAATAACTAGAACGAAATTTGAAAAGCAAAGAAGATTACCTTTTTTGCAAAAAAGTAAATAACAACTAAACATAGAAAGATGGCTATCAACTTACAAAAAGGTCAGAGAATTAACCTTAAAAAAGAAAATGGAGCTGAGCTTTCCCAGGCTTGTGTAGGAATCAACTGGGGAGCAATCGAAAAGAAAGGATTTTTCGGAACAAAGAAAGAAGCAGTAGACTTAGACGGAAGCTGTATTTTATATGATTCAAACAAAAACGTTACAGAAGTAATCTATTTCGGAAATCTTAAATCCAGAAACGGATCTGTAAGACACAGCGGAGACGACCTTACCGGTGACGTAAACGGAGATGACGGATTGGATAATGAAGTAATCACGGTAGATTTCAGCCAGCTGGAACCGAATGTTGAGCATGTGGCAATGGTTTTGAACAGCTACAGGGGTCAGGATTTCGGGACTATTCCTTTTGCTTCTATCCGTATTTATGAAGGATCTCCTACCAATGTAAGAGAGGTTTTTGCAAAATATGATATTGCGAATGACGCATCTTTCAGTGGACATGTTGCCATGGTAATGGGGGTTTTCTACAAGAGAAACGGAGAATGGAAATTCAATGCGATCGGAGATCCTACAGCAGATAAAAAGCTGGAGCAGACGATCCAGACAGTGCAGATGAATTATCTATAATCAATTGTCAATCAAAAGATAAATAAAATAGCAATATTTGTACTCTGTGCATCTATTGCTTTTATCATATAATAACATAACTCAAGTGGAACATCAAAGTATTTTAGAACTGCACCCTGGTCTGGTGTGGGGATTCGCAGTAACGGTCGTTATCATGCTGCTCCTGGACTTAGGGGTATTTAATAAAAAAAGTCATGAAGTCTCTTCCAAAGAAGCTACCATCTGGTCTATCGTATGGATTTCGCTTTCCATGGTTTTTTCAGGGGTGGTATATTGGGTATTCAATACCGACGGAAGCCCTGAAAGCCATGCTTTGGCAGTAGAGAAATTTACACAGTATCAGGCTGCCTATTGGATTGAAAAAGCCTTGTCTGTGGATAATTTATTTGTATTTATCCTCGTTTTCGGGTTCTTTAAAGTTCCGAAACATCTTCATCACAAAGTCCTTTTCTGGGGGATTATCGGAGCGCTGATCTTCAGAGCTATATTCATCTTTGCAGGAGTAGGACTGATTAATCTTACCTATCTTCCTGAAATGAATATCTTCGGTGAAGCAGTGAAAATCAACGTAGTCATGACCTTATTCGGATTATTCCTTGTCTATGCAGGAATCAAATCCTGGGGTGACGGTGACGATGATGACGATGAAGATTACAGCAATACGGCAGGAGCAAAGCTGATCAAAAGTTTCTGGAAAGTTTCAGACAATTATGATGGAGATAAATTCTTTACCATTCAGAACGGAATTAAAATGGCAACTCCTCTTTTAGTGGTAGTAGGAGTTATTGAATTTACGGACGTTCTTTTCGCTGTAGATTCCATCCCGGCGATCTTTGCAATCTCAAATGACCCTTTTATCCTTTATACATCGAATATCTTTGCAATTTTAGGATTAAGATCATTATACTTCCTGCTGGCAAACTTTATTCATATGTTCAGCAAACTTCCATACGGATTGGCGATTATCCTGTCCTTCATTGGAGTTAAGATGCTTATTGCGCCATGGATTCATATTCCGTCTCCGGTTTCATTAGGAATCGTAGGAGGTGTATTGGTGATCTCTGTTCTTTTATCCGTTATCTTCCCTGAAAAAGAAGAAGAAAAGAAAGAAGAACTGGAAGAATAACCCTATTTAAAATATACTATCAAGCCTCTGGAATCTATTTCTGGAGGCTTTTTCTATTCATATTCTTAATTGGACAACGCAAAGGCGCAAAGAAGATAAAATTATGCTGCTTTTTAAGACGCAAGAAAATTAAAGATTTTCAGCAAGATTACTTCGCAATTACCGGTTTCATTCAAAGCCTTTATTAGCATTATTAAGTTTTATCGGAGATAAAA
>NZ_JCAKRV010000010.1:0-181642 GCF_059515165.1 Chryseobacterium sp. CS3K3.1 | reverse complement strand
AGTATTGAAATTTGTACCGACTTCCGAAGGATATTATGATTTTACGGAAAATAAGTATATTTACAATTACACGGATCATTTAGGAAATGTAAGAGTGAGCTATAAGAATAATGGTACTGCACTTGAGGTTATTGATGCCAACAACTATTATCCTTTTGGATTAAAACACCAGGAGGGGCTTATTGTGCCTGCTCCTTTTGGAGGAGTTCCTTATAATTATAAGTACAATGGTAAAGAATTGCAGGAGACGGGAATGTATGATTATGGAGCAAGGTTTTATATGCCTGACCTGGGAAGATGGGGCGTTGTGGATCCATTGGCGGAGAAATTAACAAGATTTAATCCGTACAACTATGCTGTTAATAACCCGATACGTTTTATCGATCCGGATGGGAGATCAGAATCAGACTGGATCAGAAAAGATGGAAAATGGCAGTATGATGCTAATATTACTACGGTTGAACAAGCTGAAAGAATAAAAGGTGTAGATGGTTTCGCTAAAAATGGAACAGTTCTTTCCAATGCAAAAATTGGAGCTGACGGAGAATCTGGTTATGTAAGATTAAATGAGGGGGGAAATCCTGAGTATTTGCCTGAAGGAGTTTCTAATGCTTTAGTGGCATTCTCCAATTCTATGCCTATGTTTGCAGGAGGAACTTGGACAACTTGGTCTGGCCATGAAAATTTTTTCAGTTCCACAGGAGGAGTAAATGATCCTGACAAAGAAACATTGAATAAGCTTAGATCAGGAGATACAATTGAAGCTAATGATATGTTACAAACTATATTTATGTTTTATGGCAGAAATACAAAACTTAATGGTGGTACTGTAGGTTTTCAAGAAGCTCTTGTACAATTTGGTCTTGATTCAGAGGCTGCAATAGATCTGAATAAATCAAGTATTTATTCTGTATTAAAAAAAGAACCAGACACATTTAATGTTTGGACTACACAAGGAACTGGTCTTCTTCACAATAAAGACGGTTCAGCATATGGAGTACAACTAAAAAATGTGAGAGCATTTGGTCTATCAAAACAAGCTCATGATTCCATAATGAAAGTTAGTAATGATTCTACAAATTATTGGAATAAACAGTTAAGAAAATAGATTATGAAATATATTATTTTATGCGGTTTGTTCATCTTCTTTGGATGTGAAAAAGAGGTATCTCAAAAAATATATTATCCTAATGGAAAACTTAACTATTCTTTAAGTAAGAAAGCAGATACTACTAAAATTACATTTTTTGATAAAAGTGAAAAACCAGTAATGAATTTGAATTTTTATAAAGATCATTTTATAAGTCCTATATGTTTTAGCAAAAGTTCTTATTTACCATTTAAAGACTCTATTGTTATTGATAGCTTAAAGGGACCATATTTTTATGGAACAGAATATATTATTTTTGAAAAAGGATCTAAACTTACAGGAGCCTTTAGATACAAAAGAAATTTGGATTTTAAAAAAACTTTAGAGAGTTCACAGCCATTTGGTATTCATAATACTCTTGATATAAAGGGTAATATTATTGGAAAAACTGAATATTTAATTGTAAATGATACAGTATACAACACAAAAATTACACTTTAAAATGGGGACTCAAATACGCTTATTATTACTACTTACTCTTTTTCTAATAAAATCCTGCACAAAAAATAATGACTTATCATATAGCATTTATGATAAAGATGGATTTATTAAGGCAGATGGAAAGTTTAAAAGAGATCAGTTTATAGATACAATTTACATTTATAAAGAAAAAGACAATGATATTTATAATGATCACTTTGATACCTTTATAATAATAGATAGTTCAAAAAGTAATTATTTTTATGGGACTGAAATAGTAGAAGAAAAAAAAACACATAAACTTTTTTCTAAAGGTGTATATAGATTTAAAAAATCTCCTGATCCACAAAAATGTTATAAAAGTAAACTAAAAACTGGATATTTTGAATTTCATAATATTGATGGTAGCTTACATTCAAAAAAACTCTATCAAATAAAAGGAGACTCTTCTTATATAATAAATTCAGGAGAAGGAAGTGAATAATACTCCCGCTACGCAAAGTCCGGCGACTTTGAGCTTAACTTATTTAAATTAATAAATTGTCATAAGAGCAATCATATATTTATTGAAATTTTGTGGAATTATTATAGTGATTGATATTATATATAATACTATTACTTCTCATCAATTAAAATCAGTTAATATAATATTTGATGTTATTTTTGGTTTTTTATTTTGGATATTATTCATTTTTTCTGGTAAACTTCAAAAATAATATTTTGAAATCCTAGGTAGCATAATAATCTTCTTATACACATGCATACTATAAAGCCACTGCATTAAACTGCAGTGGTTTTTATTTTGGATTGAGAAATCAGTAGTATAGCAAGTTTCACAACTTTGTACAGCTCTAGAATATTAAACCTGGGATATTTTCTCTCCCAGACAAGTGATGCGCTGTCAGGAATGAAAAAAAAGCTACTGCTCTTAGAGAATTTTAGCTCAATAGAAAAAACAAATACCTTCATTAGCCTCCAACAGCGATTTCAAAAACACTTAGATTTCAAATAACTGATGTTGCCTCCGGAGAAGCCAAAGTCTCGATTAATACGGATCATGAAATACATGGAAATCAACAGGGAACCATCCATGGAGGACTGCTTTGTGAACTGGCAGATGCGGCCATCGGAACAGCCCACTCTCCCCTGATGAATGAAGGAGAAAGCTTCACCAGTATAGAACTTAAGATTAATTTTTTCCGTCCAACCTGGAAAGATAAGTTTACGGCTCATGCAAGACCGATACAATCCGGTAAAACCATCACTGTCTATCACTGCGAAATAACCAACACTGAAGGGAAACTGGCAGCAGCAGTGACCAGCACTGTTATGACCTTAAAAGGAGACAAGGCAAAAGGAGATAGTTTGGTATTTTAGTAATAAATACCCCCTTATAATTGTTATAATGGTATGAAAACAATTGCTATCCTACTCTTTTTTCTCACTTCCCTGACTGTCGTTTCCGCTCAGAATAAACCATCAGCAGGGTTCTTTGAAACCTCAGATCACGTAAAGATCAAATATAAAGTCTCCGGAAAAGGAGAAGCTTGTATTTATATTCCAGGTGGCCCCGGACAGGGATATCCATCTTTTGAGCTGATGGGCGGAAATAATCTGGAAAAAAACTTACAGATGATCTATATGGACCAGCGAGGCTCCGGTGAATCCGGTACATCGGAAAATTATCATCTCGATAAAATGACTCAGGATATTGAAGAACTGAGACAATATCTCAAACTGAAAAAAGTATTTTTACTGGCTCATTCTTTTGGTGGAATCATTGCTGTCGGTTATGCAAAAAAATATCCAGAGTATACTAAAGGCCTCATTCTTGCGAATGTTACCCTTCATTTTCTGAATGATGAATCTGTGAAAGAGCAGATTGAATACGGAAACAGCCTTTTACAGATAAAAAACAGAGTGATTCCTAAAGACAGTCTTTCTTCAGAGCTTTCAAAAGTCAGCAGCGCTTTAAGAAAGAAAAGAATCGGATATAAATTCCTGACCGAAGATATTGAAACCATAAAAGAGTCGGATAAAATAGATTCTCTTCATCCCCGCATCATCGACTTTGGAATGGCAGTGATCTCAAAACCCAAAGAATTTCCTGAATATTATGCCGATTATGGACCCATCACCAGAGACATTCGTGTTCCGGTACTTATCATTACCGGAAAAAATGATAAAGCAGTCGGAACTCAGCATTATAAAACCTTCCAGTTTCCCAATCAAAAAGTAGTTCTTATTGATGGCGGACATCTTTTGTACTACGAGAAAAATAAAGAATTTGTGAAGTATGTTACTCATTTCGTAAAAACAATGAAGTAATAGCAGCTGTTTATTTTTATAATCAGTTTTCGGCGCGGCCTCCGGCCACGCCGAAAACTTTCCCTACGCTGGCGCGAGCGTCTCGCTCGTGTCCCCACAATAATCTATTTTTAAAAATTTAATTTCTAAAAATAATAATGTGAGTTTTTATTACTTTTAGATTATGAGCAGAAAACACAAATTTCATGAAAAAGAAGGAGCATATTTTATAAGCTTTGCTACGGTATTTTGGATTGATATTTTTACAAGAATTGAATATTTCGATATCATTATTGAAGCATTAAATTATTGTAGAAAGAATAAAGGAATGATTATTTTCGGATATTGTATCATGCCCAGTCATATACATTTAATTTTCAGATCAGAAAAAGGTCAACCTTCAGAATTAATAAGAGATTTTAAGGGTTTTACTGCTAAAAAGTTGCTTAAGGCCATAGAAGAAAATAATCAGGAAAGCAGAAAAGAATGGTTACTGTGGATGTTCAAAAAAGCAGGAAGCCAAAATTCTAATATAAAAAAGTATCAGTTTTGGCAGCAGAATAATAATCCAATAGAAATATGGACGTTGAAAGTATTTGAGCAAAAACTAAATTACGTTCATCAAAACCCTGTGAAGGCGGGCTTTGTCATGGAGCCTTGGGAATGGAAACACAGTAGTGCCAGGAATTATTGTGATGATTATGATGAGATTCTTGAAATAGATGTTAATTTATGATTGTGGACACGAGCGGGACGCTCGCGCCAGCAAAAGGGAAAACAACGAAGTAATAACAGTTGTTTATTTTTATGAAAAGTTTTCGGCGCGGCCGGAGGCCGCGCCGAAAACTTCCTCCATTCAAATATTTAAGCAAAACCCGGCTGTTTCAAATTTGAAACAGCCGGATTTTATCTATTTTAATTCCTGCTTAAAAGCGGGTAAATCATTAAAATTTAAGATCTCCATTCACTTCTCTTACCGCGTTGGCAGCTTCAGCGAATTTCAATTGCTCTTCAGCAGTTAAAGTTACATTTACGATTGATTCTACTCCGTTAGCTCCAATGATAGCCGGAACTCCTAAGCAGATATCGTTTTGCCCGTATTCTCCTTCAAGCATTAAAGAACATGGAATCATTTTCTTCTGGTCACATGCAATCGCCTGAACCATTACAGAAACAGCAGCACCTGGAGCATACCAAGCTGAAGTTCCTAATAATTTTGTAAGCGTAGCTCCTCCTACTTTAGTTTCTTCGATCACATATTTTTGTTGTTCATCACTTAAGAACTCAGTTACAGGAACCCCGTTTCTTGTTGCTTTGCTCAATAATGGAAGCATACCTGTATCACTGTGAGCAGCGATTACCATTCCGTCAACATCAGAAATCGGAGCTTCTAAAGATTCAGCCAATCTGTATTTGAATCTTGCAGAGTCTAATGCACCACCCATTCCGATGATTTTGTGCTTAGGAAGACCTGAAGTTTTGTGAACAAGGTAAGCCATAGTATCCATTGGGTTGGAAACCACGATGATGATTACTTCCGGAGAGTGTTTTACTAAGTTTTCAGTAACTTCTTTCACGATACCAGCATTGATACCGATCAATTCTTCTCTTGTCATTCCAGGCTTTCTGGGAATTCCTGAAGTGATTACTGCTACATGAGAACCTGCAGTTTTGCTGTAATCTCCTGTTGTACCCGTAATTTTTGTATCAAATCCGTTAAGAGATGCTGTCTGCATCAAATCCATTGCTTTCCCTTCAGCAAACCCCTCTTTAATGTCTACCAAAACTACTTCTGAACAGAAGTTCTTCATTGCGATGTATTCTGCACAGCTTGCTCCTACAGCGCCTGCACCTACTACAGTTACTTTCATATTGTTACTTTTTAAATTATTTTTTTGTTAGTTAAGTTAAATTTGAAACTCCCCAAATTTAACAATTCCTGAAAAATTGCGCAATTTTTCAGGAATTTAATTAGAATTAAAATAATTAGTTGACATTCAGTAAAAACGAATACAGTTTTTTTGCGCCGGAAAGCACCTCATTGTAGCTTTCTTCCGCCACCTCAGTATCCAGAACTTCTTTAAAGTTTTTCCACATCGGGCCTGTATTTTCCTGATAACATCCGAAAAAATTGAAAGTAACGTCATCAAAACCCTCCGTTTTAGAAAGCTGTTTAGCAATAACATTCCCTCCTAATGTAGACCCTTCAATCACATACATCGCTCCAAGCGCTTCATGTTCATTATCGAAATCCAGGGGATGGGAAACTTCCTGATTTTTCAGGGAAAGGCTTTTCAGATCTTTTTCAATAAGGGAAAGCTTCTTTCTTTTCCCAAGCTGAAGTTTTTCTGCATACCTGTCAGACAGGCTGCTGAATATTTTATCTTCGCTGTGAAGAAGCATCAGGTAATTGGTATGAATGATTTTTTTATAATCCTCTAAAGTGAAGGTTTTGTTGAAAATCTTCTCAGAATTAAAAAGTTTTTCTGCTGCATCGTGATACTCTGCTGTATTCTGTTTAAGATATTCTGATACCATAAATAACGTTTTAAAAGTTTCTCAAATGTAAGGCTTTTTGAACGTTAAAATAAATGAAGTCCCCTCATTATTACTCTCAAAATCAACATTTCCTCCAAGTCTTTGCATAATGCGGTGCACAATAGATAATCCCACTCCGTTTCCTTTGAATTTCTTGGCATTATCCATCCTGTTAAAGATTTTAAACATCTTATGTTTTTCCTCAAAAGGAATACCGATACCGTTGTCTGAGATCCTGTAAATAATGGTTTGTCCATCTTCCGTTCCTTCAATTTCCACTTTCGGAAGATCTTTATGGGAAGAATATTTCACAGCATTGTTGATGATGTTCAGAAACACCTGATGAAGCATTGTCTTATCAGCCAGTACATCCGGACATTCCTTGATAATAATCTCACTGTTAGCACTTCCGTAGGTCATCTTTGCATTTTCAGATATTTTCTCAATAGTATGCGTTGTTTTCAGACTTTCAAGCTGAATTTCGCTGTGCTTGGCACGGCTCAGCTGCAGGACGTCATGCATCATTTCAGCCATATTATCAATTTCTTCAATAATGGCATTGATCTTGGCTTTACTTTTTTCAGAATTATCGGCAAGGTTTCCCAGAAGCATTTGCGCATTCAGTTTCATCACGGTGAGAGGTGTTCCCAGGTCATGAGAAATGGTATAGGAAAAACTGTCAAGTTCTTCATTTACTTTTTTAAGCTCATCATTAAGCCTTTTAATGGCGTTGTAATTTTTATGGGAAGTTTCTAAGATCAGATCCCTTACAGCCTGTACTGCACTTATATTTCTGGAATTCCACCTTTTGGAATGCCCCTTGATATTTTCTGTAAAAATGCGGAATGAAGTTCGGGGAGATATTATTTGTCTTTCCTCTCCATTCTGAGAAAATACACTGACTTTCTTCTCCGGATTTCCGGCCCAGTTGATATGTTCATCAAACTCTTTTCTGAACCAGATCAGCATTTCATTTTTATCCCTTTCAATAAAATAGATGGCAATGCCCGCTGCATTTTCAGTCAGTTCGAGTTCTTTGCCATGATCTTTAAGGAAGTTTCGGCTCACATAAATACGTTCATCGGTATTACTAAGCGCCCATACTGCAATTCTTCCAATACTTTCGAGATCAGGAGTACTTCCGTCTGTTACTATATTTTCATCAGAAACAATGGCAAGCCCATCTGCTTCCGGTAAGTTTCTGATTTCTTTTTTACATTCAACAAGAGAATCAAAGAGATTGTTATGCTTTAAAAATTCCGTTTTCAGCTGAGACATTCTATCATTGAGTTCCAAACGGTAATTCAGCTCATTTTTTGATTTAAAGGAAGAATAGGCATTTGCTGCCAGAGCTGTAAAAATTCCGGCCTGTACTCTATCTTCAAGATCAATATGTTTAGGTTCAACATTCTGGCAGGTTACCAGACCCCAGAGATGATCATCAATAATAATGGAAACACTGAAGCTGGAAGCCACTCCCGAATTTTTCAGATACTGTGCATGAACCGGTGACATTCCTCTGGATGCGGAGTAAGTAAGGTCAATATTTTCAGGACTTCTGCTTAAAATGGGAACCGTATCCGCATATACATTGCTGAAGATTCTTTTTCTTTTTTTCAGATAAAGATCACGGGCCTGTTTTGGAATATCAGATTCCGGGTAATGGAGCCCCAGAAAACTTTCCATATTTTCATTTTTCTTTTCAGCGATTACTTTTCCGGAACCGTCCATCATGAATTTATAGACCATCATTCGATCATAATTTACCACCTTTGAAAGAGTTTCCAGGAGATGATTCCAGAGTTCCTTTTCATTATCGATGATGTAAAAGTTATCATACTTATTGGAAATCCGTTTGTTAGGATTAATGACAACCTCTTCGAACTCCAGAAAAATATAAAGTTCGCTTCTGAAAACAGAGAAATGATATTCTTTATCATTTATAAAAATCTTATCGAAATACGTTTCATTCTTACGTCTGGTAAACTTATCCAGCGAAGTATAGATTTCTGAATCAATAATGCCCTGAAAACTTTCCGGAAAGTCAGTAATCTTTCTTCCGAACAGCTCCTCCGAGCGATCAATTTTAAATAGATCCGCAATATTCCTGCTAAAAAAAGTAATGGTACGGGATTCTGCATCAATGCCAATCAGGTAACCAAAGTCTTGTATAGAACCCGGAATATGGATAGGTTCTTCATGGCATTCTATAAAGTTCATATATCTCTTCAGTCTAGTAATCAAATATAGCGTTTTTTTGAACAGCTTTCAATTTTGTGGTATCTATTTTCAAACCTCAGTATATCAGGCATTCACAGGAAACATCTGTATAAAAACACGTTAAAATATTCTTCATTTTAACCCTTTTTTTATGTCATTTCTTTAAAATATACGAAAAAAGATTCAATAATGCAATACTCAATCTTTAACCATGATTCATAACATAAATTACGGATTATTAATCTTAATAATTGTTTTATTTAAACAATTTTCGCTAAATTTATATCACCAAATAATGAATATGACGAAAATTCATTGAATTATTCACAACAAATTCAATACAAAATTTAAATTCAAATAATACTATTATGAAAAAGTTCCCATTAATTTTATTTTCTCTGATCCTCTCCGTAGGATTATGGAATCCTTCAGAAGCCTGTACAAGGGTCGTTTACAAAGGTCCCCAGAATACCGTTATTACAGCCCGTTCCATGGACTGGCGTGATGAGATCCCGGTCAATTTATGGGTACTTCCGAAAGGAATAGACCGCAACGGACTGGTAGGACCAAAATCTGTAAAATGGACCACCAAATATGGCAGCCTTATCAGCTCTTCATGGGATATTGCTTCAGCCGACGGAATGAACGAAAAAGGATTGGTAGCCAATCTGCTCTGGTTAGGAGAATCCCAGTATCCTAAATTCGACGGAAAAGGAAGTAAAAAGGGAATTGCCATTTCATTATGGGCACAATATTATCTTGATAATTTCGCTACAGTAAAAGAAGCCGTAGAGTTTTCACGAAAAGAACCTTTCGTTATTGTTAGTGACTATATTCCCGGGACAGAAAGATTTACCACCGTCCATCTTTCCATTTCCGATGCTTCAGGAGATAATGCTGTATTCGAATATATTGACGGAAAGCTTGTCATCCATCATGATCCGTCTTACACGGTAATGACCAATTCTCCTATTTTTGAGGAGCAGCTTGCCCTTAACAATTACTGGAAAGGTATTCCGGGGACCGTTATGCTTCCGGGAACCAACCGGGCTGCAGACCGCTTTGTAAGAGCTTCCTACTATATCAATGCAATTCCTCAGACTGCAGATACACGTACAGCTGTAGCCAGTGTTTTCAGCGTAATCAGAAACTGTTCCGTTCCTTACGGGATCACTTCTGCCACAGAGCCTAATATTTCTTCTACAAGATGGCGTTCTGTTTCTGATCAGAAAAACCTGGTGTATTATTTTGAAACAGTCTTTACTCCAAACACTTTTTGGGTAGATCTTAAAGAATTTGATTTAAGTCCAAAAGGTAAAGTAATGAAACTGGATCTTAGTAATTACCGTACATACAACGGAAAATCCAATGCAGAATTTAAAGAATCTGCTCCGTTCACCTTCTTGGGATTAAAATAGATATTTCGCCACAAACTACTTATGCTTAAGTAAATCTGATCCCTGCAGATGAAGACCTAAGTATTCCGCACTTTGAATGAATGTATGATCATTCATAATGCATCGGATACATGTGGTAAAATAAAATTTACAATAAAAAAACAAAAATAGATATGGCCTTTTTTTCGATTAAAAAGAAAAGCCTGATCCTGTGTATGCTGGCCTGTGGGTTATCAGCTTATGCACAAAATCAGGATTCTCTGAAGACCACTCCTCATCCACAGGAAGACAATATAAAATATCCGCAGCTGCAGATCAAAGGCCTTTTTCAGGCACGCTATCTTGTAGGAATGAGTAAAGATGTAGATGTAAACGGACTTCACCACACCGATGGCTCCGGAACTGATAATAATTTTATGCTCAAATACATGAGAGTCCAGGTTCGGGCGCAGATCAGTAAACGTACTGAAGTGGTTGTTTTGGCTAACCTTGCCGATTTTAAAAATGATCCCAAAAGCAGAGTTCTTGAAAATGCTTACCTGAAGTATACTTTCAATCCTAAATTAGCGATTACCGTAGGACAGTTCAGACCTTGGTTTGGTATTGAAGAGACCTACCCTATTGACATTATTAAATCTCTGGATTGGTCCAATCAATATACAGAATTTGGAAAACTGGGCTGGACAAGTTTCCAGATCGGGATGTCTGCTACAGGACAGCTTCAACTGGGAGAAGTTCCTTTCCAATATGCTGTTTCAGTGGTAAATGGAAACGGAAAAAACCAGATCAATGATAATGACAATGGAAAACAGTATTCTACCCGGCTTGTTTTCGGATTATCCAAAAAATACAATTTCAATGTAGGACTGAATGGTGGTATCGGAGAGGTTTTTAGCAAAAAGGTATATGCCCTGGGCGTAGATCTGAGTTCACTGATTCACTTTGATCCAAAATGGAGCCTTGATATGCAGCTGGAAGCTAAGCAGGCTACCAACCATGTTCTGTACAATTCTATTGCCCCTGAATTACGTCCTGAAAACCCAGACCAATATCTGATCCGGGGAGCTTATTTTCTTCCGAACCTAAGATATGAGATCAACCACAAAAACCTCAGCGCCTTCGAATTATCCTGCCGTTACGAATACCTTGATACCAATTTCAGAATGGCTTCCAACCCAAGACAGACGATTACCCCGATGTTCGGATTGGAATTCCTGAAAAATTATGGGGCAAGAATTCAGCTGGGAGTTCAGTTTGACCGCTATAAACATCAGATAGAAAATACATCACAATACAACAATAATCTATTCATTGTACAGGTACAAAGTAGATTTTAACGATTAAATAGTAGTATCATGAAAGAAATTAATATTAAAAACGTAGCGATCACATTTGTTGTTGCGTTGATTATATGGTTCATTCCTGCTCCGGAAGGTGTTGCAGAGAATGCCTGGCATCTGTTTGCCATCTTTGCGGCAACCATTTTAGGAATCATTCTTAAGGCAGCACCAATGGGAACAATGTGTATGATGGCCATTGGTTTTACAGCCCTTACGCAAGTGGTAGCTCCGGGAGACGCGGGAAAATCCATTACCAAAGCGCTTTCCGGTTTTGGAGACAAAGTAATCTGGCTGATCGGGATTTCATTCTTTATTGCCAGAGGATTTATCAAAACCGGATTGGGAAACCGGATTGCCTTTTTATTCATCAGAGTTTTTGGAAAAAGCTCACTGGGACTGGCTTACGGGTTAGGACTTGCCGACGTTTGTCTTGCGCCTGCTATTCCGAGTAATACTGCAAGAGGTGGTGGGATTATTTATCCTATCATGAAATCTATGGCGATAAGCTTTGATTCTGTTCCTGAAAAACCGGAAACTCATAGAAAATTAGGTTCATTTTTAACGTTGAACAGCTACTATATGAACCTCATCGCTTCTTCTATGTTCCTTACCGGGACAGCCAGTAACCCGATGTGTCAGAAGTTTGCAGCCAACCTTGGTATTGATATTACCTGGATGTCATGGGCTGCAGCTGGTTTTATTCCTGGTGCAGTAGCGTTCTTTGTCGTTCCTTTGGTATTGTACAAATTATATCCGCCAGAATTGAAAAAAACAGGGGATGCTCCGAAAATGGCAGCTGAGAAATTAAAAGAAATGGGACCTATTTCCAGAAACGAATGGCTGATGCTGCTGGCATTCTTCATTCTGCTGGCTCTTTGGATCTTCGGTGGAGCACTTTCTATTGATGCTACAACAACAGCTTTCATTGGCTTAACCTTATTGCTGTTAACCTCAGTATTAACCTGGGAGGACGTAAAAGGTGAAAAAGGTGCATGGGATACGATTGTTTGGTTCGCCGTTCTGGTGATGATGGCAAGCTCTTTAAATGAGTTGGGTTTCATTGGATGGTTCAGTAACCTTATCAAAGTACAAATCGGAGGATTGAGCTGGCAGGTAGCTTTCCCGGTTATTATTGTAGTGTATTTCTTCAGTCACTATATTTTTGCCAGTGCTACTGCTCACGTAGCGGCCATGTATGCGGCATTGCTGGGTGTAGGGGTTTCTTTGGGAATTCCACCAATGTTACTGGCGATGATGCTTGGTTTCATGGGTTCAATTTACGGGGTGCTTACTCATTACGGCCACGGTCCGGCTCCGGTATTCTTCGGTAGCGGATATGTTGATCTGAAAGCCTGGTGGCTCAGAGGTCTTGAAATAGGAATTGTTCTATTGATCATTTATATGGTTGTAGGAGGATTATGGATGAAAGTCTTGGGATATTATTAATCAATACATCAAAAATATGTTATCAACACTGTCAAGAAAAATGCTGATGTGCCTTACAGGACTCTTTTTGGGATTCTTCCTGTTGATTCATTTCCTAGGAAATCTTCAGCTTTTTCTTCCGCAAGAACAGGCACACCTGCAGTTTAATGCCTATTCGCATTTTTTATCAGGAAATATTATTATCAAAATTGTTTCTTACATCTTATATGCCAGTATTATTCTGCATGCTGTAGACGGCTTTATTATTACTTTAAAAAATAAAAAATCCGGTGGCGGTTATCAGTCTGACGGACGTGGAAGAGCCAGTACATGGGCTTCCAGAAATATGGGAATTCTGGGAACATTAATCCTGATTTTCCTGGTGATCCATTTCCAGAACTTCTGGTATATCTACAAATTCGGAAATCCTCCTTTGGATGAGAACGGAAATAAAGATCTCTACATTCTGGTAGTAAATGTCTTTAAAGAATGGTGGTACGTTATCATTTATGTTGTATCAATGATCGCTTTGTGTTATCACCTGGTTCATGGAATACACAGTGCTGTAAGAACCCTGGGATTATATCATCCTAAGTTCGTACAATGGTTCAAAACGATCGGAATTGCCTATTCAATCATTATCTGTGTAGGCTTTGCATTGATGCCAATTTATGTATTCTTTACTTATCATTAAACAGAACGGTCATGATTTTAGATTCAAAAATACCACAAGGCCCATTGGAATATAAATGGGAAAATTATAAAAAGAAAGCAAGACTCGTAAACCCTGCCAACCGTAAAAAGCTGGATGTGATTGTGGTAGGAACAGGTCTGGCGGGTAGCTCAATCGCAGCATCTCTGGGAGAAATGGGCTATAATGTCAAATCATTCTGTTTCCAGGACAGCCCGAGAAGAGCGCATTCTGTAGCAGCACAAGGAGGGGTGAATGCTGCCAAAAACTATAAAAACGATGGTGACAGCGTGTACAGAATGTTTGTAGACACTTTAAAAGGAGGAGATTTCAGAGCCCGTGAAGCCAATGTCTACAGAATGGCAGAATGTTCTCTGAACCTCATCGACCAGGCTGTAGCACAAGGTGTACCTTTCGGGAGGGAATACGGTGGATATCTGAACAACCGTTCATTCGGAGGGGTCCAGGTAAGCCGTACTTTCTATGCGAGAGGACAGACGGGACAGCAGCTTCTTCTGGGAGCTTATCAGGCTTTAATGCGACAGGTTGGAAAAGGTTCCGTTCAATTATTTTCAAGACATGAAATGCTGGATCTGGTGACTGTTGACGGTAAAGCCAGAGGAATTATCGTAAGGAATTTAGACACGGGAGATATTGAAAGACATGCAGCTCACGCTGTAATATTGGCAACCGGAGGTTACGGAAAAATTTATTATCTGTCTACCCTTGCCATGGGATGTAATGGCTCTGCCATCTGGAGAGCCCATAAAAAAGGAGCTTTAATGGCTTCCCCAAGCTGGATTCAGGTACACCCTACTTCCCTTCCGCAATCCGGAGATTATCAGTCTAAACTGACCTTAATGTCTGAATCATTACGTAATGACGGCCGAATCTGGGTTCCATTAAAAGAAGGGGAAACAAGACAACCCAATGACATTCCGGAAAATGAAAGGGATTATTATCTTGAAAGAAGATATCCGGCTTTCGGAAACCTTGCTCCAAGAGATATTTCTTCCCGTGCAGCCAAGGAAAGAATTGATGCAGGTTTCGGAATCGGACCTTTGAAAAATGCAGTATATCTTGATTTTTCCAAAGCAATACAGGAACAGGGAAAAGATAAGATTAAAGAAAAATATGGAAACTTATTCGATATGTATCTTAAAATAACAGGATATGATGCGTACAAAGAACCTATGATGATCTCCCCTTCTGCGCACTTCTCAATGGGCGGCCTTTGGGTAGATTATGAACTGATGACTACTGTTCCGGGATTGTTTGCTTTAGGTGAAGCCAATTTTGCCGATCACGGTGCCAACAGATTAGGTGCCAACTCACTTCTGCAGGCCTCAGTTGACGGATATTTCATTGCGCCTTACACCATTGCCAATTATCTGGCGGATGAAATTCACACCGGAAAAATTTCACCGGATACTCCGGAATTTGAACAGGCTGAAAAGGCCGTTAAAGATCAAATTAATGGCTTCATCAATATCAAAGGCACCAAAACCGTTGATTATTTCCACAAAACATTAGGAAAACTCCTTTATGATTATTGCGGACTGGCCAGAAATGAAGAAGGACTGAAATACGCCATTCAGGAAATCCGAAAACTGAAACAGGAATTCTACAAAGACGTAAGAGTTTCCGGACAGGGAGATAAAATGAATACCGAACTGGAAAAAGCAGGCCGCGTAGCCGATTATTTCGAAATAGGAGAACTGATGTGCTATGATGCTTTAACCCGTAACGAATCTTGCGGAGCTCATTTCAGAGAAGAATTCCAGACTCCGGACGGAGAAGCCATGAGAAATGATGCAGAATACCAATTTATTTCTGCCTGGGCCTGGAAAGGTGAAAATGGTGAACCTGAACTGATTAAGGAACCTTTAATCTTTGAAGAAATTCAGCCAACGGTAAGAAGTTACAAATAAAAACAGAAAATTATGGATTTACATCTTAAGATATGGAGACAGAAAGACAGAAAAAGTGAAGGAAAACTGGTAAGTTATGACCTGAAAGGATTAAATTCCCATATGTCTTTCTTAGAAATGCTGGACACTTTAAATGAAAAACTGATTATTGAGGGTGATGAACCCGTTGAGTTTGATCACGACTGCCGTGAAGGAATCTGCGGACAATGCGGGATGATGATTAATGGTATTGCCCATGGTCCTTTGAAAAATACAACCACCTGCCAGCTTCACTTAAGGTCCTTTAAAGATGGGGAAACGATTCTGATAGAGCCATTCCGTGCTGAAGCATTTCCGGTGAAGAAAGATTTAAAAGTAGACCGTTCTGCTTTTGACAGAATTATATCTTCAGGAGGTTTTGTATCTGTGAATACAGGCCAGGCTCCTGATGCCACAGCCATTCCGGTGACCCATCAGACGGCTGAGGAAGCTTTTGATTCCGCAGCTTGTATTGGATGTGGAGCGTGTGTTGCAACCTGTAAAAATGGAAGTGCAGCTTTATTTACCTCTGCAAAAATCACTCACATGGCTCTCCTTCCTCAGGGGAAAGAAGAACGAAGCAAGAGAGTGCTGGATATGGTGGCTCAAATGGATACGGAATTATTCGGGCACTGCTCCAATACAGAAGCCTGTGAAGTAGAATGTCCACAAGGAATTTCTGTCCTGAATATTGCCAGAATGAATTTTGAATATAACAGGGCCTTGTTTTTCAGAAAGAAGAATTAACCCGAGAAAATAAGGATGCTACATTTAAAAGGGCAAATTTGAAGATTCAAATTCGCCCTTTTTATTTTTTGTCAGAGATGATTTTTTCTTTTTATGCATCCATCATCGCCACCACTCTCGCCGGAGCTGCAGAGCCGCCAACAATTTTTAACGGAAATACACAGATTTTAAATCCGGATGGAGGTAATGCACTGAGATTTGTAAGCTGTTCGATGTGTAAATATTCTTTTTCGATTCCTACACGATGGCCTTCCCAGAAGAATTCAGGATCATTGAGTTCTTTCGCTTTCTGAGCCATATATTTCAGAGGAAGATCCCAGCCCCACTGATCAATTCCCATTACTTTTACGCCCTGGTCAATCAGCCATTCTGTAGCTTCTTTACTCATTCCCGTTCCTTTTTCTACGAAATCCGGAGTGCCCATCATTTTGTCACGATCCGTTCTGATCAGAACAATATTTCCTTCCTGAATGGTAATTCCGTTTTTATCGAGATCTTTTTTCAAATCCTCAACAGTGATAGCAACAAAATCTTCTTTATCCGTACAATCAATCACAATCCCGTCTCCGTAGCACCACTCCAGTGGAATCTGGTCTATCGTTTTAGCAGGCTTTCCTTCTACTACAGGGCCATAATGCCAGGGAGCATCAATATGTGTTGTAGCATGAAGTCCCATATTTTTGATCGTGTCATCTGCCCAGCCTATCCAGTTTTTAGGAAAAAGCCTTGACGGAAGCCTCAATGCCAGACGAATCAACCAATGTGATTTTCTATGGGCTTTATGTTTGATTTTCACCCTCATGAACCATGGGTCTCCTGCATTATACTGAATCGGCTTTGTTAAATCGACAAGTGTTGTTTTCATATGATTTAGCTAAGAAGACAAAGATAATGAATAAGGCAAAAAAACGAATAGATATTAGCAAACGAAAAAAAAGATTAGCCATTACTGATCGTTTTCTAATTCTATCGGGTTTTCATATTTTTTGTTTTCTTCTCGTTCTTTTTGTCTTTGTCTTATCATTTCTTGACCTTGTATAATGGTTGTTCCATAACTTGCGAGTACAGCAGCGGCATTGGCTTCATTATTTCTAACTGCTTGCTTTAATTTTTGTTGTGTGGTTTCTATCGCATCTGTATATCTGCTCTTTTTAATGGTAATTAATTTACCATTTAATTTAGATGCAGGTATAGATTTTACCAATTCAAAATCAAAATCTCCTTTATCATCTGTTATTTTAACAATCAGTCCTGGTAATCCGCTAAATTTATATGGACCGTAAGGCAACGGAATTTCGGGATCATACCATGCTATCCAGTTCCGCCCTTTAAAAGTAACTTCTGCTTTCTTACAAATAATTGTATTGATTACTTTGGTCTCATCCACAAGCCTCCAATTCTTTATTATTGGTTCTTTATAGGTAAGTAAAGACATTCCAGCTGATCTAAAATATTGTATATTTTCATTGGATTGAATTATGGTAAAAGATAAACCTGTTTTTGGAATCACTACCCCTTTTTTCCAGCCAAGAGTTATACTACCATCAGCATTCTTTGTGCTTGTTCCTGAAGTGGCCATTACCGAATCACCTTTTAGCGATATAACACTTGCAAAAAATGCACGTTTATCTCCTATCTGTAATGAGAATTGTTCTTCATGCCGATAATCAGTCCGTGTATCGAATTTTGCTTTTAATTGATAGGTAAATTCCCCACGCAGAGTATCCTGTTTGTATGATTGTGTATAAAATAAAACACTATAAAATAAAATGAATATTTGTATTAGTTTTTTGTGGTAATGCATAAGAGATATTTTCATTATAAATTGCACTTATAGTATTAACTTTTACTATAAGTGCATTTACATTAATTAGGCTAGATTATTGCTAGGTCCATAATGAGAAGCTGGCTTACAATAATTTGCTTCAAGAGCATCAATCCAAGCATTTGCTTGCTCAGCGGTCCAATCTTGAGTAGTTGTAGCTTTTACTCCACATGAAGTTTCAGCATACCAAACTTGGCCTGCCTTTACAGTTTTAAGATCTTCACGAGTCAATTTTTTTAATTGTTTCATAAAATATGTTTTTTTTAATTGAGTCTCAAATATATACAACTAACTCACATCTGAAGGATATTTTTCATTATGTTAAGTAATTGTTTATCTGATAGAAACATATTTTTTATTTAAAAATTTCCGTATAAAATTGAATTGATTTTTATCCTGTTACTTAAATAAAATGCATTCATTAAAAAAATTCATTTGGATATTTTTTTATATGTTAAATAGTCACTGTTAAACAGAGACTTTTACATCTAAAGTCTGAAAACATGTAATTATTCTGATGTATTATTATCAGATTTAGCGTTTTTGCTTTTTGCTGTTTTGTCTTTTACTCTCTACAACCCTCTGGGAATCATAATCTGCTTCGGATCATTCTCATCATACATAATCTCAATAGTTCCTTGTTGAGGAATGGAAGAAAGCTTTAAAAGACTCACAATTTTCTTATAAACAGCAATATGTTCGGTCCCTCTGAAATCTTTAAAACTTACCTGAAACATGATTTGTGGCTGATCGTTCACTGTAAGGCCTGTCTGGCTTACACTGATAATATTGGCTTCAGCATTTCTTCCTGAAAAAAGAATACGTTCTTCTTTTGTATTTTTTAAAAACTTCCCGAAAATAAGCTGAAAAACCAGGACATAAATAATGGTCATCACCCCGCTGAAAATAATCGGGTGCATGAATGTCAGAAACCTCCAGCCGAAATCAAAAGATTCTCTCCAATAGAAATAAGAGTATAAGCCAATAACATAAGCCATCAATAATACAAGAAATACGATTCGTAAAATCATTCCTGATGTATTGAATCCCACTTTCTGGTCACTTAAAATAAAATAAGGTTCCTGTGATACCTTAGGATTCAGCAGTACTTTGATTTTGTTTCCTACATCAAATCTTTTCTCCTGCGGTCTGGAATCATGAAACATCATTTCATGTTCTATCACCGTATTGCTGAGATTGGGAAATGAAAGCCCGACCTGAATGAGATTCATGTTTTTTTTAGGAATGTATTTCAGAAGCTTATAATCAATAATTTTGGCTTCTCTTGGAATTCCGTTCTGTACAATGGACCGGATCGTATTTTTCTCTTTAAAAGTTGTAATGAAAAGCTTATTGATAAAGAAAATAATCACATATCCCCATATTAACAAAGAAAAACCGAGATACCCATAGCTCACCGCTAATGAATTTCTCGGTTCTGTTGCCAGCTCCTCCGTCATCATGTAAATGAAAATCGGAAAAGGAACGCAGAAAAAAAAGAGAAAAGCTCCCCAGAAAATGATCATCAATTTCATAGCTGTTATTTTGTAATCAGCAATAAAGTTATGATATTATTATGGAACCGGAGATTTCTTTTTATACCTCTTTTTCGAAATAAAGTCTGTAATATTTTCCTTTATCATCCTCACCCATTTCAATTTTCTGTCGGTCTCCGTGGATGTAGATGTGGAAGTTTTTATCTAATTTAATAATACTTTTAAAGTGTCTCTGCGTCTTTTTTACCGCTGCTTCACTGATCGGGAACTCTTCAGCAATATTCACCTGCATGTCCTGTTCGTAGTCTGTTTTAAAGTTTACAAAACTTTCAATCACATGCTCATCTCCCAAGACTTCGCTGGCAAATTCATCCAGCTTAAACTCTTCTTTTTCTTTGAAGAAATTGATAGACTTGTTCAGGAAATCTGCCTGGTCTGCTTTGGAAACTTCAAATTCCTGGGGAAGCTGTTTGGTGATATAATCTTTATACACCATCAAAGCTTCCTGCGTGTGGAAATATTCATCATCACGCTGTTTTACTTTCAGGAAATCTTCGAACCAATAATACATATCCCCGTTTTTGTTGTTGTCAACTACGGAAAGTACATACCCTGTTTCTTTATTGTTGTTGTAGATCAAGGCAGCCTTATCAATTTTAGACAAACCGATTCCCTGATCTTTTTCAATATCAAATGTTTCTTCAGCAGGATTGATTTTCAGGAAAGATTCTCTCTTCTCCGTTTTAAAAATCCCGATTTTATCCACTCTGTCCGGACGGTCGCTTTCATCTTCAAAAAGTACAATAAAAAGCTCTCCACTCTGAACTCTCGGATTTTCTGCCGCTTCGAAAAGATGTTTGGCAATATTCTCAGATTCCCAGATAAACTTGGATTTATCATCAAAAATTTCAGATACGGCACTGTACACCGGATTATTCACCAGATAAGTGTCACTGTAAAAATGGAAGGTTTCTTCCGATTTAAAAGAACCTAAAAAGTAGTCTTCAAGCATTTCTGCCATTCCTTCTTCCAGCTTCAATTCCTCCTGGGAAAGCGTCAGCGAATCTCCGTTGATCTTATTTCCGACTCTGTGTACTATTATTTTTGAAAACATTTTTCTGAATATTTGGACTGCAAAGATATTCATTCTTATCCTTACTGCGAAACTTAAAAATAATATTGATTTTGAGATAACATAAACTTGATTTTTAACCACAAAAGGCACAAAAGTTCTTATTTTAAATCCTTTAGCCCATTTTAGAAGCGTAATGATACACACTAAAAAAAGTTCACTAAAGGTGAAAATCTTAGATTTTCAAAATTTCTGAGTACTTCTTATCCATAAAGCCGATGACCTTAAATAATTTAACAGTTTAACTCTTTTGTGACTTTGTGGTGAGTTTTAAGGCAAGTCATTTATTTTTTCTTCCATTTTGATAAAAACCTTATCATTTTGACAGGCTTTTTTGTTTTAAAAACTCGCCCACAAAATCATAATCCATTAATTATCAAAATATTAACCATATTCCATTTTCAACGGAATATCATTGGCATTATGATTTGAAAACATAGAAAAATGGACTTAAAGACTTTAAACAAAATCGACAAGCTCAGAAGGTTAAAAAGCAAAGGACCTGCAACTCCAAAATGGCTTAAGCCCTATCATATGCTCTTTTTTGCTTTTTTAACCATTTTCATTTTTGGAGCCTTCATCAAAATGCTCGAACACTATCACCATTAAAATATAATACGATGAACTATTTACAAGCCGTAAAGGAAATCACTGATGTGGTTCCCGATTTTGAAAAAGAAGTAAAAGAAATTAAAATTCAAAATTCATACAGCATTATCCGCACCTTCACGGAACGTATTAAAAACATGATCCGACAGAATGACAGAAATCTGCTGTTCAGAAGTTTACAGAAAATGGACAAAATTTATACTGACGGAGATACAGTTTTAAAGAATGCAATTGAGACAACCTTTATCTATTCTCTGGATAATTGTACTGCTTTCTGCACTGAGGAATACAGAAAAGTGATTTTTAGTCACATTTCTGCCAACCTTCAGAAAGTATATTCAAGACAAATTTACACTCACGGCATATAAACGTTTTGTTACATTTTTTATCCGTTTCATTACAAAGTGTTTAAATTAAACAAAATTAAAAATAACTCACAATCAATAGATTATGAAAAACAAAATCAGAAGAATTTCAGACTGGAAAACCTGGAAAACAACGACTAACAGACACAATGCAGAGATATTATTCACTCACATTGCTGTGATCGTTGGAGTATTTATTTTTGCAGCCTGCCTTTAAATTTTGGTATACATTTCGCTGCACTAAAAAGTGTTTGAAAAATTCTTAATTATGATGAAAGTACAAATGCAAACTATTAATCAAAAAATAGCTGTTGAATACTTAAAATTTTTCTATCCGCCACTTCGCAATGAGATCACCCAGCTGTCTGTACAGGACAATTTCGCCGGGATCATGCAGGCTACCGTGAATTATCTGAAGCACCTGCTGCAGGAATCGAAGATCAATATCATTGCCCATCACATCAAGCTGATGGACTGGATCTACAGAAACGGGAATTCTTATGTAAGAACCATGATTGAAAACCTGTTTGTAAGGTCTTTCGAAAGCTTCAAAAAACATGCAAAGATCCAACATTGGAAACTTCTTTACCAATATATGCCTGTCAGCTTCCAGATCATTTATAATGAACAGCAGAAGCAGGATCAGATGTATTTTGGGAAATAAATTAAGTCAAAAGGCGAAAAGGTAAATACACGTTTACCTTTTCACCTTTTATTTTTACCTTTGCCCAATTATAACTTCCACTCTGTTTCGTTTCCCTAATAGATGCGAAACTTCTTTATAAATATACCATGAAATACTCTTTTTATACCCTGATAATGACATTGTCATTGATCTCGTGTGAAAACAACGATAATATAATTGATGATCCGAGACCTGTTGATAAAAATGTTTACTCGTTTCAATTTAAAAGTTATACTGTAAAAAATACAGTGTTGTATAAAGGATCAAACGGAGAAAAATCTACTCCGGATGAATCTTACCTTGCCGATTACTGGAGCTTATACCAGGAACCGGCCTGGAAAAAAATAAATCTTGATCTTAAAAATAAAACGATCAGGTTATTCTCAGAAACCTCAACTACAGATTTCACCTATAGTTTTACCATCGTAAATGACTCTGTACTGATCAAAGAGAACAACAATAATAAACCATCTTACATTGGTGATTTCAATAAAAACACGTCATCCTTTACTTTAAAACGAACATACCGATATGTTAAAAAAGTACCCCGAGATGATCATGACGCACTATTGATTACCAAAAGTGCTCATTTTGGAACCACTCAATATGAAAATATTTTTGTCAATATATTTTCCACTCCTTCTGAAATGATCAAAACAGGAGATCAGGTTTTATGGACTAATATCGAATATTCTTATCAGGAATAATTGTCATGTATGATTATCCAAAGCAAATCCCCGGAACTTACTATTCCGGGGATTTGTTTATAAAAAAGTGGTAAATCTTATTTCTTCACAAATACTTTCTCTATAATCTGTGCTTCCTCATTACTTAGTTTTGAGGCTTTCCCAAGTTTGGCAATAAAAGTATTTACTTCTTCCGGTGTGGCTGGCGATCCCAGATTTTCTCCTTTGGCATCAAAAGAATCCGCTAAAAATTCTCCCTTGGAATTAAGAATCAGCCAGAAAGGGAGTCCGGCATTTTCTCCATTAAATTTATTCATCAGCTCTTGTCCACCGGGATTCTCAAGACTTTTTTTATCACCTCTTTCCTGAACGTCTATGTAGGCTGTGACAAATCTCTTATCAAAAATAGGTTTGGTTTCAGGAAGATCCATATTTTTTTCCATCATCTTGCACCATTTGCACCATGAAGCATGGAATACCAGTAAAACATTTTTCTTACCTGCTTTAGCTTCTGTGAAAGCCTTATTTAAGACAACATCTGCTTTTTCCTGTGCTGCTCCCAACTGAAACAATAACAGGGTTACAACGATAATAATTTTTGAGTATTTCATTCTGAATTTTTATTTAAAATTTAAACGAATTTAGGTATTTAATCGTTCAGTTATTTTATTTAACTTTAATTATTTATAAATAATGAGCTATAAATATTTCTACTGTTTTCTATTCACGTTTAGTCTTACAATATCTAATGCTCAGGTCTCTGAAGCAGTAAAAAAACTGGCACAGCCTTTAGACAATGTCTCATATGCAGAGTCTCCTAATATTGGAGTTGGAGGTGAAAAAAGCAAAATTTATAATCAATTTAAAAAAGTTGCCAAAATAGCCAGTAATGATGAACTCTATTATTATGCGATGAATGGCAGCAATGCGTTAAGGGTTTATTCCGCCAAGGAGCTATTTAAAAGAAATGATAAAAGATTCTTAGATATCTATACTTTCTATTATAACAATCCTTTAATGATGAAATATACTTTGGGATGTGTCGGAGAAAATAAAAATATTTCAGAATTTTTAAAAGATGAAGTATACTCTACCCAGTATTATATTTCGCTGCGGGATCAGTTATTAAAAAATAAAGATAAGCAAGATGAAATATCAAAATTACAATTAAACCAAATCAAAGAGCTGGGTTATGGGAAACTTACAGAAGAAAATATCAATGCAGTTAAAAAGCAGTTAGAAAAAATTGATAATAAAAAATCAAACTAAAATTTATCTGCTCAATATAATCGGCAAAACCAAAAGTATAAAAAATATTACTATACCCGCCGAATTTTCGTTGGATAATAGTTTTATTTTAAAGAGTATTTAAAGGAGCCTTAAACAAGACTTAAAATCTTTTTAATATCCTTACGGTTTTCCACATTTGGTGATTAGAAAAATAATTTTATATTTAAATTGTTAAATATTTAAAAAACATAATTATGAAAAAAGTATTATTACTTTCAGCATTTATGGTTGCTGGACTTGTTTGTGCTAAAGAAAGCACTTCTAACAAATTAGAGTCAAAAAAGGAAAAACAGCAAATTACAGCCTTTACAAGGTATTTGGTGACTATCAAAACTATTTGTGGAACTACTTATCAAACAGTTTTTGATTCTGAATTTGATTCAAGTGATTGCCTTTACAACGAATGGGAAATGTATAACAATCAAGATTGTGGGCATTCCAGTTATGAAAATCCAATGACGTAATGAAAAAAATAATAGGCTGTCTTTTAACAGCCTATTTAATTATAATATTTTGAGTACCTATGAAACCACTTTTTAGAATTTTTTTGTTATTTCTTTGTTTTAACTATGTGAGAGGTCAAGAAAAAAAAGATTATTCGGAAATCGAAGTAAAGTATAAATATACTTTTGTACAAGATACTTTGGATAAATTATCTACAATTAATGAGCCTATGGTATTACTCACTAATGGCAAAAAATCTATATATTATAGTGAAAATTATAAGGCTGCAGTGGATGGTTTTGGGAAAAAACTGGAAGATGCAATGAAAACCGGAAATATTGTTGATCCCGGCTCTCTTCCGAAATCTAAGGTAAAGCATAACGTATATAAGGATGAAAACAAAACCTATATATCAAATTATTTAGGGAGAAATTATTACACCTATGAGAGTCCTGATAAACTTGACTGGCAAATTGATAATAAAAGCACTTCTATTATTGGCGGCTATAAATGTAATAAAGCAGTTGTAAGTGCAGGAGAAAAAAAGTTTATAGCTTGGTTTACTTATGATATTCCAATAAGTGATGGTCCATACAAATTTAGAGGACTTCCTGGATTAATATTAAAGATCAATGAGGTGAATAATTATATAGGTTTTGAACTTATATCAATAAATAAAACGAGTTTACCCATTGAGCAAAAAAAAGGGTTAATTGTATCCAAAGATCAATTTATAACAAAGAGAAAAGAATATATGAATGACCCTTATCAAGGTAAAATTAATAACCCTGAGTATAGAAAAATGATTGAGGACAATAAAAGGAAATATAACAATTCTTTAGAATAAAAAATAAAACACCTGAAATTACAGGTGTTTTATTTTTCATTATTTCTATACATCATTATAGCTAGCATTATGAGTGAGCTGTGTACCTATAATTACAGTTGTAGCTTCATCAAAAGGATTTTTACAATATCCGTTTTGTTCCATCCAGTGACATCAATTTGATATTCACCTTTAACAGATCTGAAATGATTAAAATAAGAAAATACTCCAACCAGGCAGGATATCCTGAACCGCGACGGGTCATCAGATACACCTTATTCTGGTGCCAGTCCGGAAATGCAGAAATTCTGATTGACGAACATATTTTTGTGATGAAAACCGGTCAGGTTGTAACCATTACTTCAGGACAGTTTCATCAGTTAAAATCAGTAGAAGGAGAATTGACTGCATTGGAATTTACGCTGGATTTTTTCTGTAAAAGTGATAGTGATATTGAACTTATCTTCCACAATGGTCTCTTTTGCCATTTTGGAATGAATGAAATGATCACTGTACAGCACCCTGAATTTTTCTCTGAAACATTGAATACTATTGAAAAAGAAATTCTGGAACAGCCTTACCAGTATCTGATCTCTACACATTCTCTGGTGGAATTGCTTCTCGTAGAAATCAACCGCAGTAAAATTGCCCACGGCGATGAAATATGGAAGCCCGATGCTTTATTTTTAAAGTTCCTTGAAAGTATAAGGGCAAATTTTAAAAATAATTATCAGGTCTCTCATTTTGCTGATCTTCTCGGAACTACTGAAGCCAAACTGAATGAGGTTTCAAAGCTTCATACCAGCAAAACGGCCCAGAATGTAATCTACAGCCTCATTATTTCTGAAGCTAAGAGACTTTTGATGTATGAAAAGCTGACTGTAAAAGAAATTGCCTACCAGCTTGGTTTCAATGATCCTTTCTATTTTTCAAATTTCTTTAAAAAACATACTTCACAATCTCCCAAAGAGTATCAGAAAGCGGTAAAGGAAATGTAAAAACTTCCAGCTTCCTTCTCCAATATTACATGCTTTTCCCGGAATTGTCTATTCTTTAGGCGACGGCTTTCGCTGAACTTTGTACTGTAATTAAAACCTAAAAATTATACGTATGAAAACGCAACAGGATACCGCCGTTTTTTTATTAAGAATTGCTCTGGCTGCCGGATTTTTATCAGCAGTAGCAAGCAGGCTGAATCTTTGGGGAACTCAATCTTCAGGCTGGAAAAATTTTGTTCATTATACCGCTGAAACCAATTCATTTTTACCACCATCGTGGTCAGCCATTATTGCAGTATTATCAACCATTGCTGAAGTGTCAATCGGCATTCTGCTTCTTTTGGGTTTTCAGATAAAAAGAACAGCAAGGTACGCCTCTGTGCTCACTTTATTTTTTGCTATAGCCATGAGCATTTCTTTTGGAATTAAAGAACCTCTGGACTATTCAGTCTTCGCATTCAGTGCAGGAGCATTTCTTCTGAGTACATTTTCCCATTATAAATGGAGTTTTGACCATTTCTTACAGCAATAACAATTAAAATTTATATCACATGAACACCAACATCCACGATTACATCGTAAAAACAGAACAGAAAGAATGGCAGCCTTTGATTGAAAAAGGTATTCATTATGACGGTATTTTTGTAAAATCCTTAAAATTTGATCCTGAAAAAAACCGTTCTACCAGTATTCTTTTAAAATTTGAACCGGGAGCCAGCTATCCTTATCATAATCATCCTGCAGGAGAGGAATTATTTATAATGGAAGGTGATGCAACGATTGCAGGAGCCCGGCTTGAAAAAGGAGATTACCTATATACTCCGCCTGATTTCAAGCATTCCGTGAAATCTGAATATGGCTGTACCATTCTTTTTATCGTACCGGAAGAAGTGGAAATTCTTTAAACTGATGACAAACAAAACCACAGTAAACTTTTACCGTGGTTTTATAATTTTAAATGATAAAATGGGAATTGTTATTTCAAAACTGTTTTATCAGTTGATATCGGTCTGAAGCCAATTAAAGTTTTTTTCTTTCTTATGACATCCACCAAAGTCTGTACTGAAAAGGTGAGAATAATATACAACGGGATCAGCATACATACGTATCCGATTTCATGTTGTCGATATCCGAAAATTCCTTTCCCCCACGAGATTAATATCCATTGAATCATGTACATTGAGGTCAGATTTTTACTGCAATATTTGAGAATACGTATAAAACCATTTTCTTTGGCATTTGCCGTAAACATATTAATCAGCCATAAAAACAGTAGTGTCCAGCCTGCAAAATAAAGAACACCGCCAGGGCCCATGTGATAAAAACCATTGTAATGATAATCACCATACAGAAAAACCAGCGGTGCTCCTATGGCAATAAATAACAGTCCGGCATAGAGCATATTTCTAAATATCTGTTGGGTATTGTAGTTCAGCTCCTGAAACCATTTCCCGAAAAACATTCCGATGATGATAAAGGCCATCCATGGAAAAACAGGGAAATAGACATATGCCGGATAATCGGTATTGAAAAGGAGATCCAGAACATAATTGATCACAGGATAGTCCAGGTTCATTCCGCTTACTTCCCTGGATACCAGTGCAACGAATAAACCTATTGCCAGGATAATATATTTATTTTTGACATATTCTCTGATAAATCCTACCAACAACAAGGACATCCCTGCCAGCTGTAAAATATCACCCAATTGTACCAGATATACATACTGCTGTTCTATAGGTACATCCCATCCGTATTTTTGGATAAAATTATCGGGAGCAAAATTAAAAATCACAGGAATCATAAACTTCATAAAGTTCATGAACAACCCTGCAAATACCAGTAAAGCACCCCGTTTTAAAGCACTTTTAAGACTTTGATGACTGGAAGTCATGAAAGTAATTCCCATACAGATCAGGAAAATGGAAGTTCCCCTTCCAAGAAAAACAATAAAACTGCCGACAGCTGTTTCATATTGTGATTTTACATTGGCATACACCAATAAGGTATGTATAATGATCATTCCGATGACACTTATACCTTTTATTACATCCAGAGTAAGGATTCTTTTGTTTTGTAGTTCCATAGTTTTTAATGAGAATGTGAATTAGATGGACAAAATTGTATTCATTAATGATTTTCTTAAATAATATTTTTATTTATTCTAAATAAAAACCAAATATACAAATTAAAACCACTCCTCATAATTCATGAATCAATTTTCATAAAATAGTAATACTTAAACACTTATTTCAGTATAATTACAATAATATCTTCAACACTCAAGTATGTAATTTTCCTTTGAACATCAGAAAATGAAAGTTTAATATTCTATGTCCTTTAATAAAAAAGAGGCTGTCTCAAAAGTACCCCCTCTCTCGGACTCCTGCCTGACAACTTTTGTCATTTAGGAAATTCTCAGAGCGTTAATTTACCTTTTGAGACAGCCTCTTTTATCATATTTAAATTGATAACTTAAAATCATAGCCCCGAACCAAGCATTTTTATCCAGATAGGTTGATACACAGGATTTTTAACTCCTTCCACATGATAAGGATTAGGAGGAGTACGCTTATTGGTGTTTTGAACAATAGGCTGATCTAATGCAAAAACATTCTCTGCAGGAATATGCAGCTCTTTATAAATCTCCGCCAGCTCTTTTGCTGCCACTTCTTTCACATGATAGGTTGCAAAAACATTTTCAGGTGATGTCAGCAATTTTTGGGAATACCAGCCTGCTATCTTTTTCGTTCTGGAATCACTGTAATCCCATCCTCCTGAAAAGCTGATGATTCTTGCCACAGACTCATGCTGAGCGATAAATTCCGCCATTCCTCCACCCTGGGATTGCCCCGCTATGGCAATTTTGCTCCAAACGGGCTTACCTGTGCTCTCATTCAGATATTGGGACCATGCACCATCTTTATCACTTTTCGACAAATACTGTAAAAGTTTTGTCAGACGAGGTATTATGGCATCCTGATACTGATCCGGAATAGGAAGGAAAGTATTATCACCATAAATACGTTTTCTGCGGAACTCCGCTGCACAATCAACATTTTTACTCAAATAACTGCCTTTACAAACCTGTGAAACTCCCGGGGTGCTCATAAAAGAGAGTGCTATAATTCTATATCCCTGGTCTAATGCCGTTTTAAAAAAACTTTGAGGAACGTGATCAGTAGATCCTTTGGTTCCCGTAAGCCAAAGCAATATCTTATTATTTTTAATGCCCTTATCATACATTACGATATGTGCACTGTCCCAATTCTTTACCGAAGGGTCAGCTTCGCTTGGCTTCACTTTGAGTGTTTTATATCCGGAAAAATCGTTAGACGGACTTACCTTTTGTGCTGTCAGATTTTCGGGCAAACTTACCATAAACAACAAAATACATATCACCGTGGTGAATATTGAGGTCTTTTTTTCCATAGTATTTACAATTAAATTAAACAAATAAAACTCTATAACTAAGCACTAAAAATCAGAATCCAGGATAAAATCTACTCCCATCTGAGCGTGCAATAATGTGGTATTGAATATGGGTATCTTAATATCATTCGGACCGATAATAAGTGGGAATTCGGTACATCCCAATATGATGCCTTCAGCCCCCATCGTTTCCAGCATTACAATCTGATCCAGTATATATTTTTTTGTTTCAGGTTTTAAAATACCAAGAGACAGTTCTTTTTGTATAATGGTGTGAAGTCTTTCTCTGTCTTTCTTTTTATCGGGTACTATCATATCAATATCATATTTATCTTTTAGGATTTTTGCAATAAATGGCTCCTCCATGGTAAATATTGTTCCAATAAACCCAACCTTCCGAAGACCCTTCTTTCTGATCTCAGCACCTGTTGCATCTCCGATATGCAGTATGGGAATCCTGCTGTGGGCCTGTACATCATGATACACTTTATGGGGGGTATTAGCACAAAACATTGCTGCATAGGCTCCGGCTTTATATAATTGATCACAGGCTTCAATCAGCATTCCTGCTATGATGTCCCAACGGTCCGATCGTTGTAATTGATGCATATAATACTGATCAAGATTTATTACTACAAGAGGAGGATTAGTATTATTACCGAAATGATCATTGATGGTTTGATTCAGGTACATGTAATATTCAAGCGTTGAATGCCAGGAAAGACCTCCGATAAGACCTAATTTTCGTAATCGGGAAGGATGCAGAGGACAATCTATAGAACTTATATTATAATTAGTCATAAATCTGTAGAATTTTTTTTATGATATAGATGTGATATAAAATTTGACAGTATTTACAATTTCAGTTATTATAATTTTAATAGTTACACCGAAGTACGACCTGTCATTATCTCTGGAAAATTAGCCAGCTGTACTTTACTGTAAATTCTGTTCGCTTCTAATTCGCTGTTAATAAATAAGCTATACCCAAAAGTATAGCTTATCCTTTATGACAATTTTAATGTCAAAAATGACCAAATACAAATCCGATTCTTTAAAAGATCATGCTATAGATTTTCAATAAATAAGAAATTCCTGTCTTCTATAATTTAATAAATTAAATCAAAACATTGGTTTTTCTATACTTTTATAATATATGTCACTTTTTTATTTCCCTAAATAAACAAACATATTGACACTTAAACTTTGAGGCTGTATGTTGATGGACTGCTGTGCTACGCCACCATTTACACTATTCGTGGTAAATGAATGGGAGTGCGGATTTTGGTGTAATACATTAGTATTAACATGATCAAGATTTCTCGTACCTGTACCAATTTTACCGGCTAAGAAGGTATATGAATAAGCATCAGTTGCCGGTTTACCATTGTTATTGATAATATCATACTTTATAGTAGGCTCAGCTGAACTGGTGGTACCAGATAACTGAAAATTAGGCAATTGATTCCTTGCTATCACACGGGAGTTATTGCTGTTAATACTTCCCAATCTTGTACCGTCCTGTACTAAGTAAGAGTTGCTGGCATTAGGAATATATGATGAAAATCCTAATGAATTTGCAGCGGCTCTTTGAGTAGTGGTCAAACCTCCTACTGGTCTTCCATCAAGTTTTACCCATCCACTGTGATCAAATACCGAAAAACTTGCCTTAATATCTCCAATATTAGCTGAACTTACCCCAACAGTACCTCCATCGGTAGATCTCCAGTTTGAATTACTGAAAACATATTCCAATGCTTTACCATTAGGAACGGTAACCCCATTCAGTGTTGCTCCGAATCCTCCTGAAGTATTGTTAAACACAACAAGTCTCTGACCAGCATTAGGCGCTGCAAATGCATTAATGGTAATTGTTCCTGTAGCAGTACCGGTAAGCTGAACCTGACCTACATTAGGTGGAACCGTTACAGTATTACCGGAAACAGCTAATACAATTTCACGGTTGGTAATCGCTCCATTAACATCCAGTGCTGTACCCGGAGTTGTGTTAATACCTACATTTCCCCCCTCCGGGTTCAACACCAAAGGAAGTCCTGCAGCAGCTGTTTTGTTCTGGCTTGAAATATAAGATCCATAAGGAGAGTTTGCATAGGTTCCGAAATCAAGAGCATGATTACTGCTTCCATCAACCCGAAGCGTGGCATTGGTAGTTGCTGTCCCTTGTGCAGAAGGCTGTGCATTACTCCCGGCTATCACCAGTTTATTAGTGGGAGTCACAGTTCCTACTCCAACATTTCCTCCTGAGGTAATAGTCATTTTTTGAGTATTATTGGTAGTAAATCTCAGATCATTGGCTGTAGTGGTTCCCACAGAAACTACACCTCCTCCGATATATGTTTTTAAGTTCACTGTACCATTGGTATGATTTAATCCAAAACTGTTATCAGGGGTACTGATGGTAAGTTTGGTATCAGGTGTTGTAGTACCAAGACCTACACGGTCATTGGCAGCATCTACGGATAAGGTATTTCCATCTACAGAAAAAGCATTGGTCTGCGTTCCGGTAAATGCTAAGGTATTGGCTCCCTGTGTTACGATCCTGTTACCGGTAAGGGTACCGTCAGCCGTATAAATATTAGTAGAAGTTGTTCCTGAACCACCATCAGTAGATCTCCACCCAGAGTTACTGTATACATATTCCAAAGCCTTACCATTGGGAATAGTAACACCACCCAATGTAGCACCAAATCCACCTGTTGTATTATTATAAACAATAAGACGCTGCCCCGGGTTAGGAGCGGCAGGTGCAGTAATAACAACTGCACTGGTAGCAGCTCCCGTAAGCTGTACCAAACTTACATTAGCCGGAATAGTAACAGCATTGCCTGCAACGGCTAAAGCGGTTTCACGGTTGGTAATGGCTCCGTTCACATCCAATGTGGTACCAGGAGCGATAAGCCCCAGTCCCAGATTACCATTAGGAGTCATCACCAGATCATCTTTAGCCTGAGCGGAAGTAGGCACTCCACTTGTTGGATTATTTTTCATCCCATCAACACTAAATATACCCTGAGGATTACTGGTATTGATCCCCACCTGTGATTTCGCTGCCAGTGAAAACATAATAAATATGCTTGTTAATAATAATTTTTTTTTCATCATTTGTGTATTAATTAATTTGAATAAATTAGTTAGTAATAAAAGTCATTTGTGTTGTGAATGGGGCCATAAAATTTGCCAGTGCAATATTAGAACACTTAAAAATAAAATTCATCTTTTAGATCTACATCATCCATACAACACGATACATCATTTATGCATCACGGAGAAAATCTACATAAGCAAGAATCAATAACATGCACGAAATCAACAGATTTAAAATCTGTCTCTCTATACTTAAATAAACTGTTTGTTTTTTCATCCATAATAAAAAAACTATCCTATTCATATCAAAAAACGAGGATGCTCTACATTAAGTAATAAATGCAGAACTAATGGACAACTGTACCGGATGTAAGTGCCAGCAACAAAACGTTCAAAACGATAGTTTGTATATTCAAAGAATGTAACAGTCAAGCTAATCAAAAAAGTGATTATCAAGGTTACCAATACGAATATTGTACGAGAAGGGAAATAGAAATAGCAAGTCTTATTATGACAAATCTATAAAGGTTAAACAAACCTACAGAAAAGCAATAATAAAAACCTGCTCCCATGTTTCTCTGAAATTTTATTCAGTTACACTAAATTAACATTTCTAAGGCTCCAATATAGATCTGAAAAAAAGATACAGATTGGTCTCGCTTTCCAGATTCAGTTTTTTACGTATTCTGTACTTTTTTGTCTGTACAGATCTATGCTCCATAGAGACACACTGAGCAATTTCCTTTGATGAAAAGCCTAGCCATATCATGGCACAAAAAGTTAAATCCGATTTGGAAAGATTAGGATTTATTTTCAACAACTCCCTGAATAATTCCGGATATGCTTCCTGGAATTTAGGAAAAAAATCAGCTTTTTTTTCTCTGGCAAGCTGAATGACATTCTCATAATTTTCGCTGAGTTTTCTTTTCAGGTCTGTAGTTTCTTTTCCTATTTCAAAAATTATTTTTTCACTTTCCGCCAGCTTCTTTTTCTTTTTTCTGACATGCAAATAAAAGTAAATGGTAACTAAAATAATTAACAGCATTAAGATACCACTATACCATAATGTGGTATTATTTTGACTTTTAAATTGGACCTTTTCCTTTTCTCTATCTTTATTCAGTTTGTTGATGGAAAGATTTACTGCTTGATTCTGGTTGGCATCAAGGCTGTCCTGCAATGAGATTGCTTTGTTCAGATATTCATTTTCTTTATCAGGATTTCCCTCTTTTTTATAAAGTACAGACAACTCCTTATAATTGCCAAGAATAAGTTTTGGTCTGTTGACCTGTTTTGCAAATCCAATCGACTTCGTAAATGTATCGATGGCCTCACTGATTTTTCCCTGACTGTTCAGAAATATTCCATAATTCTGTAAAACAACAGCTCTCTGGAATTTGTTATGTTTAAATTTTTTGGTTTCTAAAAGCACAAAAGCCTTTTGAAAGTAATATCTGGCAGAATCAGGTTTCGCTTCAAATACGGTATAATGATGGGCAACATTAGCTACATCGAGAGGATTTGCCTCTATTTTCATAGCTTTATGCAGGTAAATAATGCCCGAGTCAGGACGGTCAACTTTATACATGAAGACAGATCTGGTTGAATAGACATAGCGTAAAAACAGACGGCAGTCCCGGTTATCTTTTCTCAGCTTCAGACCATACTCCATAGCTTTTGAATTGTATTCCAAAGCCAGCTTACTCACGTCCATCTTACTATAAACCTGGGCATACTCCTGATTGATTTTACCAAAAAGAAAATTATTATTGCTTTTCCCGGATATATCTTCAGCCTTGTTTAAATATTCCAACCCTTTCTTTAAATCCTCCCCAAATATATACCGGTTCGCAATATTGGCATATCCCATTGCCTCTCCTTCACGGTAGCCAATCCGAACCGCTTCCTTTATAATTGCTTTATTCCAACGGATAAGATCATCGTCAGATATTCTTGTCCGAAGTACTTCGTTTGTTTTTATCAGTAAAGTATCAATATTCCTTTCCGTATATCGTTGTGAAAATAATTCCGAACAACATATTATGAAGGAAAATAAAATAATTTTATTCATATTTTTTAAAAAAAACATAATAACAAGTTGCTGATTAAAGATAAAAAAATACTTATCATGACCAAATAAAATTATTATGATTAGTATATCAGATCAATATTTCCAATTTGTAAAAACAGCAGTATTTCAAGAGAAATAAGCAACAGCTTCCTATCGATGATAATTTACTGCTCTGTAACATAGCATTACTCCTTTTTTGAACGTTATCTTTTCTCTGCTTTTATTTACACGGATAACAAGATTTGGAATACATCAGAACATCTGTGACCTCCCGTTTTCGCTTCATATCATTAATGAATTTCAACTTCTCCTTTTTTTGCTTTAAAGAATGATCAACCGTACTATGCAGGATTTTGGCATATTCCTTTAAAATTCTACTGCATAGGTCAGTTTCTTTTGCCCATAAAAGCAGCATCAAAAAACTTATTAATTTCATCCTTTTGTTGATATTCCTTTTTCGCAAAGTCCGGAATTTCACGAAGAGATCAAGAGTTCATTTTTCTGATACACATATCTATTTTATTTTTTGGCAAGGTTAAAAAAAAGTGAGAAAAAATGCATAATAACAACATACAGCGTAGATACATCATCCTCCCAAACCATTATGAATAAAGGGTTACAAAATTCGGTACAACTTCACTACATCTTCAACAAGTGCATTCGATTTCCACCTGAAAGCAAAAAATTCCGGACTCAAATCAACATGTGCTTACAACAGATGTAAAGATGATCAAAACATAATTAGCTGTCTCTTTACTAATTTAAATCAATAACCTACTCTTAATAATAATTTCTCCACCATAAATCATGATTTGAATTATACCGGCAAATCTATCTGTATTGTCAACCTCTTTTAGCAAACTGATAGAAAGCGACAAAGATAAAAAACAAAGATAGTATTTTCATCATTAATTCACTTAATTGTGGTTTAATTTATTAAAGTTTTTTCCCCTAGAAAGCTTATTTTTTCAACATAAACACAAAAATGATGTATATAAGATAGACCTATGTTGTATCTATGATGAGTACATAATATGCTTACAATTTCCACCAAGCATTACCTTTGCATCCAATCCATAATAATTCAACACACAGATATATAGTGCGGTAAAATGTTCACTGCTATTATAACTGTTGAAACAAGAAAATTATTAATTAACACATATTATGAAAAAAAATTTATTCGTAGTAGGATTACTTGCTACCTTTTCATTGGCAAAATCACAGGTGGGGATTAACACCCCAACCCCCGCTGCAACACTTGATGTAACTGCTAAAAACAGTACCGGTACCGGTACAACAGTAGAAGGATTACTTATTCCAAGAGTAGACAGACAAAAAGCTCAGAGTATGACCGGGGTTCCAACATCCACACTGATCTATGTAAACAGTATTGCTACAGGAACTACTGCAGGTACTGCTGTGAACATTGATACCGTTGGCTATTATTATTACAATGGTACCGTATGGACAAAGCTGAGCACTCCTGTTAATATTTACAATGCAGATGGCACGCTTACCGGCAACAGAACAGTAACTCAGGGTACCAATACCTTAGCATTTACAGGAACCCAGACCAATGCTTTTTCTGTAGATGGAACCACCTTATCTGTAGATGCGGCCAATGACCGTGTAGGTCTTGGTACTGCAACACCAGACACCAAACTGACCATCAGCACCCCGGATAACAGCTTTGGTTTAAATCATACCAATGGTACAGTGAATCTGAAAACGTTTGTCGGAGGAGGAGTAGCCTCCGTGGGAACCACTACAGCAAACGACCTGAGATTTACAACGAATAATACTCAAAAAATGACTATTACTCCAGCAGGAGATGTAGGTATAGGTACTGTCACACCCGACACTAAGCTTACCATCAGTACAGGAGATAACAGCTTTGGACTGAATCATACCAATGGTACAGTGAATCTGAAAACATATATCGGAGCTGGAGCAGGTTATGTGGGGACTACTACTTCAAATAATCTGAACCTGATGACTAATAACAGCGCAAAAGTGGTAGTTACTCCTGCCGGGAATGTAGGGGTAGGAGTAAGTACACCGGACAGTTCGGCATTACTGGATCTTAATGCAGCCAATAAAGGGCTTTTACTGCCAAGGGTATCCCTGTCCTCCCCATCGGATGCCAGTACGGTTCCTTCGCCTGCCACCGGACTTATGGTGTATAATAATAACACAGCCATGTCGCCTCAAGGTGCGGGAGTTTATTATAACGGCGGAACTCCGGCAGCACCGGACTGGGGTAAAATAGGACCTGTTTCAAAAATGTATTTTAAATATTATGCATTCTCGAATCCTAATGGAGATTATATCTCTAATTTTGATACCAAAATACCAACAAGTAAATATACAGCTATTGTGGTGGGATTTGATACCAGTAATCATACCTTTACAACCTCAGGGTTTAAAAACAGCTATAGCGGTTATGATTTTCAAACACCGGATATTTATACTTTCCAGCAAAATGGTACCTGGAGAATATACGCTGACGTTCCCAATGCGACAATTAATGGTGCTGCAAGTTTTTACTGGGGTGTCAGACTGTTAATTATTTCCAATGAACAAATGTCCGTACTTTCTAATGCTGTTTATGATTTAGGAGGTAGCAATACCGGAGCCGCAACGGCATCCCCTGTTCCTTAGTAGTGACAAAGATGTAAGTGAGATGGAATATATTCCTGATATAATACTCCTCAAAAATATTTTGAGGGGTATTTTTATGTATTAACCTATCCCTTTTCAGTAATGAGGCTGTTTACACTTTTGTATGCATTTTTTACTTTGTGAAACCATTGATTTTCATCTTATATGAACTTTTCTGTAGTCTCATTTTTAAACTTACTTAATTGAACACAGGTGTTTTTAAATCCACCCATTTGTGTTTTTGTGACTTTTGCGGTTTTGTAAAGTTTAAACAACTTTAATAATAGCTTTGACAGATTCAGCCTGAAAGATTAAAAATTCCTGTGGGTATCCGGGTTGTCAACATGAGCAAGCCGAAGGATTATCAATAAACAAACCTTTGTTAATCATTACTGAGCAACAAAGAGATAAGTCGATAATTATTAAACCTGAATGATATTAATATTCTCAGGTACCTTTCATCCAGGTTTGTATTTTATATTTTAAAATGCGCAGCAATCACTTTCAGACTTTTTAAACCGGTATCCCATTCAAAATAAATCCTGATATATAATTCCATCAATGTCTGGTGGTCTATAGGAGAATATCCGCTACAACCATAATTTTTTTTAAAAATAAAAAACTAAATGCCTTTAAAAAGGGATTAAAGACCGCTAAAATATGAAATTTCTAAGGTTTAAATAAAAAACATATCACGCATAACAGATTAATTATTTCACACAACAATGATAATACAAAGTATAAAATACAGGAGTTGCATCTAAATGATGTATGTATGATGTACGTATGTTGTATGTGAAAAATATACTACAGCCTTAAATAAGCTTATTTTTGTTAAAGATATTAAGGATATTATGAATATTACGCAATAAGCTAAAGTCCAGAGAAACTCATACCACGCAGCATGATTTATATTTTGTTTAACCATTTAACCGTTGAAAAATAGCAGCACGAAAAACGATACATATTTATCTGAGAGAATAGTTGAATGTCGATAAGTTACTTTTATTCATATAAATGATACAAGCATGTTAAAGATGTAGTCCTGAACTTTTAGAAAAAAACTATTGTTCCATAAACACAAAGAACATATAATAGATACAATGTAAACACACTCTGTTGCTAAGATGGAGTCCGTGACAAAAAAAAAGAGATATTAATTTATTTTAATCTTAATTTCTTATATATTATGAAAAAAAATTTATTACTAGCAGGCTTGCTTACCACCTTTTCTCTGGTGGCAAAATCACAAGTGGGGATCAATACCAGTAATCCTCAGGGAATATTTAATATTGACGGATTAAAAAATAATCCGACAACGGGGGTGCCTACCGCTGTTCAGGCGACTGATGACCTGGTGGTGACTCCTAATGGTAACCTTGGACTGGGACTTATTGCTCCCGGTACCACATTGGATGTGAACGGAGCCATTACCAACCGTGAAACCGCTTTAGCCGTTGCAGGTAATGCTGTGACTATTCCTGCCAATGTAAGCCAGGTACAACTTACCGGTGCTGCTACTGCAACCGTAACGATTACTGCCCCTGTTCCTCCCAATGCAGGACAGCGAATCATTGTCTATAATAACACAACAGGAGGTTTTGGAGCCTCATTGGGTGGTGTTACCATTCCCAATGGTAAGGCTTTGGAATATGTATACAGTAATTCAGGCTGGAGATCTACGGACGGAGGTTCTGTAGGAGCTGCTGCGGTTAATCTCTACACAGCAGATGGTACGCTTACAGGAAACAGAACGGTAACCCAGGGCGCCAATACCCTGACATTTACAGGAACACAGACTAATGCATTTTCTGTAGATGGCAGCACCTTATCCGTAGACGCTGCCAATGACCGTGTAGGTCTTGGTACCACAACACCTGATACCAAACTTACCATCAGTACTCCCGATAATAGTTTCGGTGTAAATCATACCAATGGTATAGTGAATCTGAAAACGTTTATAGGCGGAGGAGTAGCTTCTCTGGGAACCACTACAGCTAATGACCTGAGGTTTATAACAAATAATACCCAAAAAATGACTGTTACTTCAGGTGGAAATGTTGGAGTGGGAACGGTGACTCCTACCAATAAGCTGGTAGTAACAGGAGCCAATGCACAGCCTTCAGCATTAGGAACAGCCAGTACCAATGCTACGTTTAGAGTGGATGGAAATACCAACCATGCTCTTGACTTCGGAACCTATGCAAACTCTCCTTATGGATCTTATATTTCCAGCCAGAATAAAACTTCAACTACAGGGCTTCCATTAGTATTAAACCCTGTGGGTGGAAATGTCGGGGTAGGTACCAATGCTCCTGATAACTCAGCTTTGCTGGATCTTACTGCTACCAACAGAGGATTTTTGTTACCAAGAGTATCATTAACCTCAATAACAGATGGGACTACTGTTCCCTCACCCGCAAAAGGGCTTATGGTGTATAATTCCAACACTGCATTAACTCCGTATGGAGAAGGACTTTATGTTAATTCAGGAACTTCCGGAGCACCAAACTGGGACAAGCTATCCCCTCAGAAAAGTGATTTTGTATTATCACAGGTAGTGGCCGTCGCAGCAACAACTCCGGTAGATCAGGGTGCTGCAGGAGTGGGTAACATTATAGATACTGTAAATCTGGGTTTAAGTGCTACAGTAGTAGTTCCTCCCAATTCTACCACCAAAATATTAATGACCTACACTGTTCCTATGGGTACTTATCCTTTAAATAACAGTAATACAGTTGTTAATGGGTATTTTGGTATTCGTTTTCTTAAAAACGGTGTAGAAGCACAGGAAGGTTCCCGAAAATATTCTGTACCTTATTCAGATTCCGGGTCACATATGATGAGTGTGTCAGGAAGCTTTTCAGAAACTGTTGTTAACAGTGGATCATCACCTATAAACATAGTATACTCTCTTAATGGCTATGTAGAAGGTACGGTAACAACTACTAGATTTAATATGTGGGCTGCATCAGGGGATAACTTTAACTGGGGTAAAGGATCTTTAAGCGGGACCATATTTGCTAAAGATAACTAATATTAAAAAAGTATAATGATTACTATAAAGGTCTTCTGAAGGAAACTTCAGGAGACCTTTTTGTTTTTATGAATTTAATTTTTGTAAGCTCAAAACACACAAAAATCATCTTTCTGACTGCAGTAGTTTTATTATAATTATTATGACTCAGGTAATTCCGGTGGGCGCATTTTATATTTGTAACTGTTCAGTGTTTTTAAAAATGCTACGATATCAAACACCTCATCATCTGTTAAATTCAGTTTTTGGATCATTCCTGATTTATGGGGAAACTTTTGATCATTGATCTGTTCTCCTTTTGGAATTTCCCTTCCCATTCCGGCATTATACATCATGACGATGTTCGCCAGCTCGGGGAAAAGCCCGTTATGCATATAAGGTTTATTCTCGGAAACTTCTCTTAGTGCAGGAGTTTTGAATTTTCCTACATCTTCATTTTTTTGAGTAACAATGTACCGTCCCAGATCTTCGTATTTTCTTCCGTAATACGTCAGTCCCAGGTTATGGAATTTTTGGTCGGAAAAATAAGGCGTGTTGTGGCAGTTGATACAATTTGCTTTAGTTCTGAATAAATGAAGCCCATTGATTTCAGAATCCGTTAAGGCATCTTTCTTTCCGGTCACGAATTTATCAAATCTTGAAGGCGGACTTATCAGAGAACGTTCAAATGTAGCAATGGCTTTTGCAATTTTTTCTTCTGTCACTTCTCCATTCCCGAAAGCTTTGACGAAAAAAGATCTATACCCTTTAATTTTTCTGATATTTTTTGTTGCCATTGACATATGCAGATTCATTTCTACCGGATTTTCGATAGGGGCTTTCACCTGCTCTTCCAACGTTGCCGAACGGCCGTCCCAGAAAAGTGTTTTAGCATATCCGATATTTACCAAAGTAGGTGCATTTCTGGTACCTGTCTGCCTGTCGTGGCCAAAAGAAACCCTGCTTCCGTCTGACCAGCCAATTTCAGGATTATGGCAGTTTGCACAGGAGATCTGTCCGCTTTTCGACAACCTCGGATCAAAGAATAACATTTTTCCCAGTTCCATTTTATCTTCGGAATAGGGATTATCTTCAGGAAAACTCATTTTTGGCAAGGGTCCGATATCCTGGAACCCTTCTTTTGCTTCATCAAATAAGCGGGCGGCCGGCCATTTGCTCTGATCTCCGCTGCTGTACAAAGTACGAAGCTCCTCTACGGAGTATCCCGTAGGGTCATTAGAAGTATAACTTAATAAACATATTACTCCGGCAATTGCCAGAAAAGCGATGTATCTGTCTTTCATTTATTTCTTAATAATAAACATTCACTCCTACTAAGGCAATATGATTAGCTCTGCCATTGTAGTCCACTTGATTTTTATAGGTACTGTTCATCAGCCATGTCTGAGAAAAACTTCCAAACAGCTCATACCTTATTTTATTCTGGTCAAAAATATAACTTGCGTTAAAATTAAGACCTATTTTAGGGGTTGCATCATAAGCAAAGTCCGGCTGAGCGATCTTAGTTGCAAAGATATTCTCTTTTGTGCTTTGGTAAGGCTGATAATTGAATTCTTTTTCCAATGGAATGTAAAGGTTTTGTGACAAACCAAAAGTCAGCTTATGGAAAGGTTTCAAAGCAAATTCTTTTTCTGCTCCAAGGCAGTAATTAAAAAACGAAAGCTTCCTGTCCATTACCACGGATAGATCTTTTACGTGATTTTTTCCATATGCTGCATCAAAGATCATTTTAAATGCTTCGTTCTTATGATTAAACCACATCACACTATTCTGCCAGAAAAGGTTCTTCTGTTCGAGGCGGTAGGTTCTGTATTCTGACGGATAATTATAATTGGTATCGAGTTGATCCTGATAGTTCACCATAGAAGCCCATTTTTTCCCGTTATAATTTCCCAGGAAATTGAGATAGAAGCTGTGGAGATCTGTTTTCAGCCCGGAATATTTTGTATAATCTTTTTGCCAGTTAAAGCTGGCATCCTGATACTCGTAAACCCTGTAAAAGCGTTCAATCAGATTTTTATAGTCGTATCCGGCAGAAAAATGAGTATTCGGGTTATTAAATGCATATTCACCGCCCCATATATAACCTCCCATTTTATATTCGGAAGTTTTGTACTGGGTATTTCCAATATACTGATTACCATAACCTTCATTATAACGGATGTAGATGCTGTCATTCGCGGGTACGTTTCCTTTCATATTTACAAACATGATATCATTTCCTTTGTAATGATGTACATAGCTCAGTTTCCCAAAAACAGCATGCTGCTTCCACTTTAAGCCTAATTTTGCAAAAGCCTTGTATTTATAATCATCTATTTTAGGTCTTGGATCTGCATTTTGTCTGTATGATTTGGCATAAATCCCTTCTCCTCCCAACTGCAGGATTACAGGTTTTACGGGATTATAGGCAAACTGTCCGTTGATAAAATAACTTTGTTTCTGCCATCTCGCTGAACGGGGAACCCAATAATAAGAGGGGTTATAAATAAAAGATGAACTGTTCGTTCTTTCATCACTCAGAATATAGGGAACGTTCTCTTCTGTAGTTTTATCTGCTTTAAGTCTTCCTGATAATGCTATTTTATCATTCAGTTTATAAACTCCTTCAGACTGAAAAGTGAAACTTCCTGTTTCTTCAGCAGTCTGTACTCTTTTAAAATTTTGTTTTACTGAAGTATATTGAAAGGTTGTTCTGGAAAAATCTAATGGCTGAAAAAATGAAATGTAGGGATCATTTATCCTGATATTTTTTTCTACAGCACTGATGTTGATACTGTCCAGCGCGGTCGTCTGGGCATGAAAAAACTGACTGCCTAATACAGCCAATCCCACTATACTGTGCTGAAATGTTCTAATTTTTTTATTATTACTGTGCATATCCTCGAGGGTTTGCTTTAATCGTTACAAAATCATTGGCAGAATTATTTGTATCCTGCAGTACCACACGTCCATTGATAATTTCTTTTGTTTTCCGGATTACAGAGAGGCCGGTAAACGTGGCTTCAGCCTGCCCTACAGCGTTGACGATAAAAGTTCGTGAAGCATCAATATCTGCAGGAAAATCTTTAGGAGCTTTTTGTTCCTTATCTGTGATATCTATTCCGTCTATGATATAGTTTTTAGGAATCTGCAGAAACAAATTTCCTGTTGGCGTTTTCGGCGATGGCACTTTTTGCCAGCCTGCCACTTCTGCATCCGTTGCTCTCAGAATTCCGAGCCCCAGCATAGAATTTACATTCAGGATTAAGTCATTAGAAGCAATACTCCAGTAGGCAACCTGCATATCCGGCACCATAATATTCTGGATATCCCATGCAAAAGGCTTCTTGCCAATGCTTGTATTATAATCTCCCAAATATGTTTCAAAGTCAGCATGACTCAGATCAACAGTTCTGTCAGGCTCCTGTATCGCTACTCCTGTACCGTTAATATCATCAAAAGGTATTTTATGATTAATGGCTGTTTGAGCTATAACTATACTTTTCCCTGGTAAAATGGGATATTGACTGCCGTTTCCAGGTATTTTGATAAGTATATTAGAGTACACATAATCTGTATTGGCTGCTGCACCGCCACCGGCAGTTTTGCTCCAGTCATATTGTCCGTTAGATAAAGTATAAGTGGTTGGGTTACTGTTTGTATTCCCTTCCAGAAATACAAGATATAAACCGTCGGCATAAATAGTCTGGTCAGAGTTATTATGAACTTCTATAAACTGATCTCTGAAATTGGCGCCCAGTTTTGTGTCTGAACCTGCATAATAATATTGTTTGATCACAAGATCGCCAAGATTTCCACTAGTGATTCTGACTAATTTTGAGGGAGTATTGGCATTAATGATTACTTTTTCATCAAAACCTCCGAAGTGAACAATTTCATAGCTGGTCTCCTCTCCTATCTGCTGTTCATATTCACTTTTTTTTAATTGAAGTTCCGCCTGAATACTATAATTTCCCGGTAGAACAGCATTTAATTTTAAATCTCCGTTTTCATCTGTTTTTCCTGTAATCTGATCTTCTGTTGCTGTATTTTTAAGGATAACTGTTACATTTGCAACTCCTTTGTCTGCAACGGAAGGATATTTTGAAGCGTCAAATTTTATATTCACGGTAAACGGAACCGGCTTAATCTCATTATTTCCTCCAAAATCATCATCCCTGTTACATCCCCAAAGGGTCATAACAGGAATTACTAACAATAGTATGAATCTTTTCATTATTTTTTATTTTTAGTTGTATGGTTAAAATCTGTACGAAATATTCCCCCCAAAAGAAGTAGAGGTAAAATTGCCGTAAACAGCTCCTCTTTCATCATATGCTTTAAGGTTGAAAACATTACTTACATAGATGGACAGTCTGAAACCACTTAGGAAATCTTTTGTTACTCTTAAATGAACATTATGCAGGGTTTTGTTATATAAACCTGACAATTTTTCATCTGAAGGCTGCAGAAACAATCCCTGATATTTTGGATTGCTACGGTCATTTTCGGGAATCATTTCTGATGTTCCATCATGTCTGATATATCCTATTGGATAAATGTCATTGGCGCCATTCAGTGTTCTGTCTGAAAGGAAATGATCTGTTCTCAACCCAATGATCAAACCGGATGAAGCCAGGTGATAATCAAAACTGAAACTTGCTCTGGCCATAGAACTTTTGTTTCTACTGTCATTATAAATTCCATACTCATAATCTTTATCTGCAATCTTGGGAGCACTGATCTTGTAAAGACCTTCATCTTTATGACCGGAAGTCTCTACATAACTGGCATTAAAGCCAATGACCAGATTAAGGGCTTCTATTTTTTTGAAACTGGCCATCAGTTCCAGCCCTTTATCTACAGATGAATATCCGTTGACGATTCGATTCTGCAGGTAATTAAATTTCTCGGTTCCTACGATCTCGAAAGTGGGCACTTCTGTTCCTGAGATATTGACATTTACTTTCGCTTTGTCCATGATTTTATGAACGCTTGCTGTGGTAAATCCATCAAATAACCTGTTGTAATAAGCCGTAAGGTTAACCGTTGCAAAGGGAAATCTGTAATCTACTCCCACTTCTGTTTTCCAGCTTTTTGAAGGTTTAAGGTTGGCATTATCTCCGGGAGTCACTACCGTCTGCATAATGGCTGCTGAATAATATCCCGGCAGACGATAATCCCCAAGAAGGAAATCAAAGTATCTTGGTGCCGTATAGATCTGATTCAATGAAGGCGCTTTAGAAGTCAGTCCAAAACCTCCTCTCACAGAAAATTTCCCCATCTGATAAGATGTGTTTACCCTTGGCGAATAAGTGGAAAATGAATTCTGCAGATCATAACGAAGCCCCAGATTGGTTCTTAAGATATGTTTATTGGCAAAAGATTTTGTGATATTATCCTGAATATAAAATGCATACTGTTTGCTGGCAAATACATTATCGCGATAATTAAAGTCCCTCATCCCGTTTGATCCCTGCCCTGCAGCAGTAATTGTTGTAAACTGACCTGCTGTTCCGTAACGGCCTTTTCCAAAGTTGTTTCCGTACCGGAAATTGGCTCCGATACTGTACATATGAACCCATTTGGATGCCGTCATTTTAGTACCATTCACACTTATATCGGTAAAAATATTCAAAGGCTTCCCATCAGAAAAGGCTTGATTTTCATAGCTCGGCGGTGTGTAAGGAGCATAGTAAACACCATCTGTAGTAGCGTTTCCGTACGGACGGGCACCTTGATTCAGCCAGTATCTTCTTTCTGTAAGTTGTGTTGAATAGCTAATTCCTACATCCGCACCGATCATTCTGAAAAACGGTTTTCTTCCGTTACGATTAAAATTATAACTGATATTATTGCTTAATGAAAAACTCTTGTTATCCACATTGATGATCATTCCGTCAAGATCATCAGGATCTCTTTTCCCCTTGCTGGTATTGGTAGAAAATGAAGCTGAAAGTTTATGGCTGAACCCGCTTTTACTTTTTGATGACCAAAGGAAATTAACATTGGTCCTGTCGTACCCCACCAGACTTGTTCTTGGATCAGATAGTGAATTCATATAGTCTACGGACACATTAAGCGCATTGTTGTTTTTGAGTTTAAAACCTTTGGTAAGACCTACCTGATAAGTTCCTTCTCTAAGAGACGCATCCAATCGTAGTGGTGATGCTTTGGCAATGGTGGTCACTTTAATAAGTCCGGATGTAAGATCTCCATATTTGGCATCCGGCACTCCCTGTATCACTTCAATACTTTCTATATTTTCTGTAGGAATTTCTCTTAAATCGACGCCATAGTTAGGCTGTCCCGGCATTAAATTTCCTCCTTTAGTAGAAGTATTAAAGCTTATTCCAAAAGGACCGCTGTTGGCAGAATCATAGCTCTGCATATTTTCGTTATTAGACAAGGCAATATCGTTGACCATCAACTGTACTCCAAATGCCCTGTTTCCAAAATCATCACCTCCCGGAACATTTCCGGAACCAGTGATTGAAGGGCCACTGGCGGTTCTGAATACAATATTTTTAAATTGAGTATTGTCAAACTGCTGTACATATTGACCTGGTAATTGCTGCAATACGTCACCAATAGAAAATGACTGTAAATTTTGAAGAGCTTCCTGCTGGATTGAAATTTCGGAAAACTGTTTCTTTTTTGCGGTAAGTTGTACACCTTCAATTCTGATCTCTGACCTTTCTCGGGAAGAACTTTTAGGAGATAGAATCTGAAGCTGTAGTTCTTCTCCCTCTTTTATGATAATGGTTTCTTGTCTATTGTCGGCATTCAGGAAGACGATTTGGCATTTTCCTTTAAGAACCATAGAATTATCTTTCTTATGTAATTCTTTACATTCTTTCAAACCACCACTTGCGAACTCTCCCCTTTTGAGTTGCCCGTTATGATAAAATTCTACTTTTTGGGCAGACAAGAATCCGCCTGCTGTCAGAAAAACAGCACCTGCTAATAACGATAATTTCACCCCTAAAATATTTAGGGCACAAAATTAATTATAATTATTCTAAATAAAAATTAATTTTATGAATTTATTAAAGATATTTTAATTTAAAACAAAATAATATTCACATATAAATCTCTATACAAGGAATAAAAAAAAATATTATAACCATCCTAAACAGGGTTCTTAACCTTTTCTCAATTGAAAACATTCCGTCATTTACCTCAAGATATAATATGAAAATTATTAAAGTAAAGGACAGAATCTGATAAAAATAAAACCCCGCGGTAAACTTTGTTTACCGCGGGGTTAATTTATAATTAAATGTTAGTGTTTACATTTATTATTTTACTTCTTCGAAGTCTGCATCCTGTACATCTTCAGCTCCGGCGTTTCCACCAGGGTTCTGAGCACCTGCACCTGCATCAGCACCCGGCTGTTGACCCGCTGCATATAATTCTTCAGAAGCTGCCATCCATGCTGCATCTAATGCTTCAGTTTTAGCTTTCACATCATCAGCATTTTTAGCTTCGAAAGCTGTTTTTAATTCTGCGTGAGCTGCTTCAATAGCTGCTTTTTTGTCAGCAGAAAGTTTCTCACCGAATTCTTTCAATTGCTTTTCAGTCTGGAAGATCAATCCGTCAGCTTTGTTGAAGATTTCAACTTCTTCTTTTCTCTTGGCATCAGCCGCAGAGTTTTCCTGAGCTTCTTTCTTCATTCTTTCGATTTCTTCGTCAGAAAGACCTGAAGAAGCCTGGATTTTGATAGACTGCTCTTTACCAGTTCCTTTATCTTTAGCAGATACGCTTAGGATACCGTTCGCATCAATATCGAAAGTTACTTCAATCTGAGGAACTCCTCTTGGTGCTGGTGGAATATCTGTAAGGTCAAATCTACCGATTTCCTTGTTATCGTTGAACATTGGTCTTTCCCCTTGTCCTACTCTGATGCTTACAGCCGGCTGGTTGTCAGAAGCTGTAGAGAATACTTCAGATTTTTTAGTTGGGATTGTAGTATTCGCTTCAATTAATTTTGTGAATACAGAACCCATTGTTTCGATACCTAAAGAAAGTGGAGTAACGTCAAGTAGTAATACATCTTTTACATCACCTGTCAATACACCTCCCTGAATAGCTGCACCGATGGCTACAACCTCATCTGGGTTTACTCCTTTAGATGGTTTTTTACCGAAGAATTTTTCTACTTCTTCCTGGATGATCGGGATTCTTGTAGAACCACCTACCAGGATAACTTCGTCGATATCAGAAGTTGATAAACCAGCATCTTTTAATGCTTTAGCAACAGGCTCCATAGATCTTCTTACAAGATCAGCAGATAATTGCTCGAATTTAGCTTTTGTTAAAGTCTTCACTAAGTGCTTAGGACCTGTAGCAGTAGCTGTGATATATGGTAAGTTGATTTCAGTCTGAGGAGAAGAAGACAATTCAATTTTAGCTTTTTCAGCTGCTTCTTTCAATCTTTGAAGAGCAATGGCATCAGCTTTTAAGTCTACCCCTTCTTCAGCTTTGAACTCGTCAGCCATCCAGTTGATGATCACATCATCAAAGTCATCACCTCCTAAGTGAGTATCACCGTTTGTAGACAATACTTCGAATACACCGTCTCCTAAATCAAGGATAGAGATATCGAAAGTACCACCACCAAGGTCATATACTGCAATTTTCTGATCTTTATGGTTTTTATCAAGACCATAAGCTAACGCTGCAGCGGTAGGTTCGTTGATGATTCTTTCTACTTTAAGACCTGCAATTTCACCAGCTTCTTTAGTAGCTTGTCTCTGTGCGTCATTGAAGTATGCAGGAACAGTGATTACCGCTCTTGTTACTTCCTGACCAAGATAATCTTCAGCAGTTTTCTTCATTTTCTGAAGCGTCATTGCAGAAATTTCCTGTGGAGTATATTCTCTATCGTCGATTTTTACTTTTACTGTATCGTTTGGTCCGGCAACTACTTTATAAGGTACTCTTGTGATTTCAGAAGCATCATCTTTAAAGTGTGTTCCGATAAATCTTTTGATAGAGTAAACAGTTTTTGTTGGATTCGTTACAGCCTGTCTTTTTGCAGGATCACCTACTTTTCTTTCTCCGTCTTCCGTAAAAGCTACGATAGAAGGAGTAGTTCTTTTACCTTCTGCGTTAGGAATAACAACAGGGTCTTTCCCCTCCATTACAGCAACACAAGAGTTGGTTGTTCCTAAGTCAATTCCAATTATTTTACTCATAATATTTTATATTTTTTCTATTTTTAATTTTAATTTACACTCTCAATTTCTCAATATCTGTACCATTCAAAAAATTATGACAAAATGACACAATAAAAATAAAAACCCCGATAAAGCCGGGGTTTTGAAATTATATTCAGGAAAAAAAATCATTTTTTTGAATGGAGATGTGTCAACTTTCATCAGTTTGTCGTGAGGTTTTATTTACTTTCTTTTAAAACCTGAATTAAAAAATAGCCAAGATCCGGATCCACAGGATATATTCTTCCGGTATTAATGCCAACTCCCACTCCATTTGTTCCAAAACCTACGCCATCTATTCCGATACCTGAGAAGCTGTAGAATTTATTAAACTGCTCCGGTTTCCATTTTGCCCATACTGCCATTCCTGTAATTCCTCCTTTCACTATTTTCACTTCTTCATTTTCCTTTAAAATAATCGTTAAGAATGTATTGTCTCTTACTTCTTTTTTATCTCCGTTTACTTTAAACTTTGAAGTCTTTTCGCTGTTTATAACGGGCTCACCGATGATATAAATTCTATTTTTTTCAATAAGCGTACTTTGTTGTTTGATGTCGGAATCCTGTATATAGTAAGTATCTATTATCAATTCGGATTCATTTTGATGATCTCCTTCTTTAAAACTCACAATGTGATAAGCATTAGCCCCTGTATTCTTTGCTTCATCAGCAATAGCTGTAAATAAATGTCCGAGATAAGTATTGGGATAATGCGCTTTGTACCTTCCTACAAATGCAGATTTATAGTTTTCCTGCTGCTGTAAAGGATTCATAAATTTCCGGGGAGACAGGTTGTCCAGATTTCCTTTTTCCAAAACCTCTACATATTGACTGCGCCCCCAACCAAATAACTGCAGCAGAAGTATGATTATCAATTTTTTCATGACTAAAAGTTTTTATAATTCCGGGAAATATTTTCAAATAATGAATAAATTTTTGATAATATCCTGATATAAATATAGCAAAAACAACTGATAACCAGATCTTTTACAAGAAGGCCCAATAAATAGAAGGAATTCTACATTCAATCTTCAAAAATTAATCAAAGTTTAACCTAAGAAATAGAGGCAGAATCTTTGTGAATTATTATTTTTGATAAAATATACACATTTAGAATGTCAATACACTTTAATCCCCGAGATATTACATGGCTTGCCTTTAATGAAAGAGTTTTGCAGGAAGCCATGGATGAAAAAGTTCCCTTACATTTAAGAATACGTTTCCTCGGAATTTTCTCTAACAATTTAGATGAATTTTTCAGAGTGCGTGTTGCCGGATTAAAGCGCGCCATGGATTTTAAGGAAAAAGTGATTGCCGAATCTTTTTATCAGCCGCCATCCAAGATCCTTCAGAGAATCAATGAAGTTGTGATGAGACAACAGCTGAATTTCGATAAAACCTGGAAAAAAATCCAGACCGAAATGGCTGACCATAAAGTTTTTATTAAAAATGCCAAAAACCTGACAGCCAACCAAAAAGAATTTGTCAGACAATATTTCGATGAAGTGGTAGAATCCAATGTGATCCCGATTCTCCTTCACGAAAATACTCCTATGCCTTATTTGCGTGACAAAAGTCTTTATCTGGGAGTAGCCATGAGGAAAAAAGACTGGCAGTATTCCAGCAATTATGCCATTATTGAAATTCCGTCCCGTTTTGTAGGAAGATTCGTATTGCTGCCAACGGAAGATCCGGAAGAAAAAAATGTCATGTTACTGGAAGATGTGATTACCTTTAACCTTCCGCACATTTTCTCTTATTTCGGATATGATGAATTTGCAGCCAATGCATTTAAAGTAACAAAAGATGCCGAACTGGATCTGGATAATGATATCAGAACCAATTTTGCAGAAAAAATAGAAAAAGGTCTTAAAAACAGAAGAAAAGGAAAGCCTACCCGTTTTGTTTTTGATAAAGATATGGATAAAGCTCTGCTGGAACTCCTTATCAGAAAGCTGAACTTAACCAAGAAAGACAGCATCATTCCCGGTGGAAAAATTCATAATTTCAAGCATTTCATGGATTTTCCCGATGTTTTTGAAAAGTATGAAAGACCTGTGGAAAGAACCTCTTTTACGCATCAGGCGTTTGAGCATGGGGAGAGAGTAACAGATGTTATTTTAAAAGAAGACGTTCTCCTTACTTTCCCTTATCATAAATATAATCCGGTGATTGATCTTCTTCGCGAGGCTGCGATGGATCCGGATGTAAAATCAATACAGATTACCGCTTACCGTCTTGCCAGCAGCTCAAAAATCATCAATGCCCTTATCTACGCAGCCCGAAATGGTAAGGAAGTAACCGTAATGCTTGAACTTCAGGCAAGATTTGATGAAGAATCCAATCTGGAATGGAAAGATATGCTGGAACCGGAGGGGATTACCGTACTTGTTGGCATTCCTAACAAAAAAGTACATGCCAAACTTTGTGTCATCAAGAAGAGGGCCCACAATAAAACCATACAATATGGCTTCGTAAGTACCGGAAATTTCAACGAAAAAACAGCCAGAATATATGGTGATCATCTGTTGCTGACTGCAGACCGAGGCATCATGGCAGATATCAATAAAGTCTTCAATGTGTTGAAAAAACCGAAAGATGACTTTATTTCCATTTTGAAAACTTGTAAAAATTTATTAGTTTGCCCTCAGTTTATGCGTGAAAAGATTGTTCACCATATCGATAAGGAAATCGAAGAAGCTAAGGCAGGACGAAGAGCAGAAATCATTGTCAAAGTAAACTCAATGAGTGACCGCGCACTGATTGAAAAAATATATGAAGCTGCTAAAGCCGGAGTGATAACCAGAATGATTGTAAGAGGTATCTATTGTGCCGTAAATCAAAAGGAATTCAAAGAAAAAATAAAAGCCATCAGTATTGTAGATGAATACCTGGAACACGCCAGAGTTATGTATTTTTACAATAAAGGGGCTGAAGACATGTACATTTCTTCCGCAGACTGGATGACAAGAAACCTTGACTACAGGATTGAAGCAGCCGCTAAAATCACTGATAAGAACCTTAAGAAGGAATTAAAAGATATTCTTGATATCCAGCTTAGAGATAACGTAAAAGCAAGGATTTTAGATAAAAAACTGAGCAATGAATACGTAAGAAATGATAAAAAAGAATGCCGATCACAAATAGAAACCTATAAATATTTAAAAGCTAAAACAAGCAAGAAATGAAGATAGCAGCGATAGACATAGGGAGTAATGCAGCCCGCCTTCTTATCAATGAGGTAAAGATCAATAACAGAAAGCCTGAATTTATTAAGCTGAACCTTCTCAGAATTCCTCTGAGACTGGGAATGGATGTTTTTACCATCGGAAAGATAGGTCCGGAAAGAGAAAAAATGGTCATTGATTCTATGAAAATCTTCAGTGATCTGATGAAAATATACAAAGTAGACCACTACAGAGCCTGTGCTACCAGTGCTATGCGTGATGCTGCCAACGGTAATGAAATTATCGATCTGGTAAAAAATACCTCCGGAATTGATATTGAAATCATTTCCGGTGATGAAGAAGCAACGCTGATCTACGAAAATCATGTTGCAGAAGGTCTTGACAAAGAATTTGCCTATCTATATATTGACGTGGGCGGAGGTTCTACAGAGCTTACCTTCTACGAAAATGGTAAGATGGTTTACGAAAAATCTTTCAACATCGGAACGATCCGTCTTCTCAACAATCTTGTTACGATGGATAACTGGAAAGAAATGAAAGAGGAAATCAAGAAAAATATTGTCAGCAAAAAGCCGATTGTTGCCATCGGTTCGGGAGGAAACATCAACAAAGTATTCTCTATGAGCAAGACCAAAGATGGAAAACCAATGTCTCTGTCTCATCTGAAAAAGGTTTACAAAGAATTCAATGAACTTTCTGTGGAAGAAAGAATGACCAACTACAACCTTAGAGAAGACCGTGCTGACGTACTGGTGCATGCCCTGGGCATCTTCAACAATGTGATGTCGTGGTCTGATATCAATAAAATCTTTGTTCCTAAAATTTCCGTGGCAGATGGATTGATCCATAATATTTACAGTCAGCTGCAACATAAAAAGTAAAGCTTATAAAGATATTGAAGGCCAGCGCATTTTTGCGCTGGCTTTTTATTTTAAAAACATTTCCATGTCATTGCGAACAGGCTGAAGGCCTGCGAACATGGTTCATACGTGACGAAGCAATCTCTATTATTAAGTTTTGGCTAAAGCCAATAGAAGGTGGCTCATTTTTTAAGGCGGGCTTTCTTCGTCTCCGCTCAGAATCATAGCCCCCCTATTGAATTATTGAATCCGGATATTTAAGACAATATCTTTTATCTTTTATCTTTTATCTTTTATCTAAAAATTTTAAAGTAAAACCCTATCCCTATCCGTCATACCTATATCAATAGCAAAGCAATGAACCCAATCAAAATAATTCTTACAGGAGCTACGGGAATGGTAGGCGAAGGTGTTTTAATGGAATGTCTTGAAAACCCGGATGTTTCCGAAATCCTGAGCATAAGCAGAAAACCCTCCGGGAAAACGCATCCTAAGCTGAAAGAATATCTCGTCTCTGACTTTCTTTCGCTCGATCTGAATGATGAAAAACTAATAGGATATGATGCCTGCTTTTTCTGTGCAGGAATCAGCAGTATTGGCATGAATGAAGAAGAATACACCCAAATCACTTATGATACAACCCTTCATTTTGCAAAAGCCGTTTTGAATCAAAACCCTGAAATGGTCTTTAACTATGTTTCCGGGGCAGGTACAGACAGCACAGAGAGTGGAAAAATGATGTGGGCCCGTGTAAAAGGGAGAACAGAAAATGATCTGAAAAGAATGAATTTCAGAGGTGCTTATAATTTCCGTCCGGGATTTATGAAACCTGTTGAGGGTCAAATCAATGTAAAATGGTTTTTTAAACCTTTTATTTGGATTTTTCCTGTATTTTTTCAGTCAAAATCATTAACTTTACACGAAGTGGGTAGAGCAATGATCAATGTGACACAAAAAGGATACCCTACATCTACTTTAGAAATTAGAGATATTAAAAATTTAGCGCTATGAGAGACATGTTAAAAAGAATTGTTCTGGTTATTTTTGTACTCTTGCTTGTGACTGCTGTTTCAGGATATTTTTATATGCAGAAACATCCTTTGGAAGGAAATAAATCAGGAACAATTTTAAACTTTTCGGGAAAATCAGGAAAATAATTTCACTATAAAGTTTCTTATTCACATAATTTTTATCTTTTATTGGAAATAAACCTATTTTTTAAACATTTCTTAAAGTTCCATTAAAATAATTGCAAGGTATAAAGTTCATTTTTGTATTTATCTAATTGAAATAAAAAATGATCAACAACTACCTATTAAAAGGGTCTGTGATTGCCGCATTCTTCTTTCAGAGCGGTCTTTTCGGGCAGACACTGATTCATTACTGGAATTTTAACGATAATACTTCTGCAGCCACAATTACGACCCCTACTTCTACGATGGTAAATGGTTCTCTTGCACCAATAGCAGGAGGAACGAGTGTTATTGATTTTGCCGGAGGTACCGGTCAGAATTTTAGTCTGCAAAATTTAAATGCCAGAAACGGTGATGGATCCGGAACCCATTTAAGATTCAACAATCCGATTGGAGGGGCTTTACAGTTTAACCTTCCTACAACGGGCTATAATAACATTATTGTTAAGTTCACCACCAGAAGATCCGGTCAGGGAGCAGGAACACAAACCTGGTCTTATTCCACAGACGGAATTACTTTTGTACAGTTTCAGACCGTGAATCCTCAGGATGCGGATCCCCAGCTGATAACACTCGATTTTTCTGCTGTACCGGGTGCTAATAACAACCCTAACTTTAAATTAAAGGTAGAATTTTCCGCAACGGGAGGTGGAACTGGCGGGAACAACCGTTTTGATAACTTTACAGTAGATGCCGTTCCTACGGGAGGCCCTGATACTACTCCACCAACGGTTACTTATTTACCTGCTAACAATACCAATAATGCTTCGACTGCTTTAAATCCGACCTTATCTTTTAACGAAAATATAAGGCTAACAGATAATTCTGCGATCAACGATTCCAATGCGCAGAATCTTATTGATTTCCGTCTGGGAAATTCTTCAGGTACCCCAATTCCTTTCACTACAACATTCACTAACAATACCATCACTGTAATTCCTTCTTCCGGACTTGTGCCGGGGCAAGCCTATTATTTAGCGCTTAAGCCCAATATGGTGGAAGATTTTAGTGATAATGGAATTACCACGGTTACTTCGAGTACTTTTACTACTGCCGGAACAACAGTTGCTTTAGAAAAGAATTTTATTAAGGTTAATGAAAATGCGGGAAATCTTGCATTTAAAATCAATATTACCAATCCCTCGGCTTCTACGGTAAACCTTGTTGTAAAACCCGCACCTTTCAGTACAGCCGATTCCAATGATTTTACTTTAGCCAACCAGACTATTAACATTAGTCCATCTACAACGAGTTACACCGTCAATATTCCGATTATTGATGACACAGTGGCAGAACAGCAGGCTGAATATTTTGTGGTAAGTCTTGAAAATCCTGTTGGAGCTACTATTTCAGGAGACAATTCTGCAACGGTTTATATCGTAGACAATGATAAACCGGCTCCGGTTCCTTCCCATCAGATTCAGCTGAATTATCTTCTAAGTTTTGATCCTTCAGGAAATAATAACAGTTCTACAGAAATTGTGGTTCATGATCCGTCAACACAACGTTTATTCACAATCAGTTCGATTACTGATGTATTTGATATTATTGATTTCAGTAATCCTTCAATACCTTCAGTCATAAAAACAGTGAATATGGCTCCTTATGGTGGTATTACAAGTATCGCTGTGAAAAACGGAATCATTGCAGCCGCCTCTCCCAATACTGATCCTCAGCAAAATGGATCTGTAGTATTTTTTGACATCAACGGAAATTTCCTGAAGCAGGTAACTGTAGGAGCTTTACCGGATATGGTGACATTCTCCCCTGACGGAACAAAAGTAATTACTGCCAATGAAGGAGAGCCTAATGATGCTTACACTATTGACCCTGAAGGGACCATCAGCATCATTGATATTTCCGGAGGTATCGGAAATCTTACCCAAAGTAATGTAACGACACTTAATTTTAATAGTTTTGATAATCAGGTAGCAGCATTAACCGCTACCGGTTTAAGAAAAGTAAGAACGAATAATACACTTTCTCAGGATCTGGAACCGGAGTATGTAACCATCAGTGCCGACAGTCAGAAAGCATGGGTCACCCTTCAGGAAAACAATGCCATCGCTGAGATTAATCTGGTTACAAAAACCATCACAGGAATCTGGGGATTGGGAAAAAAAGATATGAGTATTCCGGGTAACGGTTTTGATGCCTCAGATAGTAATGGAGAGATTTTAATTGCCAACTGGCCGGTAAAAGCTTACTATGTTCCGGACGCTGTACAGAATTATAAAATAGGAAACACCAATTATATTATAACCGCTAATGAAGGTGATGAAAAAGATCTTTCAGGATTCAGCGAAAGAACTACAGTAGGTGCTAACAGTTATACTTTAGATCCTGTATTGTTTCCGAATGCAGGTATTTTAAAAGCGGCTTATAACCTTGGCAGATTCAGGGTTTCATCTGCTACAGGAAATACGGATGGAGATTCGGAGTTTGAAGAAATGGCGGCTTTAGGAGCGCGTTCTTTCTCTATTTTCAATGCTGATACTAAACAGATTGTCTACGACAGCGGAGATCAGTTTGAACGATATATTTCAGCTTATCATCCTTTGATTTTCAATGCAGATAACGAGTCCAACGGTATTAAAAACAGAAGCCGCGCCAAAGGACCGGAACCGGAAGGAGTTGCTTTAGGAAATATCAACGGACAAACCTATGCTTTCATTACATTGGAAAGAACAGGCGGTGTTATGGTGTATAATATTACAGATCCTGGCAATCCTACTTTCACAGATTATAAACATTCGCGCTCTACCTCAGCATACGGAGGTGATAATGGTCCGGAAGGAATTATTTACATTGCTCCTGAAAATACTACAACCAATAAAGGCTACGTGATTATCGCCAATGAAATCAGCGGAACTTTATCCATGTATGAAGTAGCCACGCCTGCTACGCTTGGAACAGGTGAGATAAAATCTGAACAGGCAACCTTCAATGTATTTCCAAACCCTGTCAACAAAGGAAATACACTTTATTTCAACAGAAAACAGGATTATGAATTGTACGATATGTCAGGAAAATTGATCGGAAAAGAAAAGAGTGCTTTAACAATCAATACTTCTACACTTTCTGCAGGTGTTTATCTGGTAAAAACGTCAGAAGGACAGATCAAGAGAGTTATTGTAAAATAAATATATATTACAGCATACCATTCCATTGTAAAGCTTCGGATTTTCCGGGGCTTTTTTGATTTATGATAAAAATGATTAATTTTAAACTTTTATAACCTCAATGAAAACACAATTAGAAAATATTATTCAACAAGTCTGGCAAAAAGAAAAAAGAAATCTTTTTACTTTCCTTACCGGTGCAGGCATCTCATCTGACAGTGGAATTCCTACCTATCGAGGCATAGATGGGATCTGGGTGAAAGGAACCCAATTTCACAAACCTGAAGAATTCGGGACTTTACGTTATTTCAGACAGCATCCGGAAGAAGTTTTGCAATATTCTCTTTTCAGAAAGAAAATGTTTGAAAATGCTTCTCCCAACCAAAGTCATTTTGAACTTGCAGACATTGAGAATCAACTCCAGGATAGGTTTCACCTCATTACCCAGAATATTGACAATCTTCACCGCCGTTCCGGAAGCAAAAGAATCTATGAAATTCACGGAAACAACCGAGAAATTAAATGTTCCAACGGATGTAAAGAGATCCTGAATTTACCTGTTGAAATAAATGGAAAAGACCTGGATGAAGATCTTACCGCTAAAGACAAGGAACTTTTAACCTGTGGACATTGCGGGCATTGGATGCGTCCGAATATTTTGTGGTTTGATGAATATTACGACGAAAAAACGAATAAAAAATTCAGTGCACTTAAAATTGCCAAAAACAGCGGTGTTCTTTTTATTATCGGGACTTCCGGAGCAACGAGCCTTCCTATTGCCATTGCCGAAACAGCTCTTAAATATGGAGCTTTTATCGTAGATATTAATACGGAAGACAATAACTTCACAGACCTGATCAAAAATAAAAAGAATACATTAATCATCCGGGAAAAATCAACCGAAGTTCTAAAGACTATTAATGAAATTATAAAAAAACAAAATCCTAAATCTTATTTAAGATGATTTAACTTTTGAAGTACTTGGAAGAAAGCATTTTATATCTATATTTATCACGAATAAAAAGCCAATTCACATGAAGAATATTAAAATCGCAGGAATTCTTACTTTCCTGTTGCTGGGAACAGCTACTGCTTTCTCACAATCCAGAAAAACAGAATCTACAAAAGGTGTAGAAAAAACAGAAGGTAATAAAGTGGTACATGTAGAAGGTGTAGGACATACACTCACTTATACACTCAGCGGAGGTGTTGTTGAGGTAGAAGGTGGTGATAACAAGCTTACGGTAAAAGGGAGTGCAAAAAAAGTTACAATCTCAGGAACAGGTAACAAAGTATACATTGATAAAGTAGATAAAATATCTATGGAAGGTGGTGATAACACCGTTTACTACAGAACTTCAGGAACAAAATCAGGGAAACCGGATGTTTCTATTACAGGAGTGGGAAATAAGGTTGTAAAACAATAAAAAATATTTTTCGGAATCTGAAACATCTCATCGGAACCTGACGGGTTTTAAAAACCCGTCAGGTTGGGTTAACTCAGTAGACTAAACTTATTGTTATTAATACAAATAAAAAGACAGGCCTTAAAAAAAGCCTGTCTTTTTAAAAATATCTCAGATATAATTTACTCTACGTTGATTACCTTTTCGATTTCCGGAGCATGTTGTTTGATTGTATTTTCAACACCCAGTTTTAAGGTTGAAAAATTCAATGAACACCCGGAACAGTTACCTAAAAGTTTTACAAACACCTGATTATCTTTCACATCAATAAGCTCAATATCACCTCCGTCTTTATTCAAAAACGGTCTGATGCTTTCCAGAGCTTCCATTACTCTTGTTACTGTATCTTCGTGCGTTATGTTTGTTTCCATATTTTTTCAGTTCAATTCGGTTTCTTCAAATTTTATTGAAATTATTATTATTTTGCTTTTGGCGAGCATCCTGCCATTGTGGAAATCTTCACTGCTTCAGTAGGAGGAAGATTTTTATTTCTTTCCACTAAACTTTCTACCATTTTTCTGGCAGTTTCGGTGTAGATATCTGCAATTTTAGATCCTTCCTGAAGTGCAGCCGGTCTTCCAACGTCCCCTGCTTCTCTGATGCTTTGGATCAAAGGAATTTCACCCAATACCGGAATTCCAAGATCTTCCGCTAAATATTGTGCTCCCTGGTTTCCAAAGATATAATATTTATTGTCAGGAAGTTCTTCCGGTGTAAAATACGCCATATTTTCGATCAAACCAAGCACAGGAATGTTAATACTTTCCATCTGGAACATGGCAATTCCTTTTCTTACGTCTGCCAATGCAACATGCTGAGGTGTACTTACAATTACCGCTCCTGTTACCGGTACTTCCTGGATAATTGACAAGTGAATATCACCTGTTCCCGGAGGAAGGTCAATTAGCAGGAAATCCAGCTCTCCCCATGCAGCATCTCTGATCATCTGGTTCAAAGCTTTTGAAGCCATAGGACCTCTCCATACTACAGCCTGATTGGCTCCTGAGAAGTATCCTATTGAAAGCATTTTTACTCCATAATTTTCGATAGGCTTCATCAGATTCTTACCATTCACTTCTACAGAAATTGGTTTTTGCCCCTCTGTATCAAACATGGTAGGAACTGAAGGACCGTAGATATCTGCATCCAGTAATCCTACTTTAAAGCCCATTTTAGCTAACGTTACTGCCATATTTGCAGAAACTGTAGACTTCCCTACTCCTCCTTTACCAGAAGCAATAGCGATAATATTTTGAATTCCCGGAATTTGTTTTCCTTTGATCTGACTTTGCTGAATTTCACTAGGCTCCGGAGAAACGATTTTAAGTTTTAAATGAATGTCTTCTCCAAACTCACTGGCAAAAGCCTGTTTCATGGCAGCCTCCAGTTTTTTCTTTTCGTGCATTGCAGGCGAATGGGCAGTCATATCAATATAAACATCGTTACCCATAATCTGAAGATTATTCACCAAATCGTCTACTTCTATTTCTTTAAGGAAATCCTGAACCTTTTCTTTCGTCAACATATAAATATAAATTGTTTACAAATTTACGCATTTTTTCGGTAATTTAGAATCAATAAAATCTATAATATCAGGTGATAAATCAGATCGTTAAAAATTTCTTATTCTGTTTTTTTATTCTGATACCACGCCCAACCTCAGAAAGCAATTGATATGAAAACGACCTCCTATCCTTCCAAATATGCACAGCCAAAAGGAATTTTTATCGTTGGAAAAACAAAATTCAAATGGTATGACCTGGCCAATGATCCTGCAGAAGTTTTACAACAGGACATTGAAAATGCTCAAAAGTGTATTGAAAGTGCTGAAGAAAACTTTAAAAACATTGATGATCTTGGATTTGTCATTATGCACCGCTGCGGAGAAAACTATCTTTTACTGGTCTGTACATGGCAAAATGAAAACGAATTATGGGAAAGCGTGTATTATGATGGTTCCGGACAATTTGAAATATGGGACAGGAACAAAACCCACCTCCCGACGTATTGTGTCTGGGAAATGGGCATTGTATATCATGAATCTCAGTCCTGGAAAAAATATCTTGGCTCCGGAAGAGAAGACAAGGATAAAGAGACCTATCTCAATCATTTTTTTGAAGGAGAAGTGTAATTTTAATTAGCTCTGTCTTCTTATGAATGAGATCGTTTTTAACAGGACAAACGGTAATTATCTTTTATTGCATCACTTTTACTGTTTTTCAATATCTTCGTCTGATAAAATCAGAACATGAAAAAAGGGCTTATTGCATTTTCTATATTTATTACTCAGATCATTTCTGCACAGAGCTATTCCCAATATGTCAATCCGTTTATAGGAACCGGAGGACATGGTCACACTTTTCCCGGGGCAATCGTTCCATTCGGGATGGTACAGCTTTCTCCCGATACAAGAATTGATGGAAGCTGGGACGGATGCAGCGGATATCATTATTCGGATTCTGTGATCTATGGTTTTTCTCATACCCATCTGAACGGAACGGGAGTTTCCGATTATGGAGATATCATGCTGATGCCTACGATGGGAAATCCCAGTCTGAACAGCAGAGATTATTCTTCAAGGTTTTCGCATAAAAATGAGAAAGCAGCAGCAGGATTCTACGCTGTCAAATTAGATAAGAATAATATTGATGTCCGCCTTACTACTACCAGAAGAGTCGGCTATCACGAATATACGTTCAACAACGCAGGCAATGCCAATATTATCTTAGACCTCAATCACAGAGACAAACTTCTGGAAGGGGAAGTAAAGATTATTGATGATAAAACCATTGAGGTTTTCAGAAGAAGTGAAGCATGGGCCACCAACCAGTATATTTACGCCAGAATTGAGTTTTCAAAACCCATGAAAATTTCAAAAGAAGAAGTTAACGGAAAGCAGGAAAACAATCTTTTTACCGGAACAAGACTTGCTCTGGCATTTTCAGCCACCGTTAAAAAAGGAGAAAAGATCGATATAAAAGTCTCTGTTTCTCCTACAGGCTACGAAGGAGCAGAAAAGAATATGCTGGCAGAAGGACAATCGAAAGATTTCGACGTGGTAAGAAAGCAGGCTCAATCTGACTGGGACAAAGAGCTTTCAAAAATTGAGGTGAAATCTGATGATAAAAACAAATTAGCCATTTTTTACACCGCTCTTTATCACGTTTTCACACAACCCAACATCAATATGGATGCAGACGGAAGGTACAGAGGCAGAGATAATAAGCTTTATACCGCCAATGGCTTTGATTATTATACGGTATTTTCACTTTGGGATACCTTCAGAGGTGCTCATCCGCTGATGACTTTAATCGACAGAAAAAGAACTGCTGATTTTATCAATACTTTCATTAAACAATATGAACAGGGAGGAAAACTTCCGGTATGGGAACTGGCTTCCAATGAAACAGAATGCATGATTGGCTACCACTCCGTTTCTGTCATTGCAGACGCAATGGCAAAAGGAATTCAGGGATTTGATTATGAGAAGGCATTTCAGGCAGCAAAAAGTTCAGCCATGCAGGATATTTTTGGATTGAATGCTTATAAAAAGAATAATTACATCAGCATAGACGACGAGCATGAAAGTGTTTCCAAAACAGTAGAATATGCCTATGATGACTGGTGTATTGCTCAGATAGCCAAAATTTTAGGCAAAAAAGAAAAGTATCAGGAGTTCATGAAGCGTTCTCAGAACTGGAAAAACCTTTACAATCCAAAAACAGGCTTTATGCAGCCGAGAAAAAACGGAAACTGGTATGAACCTTTTGACCCGAGAGAAGTCAACAACAATTATACGGAAGGAAACTCATGGCATTATTCTTATTCCGTACAGCAGGATATTCCGGGGCTTATTGCGGCTCATGGCGGGAAAGAAAAGTTTGAACAGTTCATTGATGCTATCTTTACTGCTCCTGATAAAACTACGGGAAGAGAACAAGTGGACATCACAGGATTGATGGGCCAATATGCCCAGGGAAATGAGCCAAGCCACCACATTGCTTATCTGTACAATTTCGTCGACAAGCCAGAAAAAACAGATGCGAAGATCAAATACATTCTTGATAATTTTTATAAAAACACTCCTGACGGATTGATCGGAAATGAAGACTGCGGCCAGATGAGTGCCTGGTATGTTTTAAGCTCAATGGGAATTTATTCTGTAACCCCGGGATTACCGGAATGGGAAACCACCACTCCTTATTTTGACGAAATTAAAATTCACCTTGAAGACGGCACTACAAGAACAATTACAAAAGCTACCGGCAGAGCAGAACTCAAAAAATTAGGTTTCGAAAATGCAAAACCTGCTAAAGATTTTAAATATCCTGAACAGACAGCCTCTCCGGTAATTGCTGCCGACAGAATCTTCGACTTTTCTACCAAAGTTGAAATCACTCCATTAAACCCAGGCGACAAAGTATATTATATGACAATGGATGAGAGCGACAGCAATAAAAGAAAGACGTTCTCTACTTATAAAGGACCATTCTCCATCACCAAAACTACTCAGGTAATGGCTTATGCTGAAAGAAACGGAGAAAAAAGTTCTGTAACCACAGCTCATTTCAACAGAAGACCTAATTACTGGGATATTAATATTTTATCAAAAGTGACTCCACAGTACAGTGCTACCGGAAGCCTGGCTCTTATTGATGGAATCAGAGGAGATGTTAACTGGAGAAAAGGGGAATGGCACGGATACCAAGGACAAAATTTTGAAGCTATTATTGATTTTAAATCCCCTAAGAACATAAAATCATTATCTTCCACTTACCTTCAGGACAGCAAAGCATGGATTTTGATGCCTAAAAAAGTAGAATATTATGCTTCCATTAACGGAAAAGATTTTGTCCTTCTGAAGACCGTTGACAATACTATTGATCCTAAAGATGAAAAAGTACAGATCAAAGATTTTTCTACAGAAATTCTTCCTACCGAAGCACGTTATATCAGAGTAAAAGCCTACTACTTCGGAAAACTTCCGGAATGGCATCAGGGAGCAGGTGGTGATGCTTATATCTTTATTGATGAGATTGGTATAAAGTAAGGAAGATGGGAGAAGGAAGATGGAAGTTCCTATTTGACTAATGACTTCCTGAAGTCGTTTGTTAGAGAATTTGATTTTCAAAAATATAAATAGACTAATTTTAGTACTTAGGCTTTCAGAAACTTCCTTCTTCCAGCATCCAGCTTCCAACCATAAAAAATACGCCCTTCGAAAATTCGAAGGGCGTATTTTTTATCCATTCATTCTTTCCGACCATTGCAGGACTTCCGGAAGTTCAATATCAGAAAATTCGATGTGAATGACTCTTCTTTTCTTTCCGTTGGTGGTTCTGTTAGAACCGTGGAGCGTTAAAGGTTTCATCAGCATAATTCCACCTTTTTCAACGTTGCAGATTTCTTCGATTTCTACAATCCAGTCGATGGTTTCCGGTCTGTAAATGCCTTTTGCATGAGATTTGGGAACTACTTTCAAAGCTCCGTTATTTTCATCGGTATCATCCAGATGGATTCTGATGGTATAGATATTTTCCAAAACGTTGAGCGGAGGCTGTACTGCAAACTGATTTTGTTTGGTGGTCCATGGTCCGAAATTTTCCAATTCCAGCTTTTTATCAACAGAAATTGTCAGATCCTGGTGATAGGCCACATACCAGTTGGAGGTTTCAGGTTTATCAAAATAGATACTTTTGACCACAAAATATTTTTCTCCAAAAATTTCCTTAACCACTTTCCTGATATTTTCATTAAAAATCAGGTTTTTGATTTCCGGAACTTCCTTTAAAAACTGTCTGATGGCAAAAAGGTCTTCAGACTTTCTAAAATTTTCTTTTGAAGTGTCTATATTTTGCAGCACAACATTGATGTCTTCAAGTTCTTTCTGCGAAAACACATCATTGATAACAGCAAAGCCATATTTTTCAATATGGCTTTTATGATTTTCTAAGTTGTTTAAACTCATTGATATTTAAATTTTGTCTAATGGTTCAGTTAACTGCCCTTCCCATTTTGAAACTGCTGTGGTTGCCAGCGTATTTCCAAGTACGTTGGTCATACTTCTACCCATATCACAGAAATGGTCAATTGGTAAAATCAAAGCAATACCTTCTGGCGGGATACCGAACATTGAACATGTTGCCACAATAATTACCAGAGAAGCTCTTGGAACTCCTGCAATCCCTTTTGACGTAAGCATTAGTACCAAAAGCATGGTGATCTGCTGTCCAAGGGTCATTTCGATTCCGTAGATCTGAGCAATAAAGATTGAAGCGAATGTCATGTACATCATACTTCCATCCAGGTTGAATGAATATCCTAAAGGTAAAATGAAAGAAACTACTCTGCTGTTACACCCGAATTTCTCCAGTTCTTCCACCAATTTCGGGAATACAGCTTCTGAACTTGTTGTAGAGAAAGCAATTAGCAAAGGCTCTTTAATTCTTTTTAAAAGGTCAAAAAGACGGTTTCCTAAGATGAAATATCCTACCAGTAAAAGAACCAGCCAGAGAACTCCTATAGCAAAGAAGAAGTCTCTTAAATAAATAGCATATACTTTAAAGATTTCAAAGCCATTGGTGGCTACTACCGCTGCAATAGCTCCCAATACTCCAAGCGGGGCAAACCACATGATATACCCTACCATTTTAAGAATGGCGTGAGCAATAATATCAAATAGTTTCACAACAGGCTTAGCGTATTCTTCTCCAAGATTAGCCAAAGCAACTCCAAACATTACCGCAAATACAACAATCTGCAATACCTCGTTGGTAGCGAAGGCTTCAAATAAACTTTTAGGAATCATGTGTTTTACGAAGTCTTCCATGGAAAAACTTTTGCTGCTTTTAAGAAGTTCATCAGCAGAAGCCACATCCTGAATCGGTAATTTTGTAACATGTCCCGGCTCCAGCCAGTTAACAAGGATCAACCCGATAAAAAGGGAAATGAGAGAAGCGGAAATAAACCAAAGCATGGCTTTTGTTCCTACCCGGCCAATCATTTTGATATCACTCATTTTGGCAATCCCCACTACTAATGTTGTAAAAACCAATGGAGCAATAATCATCTGTACCAATCTGATAAAAACCGTTCCCAACAGTTTTATATTTTTAGAAAAGGGTTCTGCACTATCCGGATAGCTCACGTGTACAATACCTCCGATTCCTACTCCCAGAAGAAGGGCAATGATAATTGCTATAAAAAGTTTATTCTGTCCTTTCATATATATAGTTCAATTTGCGCAAATATAATGGTTTTTCAATTGGCAGACGATTTTCTTCTATAGAGTTGAATTTTGCATTCAGTTTTTAATCCCTGAAAATTAAAACCCTGGTTTAGAAAATATTGTAAAAAAATTAAGAAACATTTATTGACTTTTTATTCTTTTGGTACAAATTTTATTATTACATTTGAGTGTATAACAACATTAATAAATATACAATATGAAAAAAACTATTGCAATGGCTGCATTAGCTGTAGCTGTATCTTTCGGTGCTATTTCTTGTAAAAAGAAAGTTTCTGATGCCGATCTTCAGACTCAGGCTACAACTATAGTAACTTCTAATCCCAATGCTTCTGTTGAAGTAAAAGATGGTGTGGCACACCTAAGCGGTACTTTCGCAGATCAACAGTCTAAAGACGCAATGATTGCAAAATTAAAAGCCATCAGCGGAGTAAAAGACGTAATGGATATGTCTACGGTAGCAGCTCCTGCACCTGCAGCACCGGTTGAAACGGCATCTGCTGTAGATCCTGCTGTTCAGAAAAAAGTTCAGGATGCGGTAAAAGATTTCCCTTCTGTAAAAGTAGAAGTTGTAAACGGACAGCTTACGCTTACAGGAAATGTTTCTGCTCTACAGGCCAGAAAAATCAAAGAATCTGTAGATGCTTTGAAAATCGGAAAGTATAACAACAACCTAATCGTAAAATAATTAAAGATGAGCGAATTACAAGATAAATATTCAAGTGTAGTTTCAGCGGCACAGTCTGCAGGGATTTCCAATCTTCAGGTTCAGGAGCAGGACGGAATTCTTTATGTTTCCGGAAATGCTTCCAATACTGCGGCTAAAGATGCTGTATGGAATGCTTTAGGAGCTATTGATTCTACTTATTCTGCTTCAGATATCAATATTGATGTACAGGTTGCAGGTCTTGCTTCAGGGGCTTCATTAACAGTGGCTACTGAAGAATCTAATCTTAACATCAGACAGGAGCCTTCTACTGAGGCTGCCGTTGTAGGTAAAGCTGCAAAAGGTTCTTCCGTAACTCTTATTGAGCAGACTTCTGATGACTGGTGGAAAGTGAAAAATGCTGACGGCCAGGAAGGATATGCTTACTCAAGATATTTAAGAGCATAATTTTTATTAAAAAATAATAAATTTTCACAAAAAAAGCCTAGAAACATCCCAACTTTGGGATGTTTTTATATTTTTACGGCTCTGAAAAAAAACTAATGAAGAAAACTCTGCTGCTATTGACTTTGATGTTCACAGTCATTGTTCTGCACGCCCAAAAACTACACATTGACGGAAAAATATCCGATTCTGAAAAGAAAGCGATAGAAAATGCCACCGTTTATCTTTTGAAAGAAAAAGATTCATCCATTATCAATTACACAGCCACCAACAAAGAAGGGAAATTTTCTCTGAAAATTGATGACATGAAAGAACCTTCCATTCTTAAAATAGACGCTGATAAATTATCTTCCTATTCGAAAAAATTTGAAAAAATAAACCAGTCATTATCACTGGGGGATATTCAGCTCGAGAAACAAGGCATTGTGAATACGATTGATGAGGTAAAAATTACGGTTTCTCCGGTAAAAATTAAAAAAGATACGATTGAATTTAATGCAGCCGCTATCAAAGTAAGGCCTGACAGTAAAATTGAGGAACTTCTGAAGCAGATTCCCGGGGTAGAAATCAGCAATGAAGGTAAGATTACTGTGAATGGAAAAGAGGTGGATCAAATTATGATCAACGGAAAACCTTTCTTTGATAAAGATGGTAAAATTGCCCTCCAAAATCTACCTGCAGATATCATCAAGAATATCCAGTTTACCACTACCAAAACAAAGGAGGAGGAACTGAGCGGAAAAGCAGCCAAATCCCAGAATACCACTATCAACTTTAATATTGACGAAAAGAAAAATAAAGGTTTGCTGACAAGACTTACGGTCGGCTATGGATCAGACAAGCGGTATGAAGCAAGCGGGCTGGCCAGTTATTTTAAAGGGGATACGAAAATAAGTTTATTGGCTTCTTCCAATAACATCAATTCACAGGGATTTTCAAGAGACGAGGTTTTTGACAGTATGGGAAATGGCCGGAATGCCTGGATGATGCAGGGAGGATCCGTCTCAACGGTAGGAAATGTGACTTACTATAACCAGGGAGGTGGCACGAAAGGAATTCAAAGGTCTACAACCATTGGGTTAAATTACAGTGACAAGCTGGGAAAAGATGCTGATCTGGATTCCTTCAGCCTGATGCATTCCGATTCTAATACAGAAACAAGGTCTAAAGTTTCAAGGTCTACCCTTCTCCCTACTTACACGCTTCAGACCAATTCTGAAAGTAACGGAGAAAATGAATCCAAACAATACAGCTTTGATACTTCGGCTAAAATCAAACTGGATTCTATGACCAGTATCTATCTTTCTCCGAGGTTTACGAAAAACAGCAGTTTCAGTTTCAATAATTCAAGATCCTCTTCTTTAAGGAATGGCAGTCTTCTGAATGAAAGTAATGCGTATTCAAGTAATGATTCGGAAAGCAATTCATTTAATCCATACCTCTATTTTTCAAAAAAATTCAAGAAAAAAGGCCGTTCAATTTCGGCGAATATGAACAGTTCCATTTCTGAATCGAAAAGAGATAACCTTAACCAGTCTCAAAATACATTCTATCAATCCAATGGAACCATAACAGACAACAGGGATCAATTAGCCAAAAATAAAAATCAGAACAGCAGTTTCAATTTCAATGCCGGATATACAGAACCTGTTTCCGATTCGTCCAGTGTAAGTTTTGAGGTAAAATATGAAACCCGATCTACCAGAGACTTGAGAAATGTAAATGATTTTGATAATACGACAGGAGATTACACTAAATTCAATCAGCTTTTATCCAACAATATGAAGCAAAGAATCAATCAGATCTCTCCCGAGTTAACTTATCAACTCAACAAAAAGAAACTGAATTTCTGGGCTTCCATGAATCTTGACATCTCAGACATGAAAGTAAACTCTATCTATAACGGACAGCAATATGATCTGCAGAAAAATTTTGTACTGCCCCAATATAATGTGAACCTATACTATCAGCTTAGTGAGGGAAAAACCTTGAACATTTATAACTATTCCAACTTCACCATTCCCACCGCAGAACAACTGACTCCTTATAAAGATGAATCCAATCCTTTGATTACCTTTCAGGGAAACCCTGATTTAAAAAACACCTGGACCAACAATCTTTATTTGTACTTCAACAATTATAACAAAGTAAAAGATCTCAGCTACTATTTCAATATCGGCTTTACGTACAGAAATAATGATATTATCAATTTTTCCACCTATGATAATGCAGGGAAACAGGTGATTACTTATGACAACGTAAGCGGAAATAAAAGCATCAATGCCGGCGGAGGTTTCAGTAAAGTATTGAAATGGAAGAATAATAAACTTATTATCAATCCAAGACTCACCATGAATTATGCTTACAATAACGGTTTCATTGATGGACAATCTTTCACCAGCAATTCTTATAATCTAAACCCAGGTCTTAATCTTACCTATGAAATCAAGGATAAAATGACCATCAAACCTTCTTACAGACTTGGATACAGTTTTTCAAATTATACCAATTATAATGTAACGAATGTAAATACAGCCAATCAATCCTTAAAACTGGAACTCACCAATTATATGCTGAAAGGCAATTTCGTATTTGGAAACGATTTTGAATACAATACCAATTCCAATATTGCTCCGGGCTTTAAAAAAGATTTCTACTTCTGGAATACCAGCCTTGGATATTCATTCTATAAAAAACAGTTTACGGCAAAAGTAAAGGTCTATGATGTCTTAAATCAAAATCAAAGCGTAAGAAGAACGATCACCGATTCTTATTTTGAAGACCGTGAAGATCTCATCCTGAAACGATACATCATGTTCTCCATCAGCATGAAACTGAATAAGTTTGCAGGAAAAAAGAAGTAATAATCACACCATACTTTATATATAATTTTTGATAATGGCCGGATCTTTCCGGCTATTTTTATGTATATACTAAATTTCATCCTTGAACGATATTACAACTGAAGACGTTATATTCCCATCCTCCGGAGGGGTGGCGAAAATTCAAAGAATTTTTGACGGGGTGGTTTACCATGAAATATTATCTTACTCATCCAGATAGATACTGACAACAACAACCTTTTAAACAAGATTTACGAATAAACGTGTTTTTATTTTTAAATTAGCATCAAATTTTTTTTATGAAAATCCATATTTCAGTATTATGTATTCTTTTTTTCATTCTTGGAAAAGCTCAGAAAACGGAACAGAAAGATCCTTTTGTTAAAGACAATTTCACCAAGAAAGAATTTTATATTCCAATGCGTGATGGCGTAAAACTTTTCACTGCGGTATATATCCCGAAAGATATATCGAACAAGAACAAATATCCGTTCCTGATGCAGAGAACATGTTACAGCATCGCCCCGTACGGAGAAAGTGAATATAAAACAAAGGTAGGTCCCAACACGTATCTTATGAAAGACAAGTATATTTTCGTGTATCAGGATGTACGCGGAAGATATATGAGTGAAGGCACTTTTACCAATATGACTCCGCAGGTGGAACGCAAGACCAAAAAAGATGTTGATGAAAGTACGGATACCTATGATACCATCGAATGGCTTTTGAAAAATGTGAAAGATAACAATGGTAAAGTAGGCCAATTCGGAACATCATATCCGGGATTCTATACTGCTGTAGGAACGTTGTCACAGCATCCTGCTTTGGTAGCTTCTTCACCACAGGCACCTATTTCTGATTTCTGGAATGACGACTTTCTTCACAACGGAAGATTTATGCTCGGCTATTTCAGAACATTCCCTGTTTTTGGGGTTCAGAAAACGCAGCCGGAGAAACAGGCCTGGTATATGGATTCTTTCATCAAACAGACTTCTGAAGACGGTTTGAAATTCTACAGAGATATGGGTACGCTGAAAGATGGATATGAAAAATATTACAAGAATAATTTCTTCATGACAGAGATTATGAATCATACCAACTATGATGAATTCTGGCAGAAAAGAGGTCTTCTTCCTCACTTAAAGAATATCAACCATGCTGTAATGACTGTTGGCGGATGGTTTGATGCAGAAGATCTTTCAGGACCATTGAATATTTATAAAACCATCGAAAAAACAAGCCCTAAAGCCAAAAATACTATCGTTATGGGACCTTTCTCCCATGGCGGCTGGTCTCAGGAGCAGGGAAAACATTTCCACAGTGAAACGTATTTTGGCGACAGCATTGCTACGTACTATCAGAAAAATATTGAAACAAAATTTTTCAATCATTATCTGAAAGGCAATACCAAAGAAGATGCAGGACTTCCTGAAGCACTGATGTATGACACCGGTGCTAAAGCATGGAAGGAATTTGCTTCATACCCACCGAAAAATGCTCAGAAAGTGAATTTCTATCTTTCTGATAAAACCCTGAAGAAATCATCCGGACAAGGATATTCTGAGTATTATAGTGATCCTAACAATCCTGTTTTAAGTTCTGATCATTTAAAAGACTTCAACGGTTTCACTCCAAAAAATTATATGTCGGAAGACCAGAGATTTGCTGTAGGAAGACCTGATGTATTAACATTCACTACCGATGTATTGACTGATGATATTACATTTGCCGGAGAAATCATGGCGAAACTGAATATTGCATCCACATCCACAGATGCCGATTTTGCCGTAAAACTGATTGATGTTTATCCTGAAGATTTTAAACCTACTGAAAAGAAAGAAGGCGTTATCTATGGCAACTACCACCAGATGGTAAGAAGTGAGATTATGCCTGCAAGATTCAGAAATACCAAAGAAAAGGGAGAAGCTTTGGTTCCTAACCAGAAGACGGCTGTTAATTTCAGACTTCAGGATGTAGTTCATACGTTTAAAAAAGGACATAAAATCCAGATTCAGATCAGCAGTACGTGGTTTCCGCTTTTCGCCATCAACCCGCAGAAATTTATGGATAACCCGAATTTTGCCAACAAAGAAGATTACACCAAAGCATTCATCAAAGTGTATGATGACAGCTCTATTGAAGCTGATGTTTTAAAATAAGTTGAAAAAGCTGTTCGTTTGAACAGCTTTTTATTTTTGAATACTTACAGTTTATTTTTTAGGTTTTGGCTAAAGCCAGATGAATGTTGATCTATTTGATAAGTGGGCTAAAGCCCACTTCTATTGATGGAGATGATAAGCTTATTCTTCAATAGTTCTGAAAGTCAGGTTGACTCTTGGAGTTTTCACTTTTGTAGTGGGTGGAAGCCTGTGAAGCCAGTTGTCCTGAGTGGTTCCTTTCATAATCAAAAGACTTCCGTTTTCCAGAAATATCTCAACTTTTTCTTTGGTTACTTTATGTTTAAATAAAAATTTTCTTTCGGCTCCGAAGGTCAGAGAAGCAATGGCTCCATGTTTTTTCAGATCTGTTTCGCCATCGCTGTGGTAGGCCATTCCTTCACTTCCGTCATGGTACAAATTAAGCAGGCAAGAATTGTAGGTTTCGCCAGAAACTTCTTCACATTTTTTCTTCAGCTCCAGTAATTCGGGAGTCCAGAATTTTGCATATTTTGTTCTTTTTGAATAAGTGTATTCAAATGCTTTTTCTCCAAACCAGGCCACTTTTCTTTTGGTTAAAATCAGTTTTCCAAATATTACCGCCTCATCATTCTCCCACGGAATCTGGTTAAGCAGATATTCATAGTAAAAATCTGATTGTTCTTTGGTGAAAACCTTGCCATAATAATGAACGGTTCCATCGTGTGGAAGGATATTCAGTGGATAATCTGATATTTCTTCGAAAAGGCTCATCATAGTTTTTTTTAATTAAATGCTTTTATATTTAAACACAAATAACACCAATGTTTTTCACAAATGACACGAATTTTTATATCAATAGGAATGGGCTTTAGCCCATTTAACAAAAATAATCTAATCCATTGGCTTTAGCCAAAACTTAATAATTGCAGAATCCTTTTGTGGTAAAATAGGTTACGAGTAAATATGTGAGCCCTCCCAACCCACAATCAACTGTTTTCTTTCACTTCCCCATCGGTAGCCACCGAGATGTCCTGTAGACTGAATCACGCGGTGGCATGGGATAAGAAATGCAACCGGATTACTTCCAATGGCTGTTCCTACTGCTCTGGATGCCTTAGGATTTCCTATTTTTTCGGCTAAAGTGCCATAAGTAGACAGTTTTCCCATTGGAATGGTCAGCAGACTTTCCCATACTTTCAACTGAAAATCGGTTCCTTTTAAGTGTAATTTTATGGTATTGAGTTTTGTCCAGTCTTTATCGAATATGGACAGTGCATTCTTTTGAAGAGCATCCTGCTGCTCAATAAAAGAAGCATTAGGGAACTTTTGCTTCAGTTCCCCGAATGCTTTTTCTTTATCGTCTTCAAAAGCCATATAGCAGATTCCTTTTTCTGTAGAAGCTACTAAGATATTTCCGAAGGGACTCTCAGAAAAACTGTAATGAATACTGAGGCTTTTTCCTCCGTTTTTATATTCTGCCGGAGACATTCCTTCAATCTTTACAAACAGATCATGAAGCCTGCTTGTACTGGAAAGGCCTGTCTCATAAGCGGTATCAAACAAACTTGCTTTTTCTTCCTTCAATAAATTTTTAGCATGTTCAAGACTAATGAACTGTAAAAATTTTTTCGGACTTGTTCCCGCCCAATCTGTAAAGATCTTCTGGAAATGAGCCGGGCTCAGGTGAATATTCTCTGCCACTTCCTCCAAACTTGGCTGAAGCCTGAAATTGCTCCGGATATATTCTATCGCTTTGGCAATTCTGTTATAATCTATCTGACTTTGTGTGGACATCATATTATTGTTTTTACCTCACAAATTTCCAAAGAATATACGGCAGAAAAAATCCGATTCTTGCGGAATATTAGTTGTTGTTATAAATATCGTAGTAAGCAAGCATTTTGTAATATAACTTCGCAGAAAGGAAAGCCGTTGGCTTAGCCATTGGAGAATCCATTAATTCTACAATATCAAATGCTACAACGTTACATTTTTCAAATACTTTTCTTAATAATTCCAACGTTGGATACCATTGTAAGCCACCCGGCTCAGGAGTTCCTGTAGATGGGGCAATAGAAGGATCAAAAGCATCTAAATCAATCGTGATATACACATTTCCCGATACTTTTTCCAATACATCATTGATCCAGTTTTCGTTGTTGGCAATTTCGTGAGCAAAGAATACTCTTCCTTCAGGTAAATACTGCGCTTCTTCAATATCCATAGAACGGATTCCCACCTGTACCAGATTATGCTTTTGATTTGCTTCAAAAACAGCACAAGCGTGGTTGGAAGTAGAACCGTGAAACTCTGGACGTAAGTCTGTATGAGCGTCTAATTGAAGTACCGTTAAATTTTCAAATTTTTCTCCTACTGCACGGATAGAACCGATGGAAACAGAGTGCTCTCCACCGAAAAGAGTAAATAATTTACCGTCATTGTTCAAAAGCTCTTTTGTCTTTTGATAAACGGCTTCCGTCATTGCTTCCGGAGTAGAGTTTTCAGAAACTTCTCCTGCTAAGTAAACTCCCTGAAGGTATGGTTCTGTCTGCGTTTCAATATCATAAAGCTCCATGTTTTCAGAAGCGTTTAAGAATAATTCCGGACCTTTATCAGCTCCTTTCCCCCATGTTGAAGTTCCATCATAAGGAACAGTTACCAACATTACTTTCGAATTCTCTAACGTTGCGTTTTCCTCGGGAATTCCTGCGTATGTTCTCATGCTTTATTTAAAAATTTTAATGTTTTAAAATTGAAATATTGACCACAAAGATACGAAGAGTTTATGAGTTGGAGAGTAAGAGTGTCGGCGAGTTTATGAGTTACAAGTCTGCTACCTAAAACCTATCATCTATCATCTATCATCTATCATCTATCATCTATCATCTATCATCTATTAACTATCATCTGTTCCCTCATCCCTTTCCACTCTCAACTCAAATAACTATTTTTGTATAAAACTCATTATATGCCTTTAAAAGCTGTACTTTTCGATATGGATGGAGTTATTGTAGATACGGAACCCTTACATAGAAAAGCTTATTTCAAAACTTTTGACGAACTGGAAATCGTAGTTTCCGAGGAGCTGTACACTTCTTTTACTGGTGCTTCCACCAAAAGAGTCTCTGAAACATTGATTAATGAATTTAATTTAGATCAGACTTATGAAGCCATTGCTGGAATCAAAAGATCTCATTTCAAGGATTATTTTTACAATGATGATGAGTTTGATTTAATTCCGGGAGTAAGAAAACTGATCGAGCATTATCACGAAAATGGAGTCAAGCTGATTCTGGCATCTTCTGCAACAATGGTAACCATTAATATGGTTTTTGAAAAATTCGGACTGGAACAATATTTCAGCGGAAAGATCAGCGGTGCCGATTTAAAAGAATCAAAACCTCATCCTGAAGTTTTTTTACTGGCCGCTGAAATGGCTGGAGAACCTGTTGAAAACTGTATGGTGATTGAGGATTCTACCAACGGAATTCTGGCAGCCCACAGAGCAAAAATTTTCTGTGCCGCATACAGAAGTCCTCATTCTAAAAATCAGGATTACACGTTGGCAGATACTGTGGTTTCTGATTATGAAGATCTGGAACTGGATAAAATTTCAAAGTATTTTTAAAATAAAAAAGCTCTCAGAAAAACTGAGAGCTTTTGTTTTCTATAAGTTTTGGCTAAAGCCAATTGATTTTTCTATTGATTGTAAACGGGCTAAAGCCCATTTCTATTGATCATAAAATTATTTATAGCCAAGAAGTTTCAATACATCTTCCGGTTCCTGTTTCTCACGGAAAATCTCATATTGCAATTCACCGTTTTCATCTTTCTGAATCAGGACGTGTCTTGGCTGAGGCATCAGACAGTGGTGTACTCCACCATATCCTCCGATTGTTTCCTGGTAAGCTCCGGTATGGAAGAATCCGATATACAAAGGTTTTGTATCACTGAAAACAGGTAAATAAATGGCATTGGTATGCTGTTCAGAGTTATAATAATCGTCCGAATCACAAGTCAGTCCTCCTAGGAACACTCTTTCATAAGTATCTTCCCAACGGTTAAGCGGAAGCATGATAAAGTGTCTTGAAATGGCCCATGTATCAGGAAGAGTGGTCATGAAAGAAGAATCAATCATATTCCATTTTTCTCTGTCGTTCTGACGTTTCTGAGAAATGATTTTATAAAGGTTGGCTCCACTTTCCCCTACGGTAAAGCTTCCGAACTCGGTATAGATATTAGGTTCTTCTACTCCTTCCTCTTCACAGAATTTTTTGATCTGAGAAACGATTTCTTCCACCATGTACTGATAATCATAATCAAAATTCAAAGAAGTTTTGATTGGGAATCCACCTCCGATGTTCAGTGAATCCACTTCCGGAGCGATTTTTTTCAAACGTGCATATACACGAAGACATTTATACAATTCATTCCAGTAATATGCTGTATCCTTAATCCCTGTATTGATAAAGAAATGAAGCATTTTCAATCTTGCGTTCGGATGTTCCGCGATTTTCTGGCTGTAATAAGGAATAATATCTTTATATCCGATTCCTAATCTTGAGGTATAGAATTCGAACTTCGGTTCTTCCTCTGATGCAATTCTGATTCCGATATCAAAAGTGGAATCAATACTTTCAGTAAGCTTATCCAGCTCTCTGTAATTATCAAGAATCGGGGTAATATTTTCAAATCCGCTATTGATCATATCTGAAATCTTTGCCAGATAATCATCGGTTTTAAAACCATTACAGATTACTTCGATATTCTTATCTACCTTACCTTTCTCATAAAGAGATTTTACGATATCCATATCATAAGCTGAAGATGTTTCTATTGAAATATCATTCTTCAGAGCTTCTTCCAATACAAAATTAAAATGACTGGATTTTGTACAGTAGCAGTAGGTATAATTCTTTTTATATTCGGTTTTCTCAAAAGCTTCTTTAAACCAGCCTTTCGCTTTCTGAATATTTTGAGAAATTCTCGGCAGGTAGCTAATCTTTAGCGGGGTGCCAAATTGTTCAACAACATCCATTAACGGAATATCGTGAAACAACAAATTGTTCTCAGAAACATTAAATTCCTCCGTAGGAAAATATAATGTCTGATCAATAAGTTCCGAGTACTTTATTTTCATTTCTAAACAAGTGAATTAAGAAATGCAAAATTGCTAAAAAAGTTTCATTTTTAGGTGTTAAAATTATTATAATTTTAAATTAACACCCGATATTGAATCCCAGAAAAATTTATCACTGATAATCAATACGTAAACTTCTGAATGTATTCTTTTCTTTTGGCATTTGAAATCCCTAATACCTGCTGAATATAAACATCTGTAGAGCCATACTTTTTATTGATCTCTTCAAATGCCGCATCAAGATATCTTTTTTCTACCCAGCTCAATTTTTCCAGCACCTGCAAATCCATCTTCGGATAGAGGAAATGTAAAGTATGGGCAAGGCGTAATCTTTTTTGAACAAGATTTTTTCTGTAGTTATTGGATAAAAGATATTCATTATAAACAGTCTCTTTATCAAACTTCAGAATAGTAAGAATTATTGCGGTGGTAATTCCGGTTCTGTCTTTTCCTGCAGTACAATGGTAAAGGATAGGATCTTTGGATTCCAGTATTTCCGTAATAATCCTTTTTATCATTTCCGGATTTTCGGTAACATACTCACGGTAGAAATCGATCATTCTTTTATCGGCATCCGCAGCATTTACTTTACCTTTAAGAACAAGTTTTTTGGCCTGAGCCAGCTGATCTCCTTCATCTTCAAAAGCTGAGAAGTTTTTGTAAACATTTTCCGAAGGCAGCTGATCGGGCTTTTGAGCAATTTCCCTGGAGTTTCTGAGATCAATAATTTCTTTGATTCCCAGTTTTTCAAAATCGTCGAAAGATTTCTTTTTAAGCTTATGAAGATGGGCACTCCGGTAAAATTTCCCTTCTTTTAAAGTTCTTCCATCTGTATTTTTGATATTTCCTACCGTACGGAAATTGGTTACTTTCCTGATCGGAATCACTTTCTCAGTTTCATTTTTACCATATTCAGGTGTTTCAAAATGCTGTGTTTTACATGAGAAAATACAGCATAATGAAATGGTGAAAACTGATATTTTGATTAGTTTATTCAATGGTTTTAATAAGTTTTGGCTGAAGCCAATGGATTCCTGTATTTTATTAAACGGGCTGAAGCCCGTTTCTATTGATATAAAAATTAGTGCCACTTGTGAAAAACATTGGTGCCATTTGTGTTTAATGACAGTCTTTTTTTAAAATGGGTAAGGCCCGTTTCTATTGATATATAATGAGACCCTTTTAGTAGATTGTAGGATATTCTATCTCCTTATTTCCTGCAAAAAACAACACATCTCCTGATTCATACTCTATAGAAACCTCATCTTCAACAGCGAAATTCCGGGTTCCTATTCTTGAAGTAATACTAAGGCTTTCATTAGTCAAAGGCCAATTGAGACCTTTTGTCGTGATATTATTCACTGATGGAAACGGATAAAGAGAAATCATCCTGTTTTTCGCTCCTTTCAATGTAAAATGATTGGGAATGAAATAATATTCTGAAAACTCATCATAAAATTTAATATTCATCAGGTCTTTGAATCCAAAAGCAACGGTAAGATTCCCAAGAAAATGATCCTGTTCACCACCGCTTCCTCCAAAAACATCGACCTCTGAAAAACCTTTTTCCTGAATAATTTCCAGCGCTTTATGAAAATCTGTTTTTTCCTGATCTAATGTAAGGATGAATTTTTCCTCATACATATCTTCATCTGATCCGGAGTGCGAATCAAAATCGCCGGATATAAAATCCAGCTTATCCAAAGGAAATCCCATTCTTTTTAAATAATGAAAGGCACCGTCTGTGCAGGCAATCAATTCATAATTTTTGGGATTGGGTAATGATTTTGGAGCGTCTCCGTTGATGAAAAGTAATGCTTTATCTCTCATTCGGATTCCAGTATTCTTCCGGTTCGTTGTTCAGTTTTGAAATATATCTGGCCAATACAAAAAGATAATCTGAAAGCCTGTTTAAATATTTAATCAGTTCGGGACGTACTTCCTCAGATTCATTCAGGAATACCAATGAACGCTCTGCTCTTCTGCATATTGTTCGGGCTGCGTGTAAAAAGGTTGCCGGTTTACCTCCTCCAGGCAGAATAAAATACTGAAGCGGTTCCAGCTTTTCGTCAAAAGCATCCATCCATTGTTCCAGTTCTTCAATTTCTGTTTCTGAAATAATGATCGGAAGACGGGATTTCCCATTGGCAAGCATCAGCTTATCCACAGGTGTTGCCGCTTCTGAACCTACAGTGAATAAATCAAACTGTATTTTCTTCAGCTGTCTCAGTACTTCTTCATCTTCGATATGACTTTTTGCAATTCCGATGAATGAATTCAGCTCGTCTATATTTCCATAACTGTCTACTCTTGCACTGGCTTTGGAAACTCTTGTTCCGCCGTACAATGCAGTCTGACCTTTATCTCCTGTCTTTGTATAAATTTTCATAGTACTAAAATACCTTTTTTTATACAATGTAAAAAGTAAAATGCAGTAATAACTTCCTATTCTATCTGAAAAAAAATTGCCTGACGTTAATTCATGCCAGGCAATTTTCATATAGGTTGGTTGTATATCTTTTGAAATTGCTTTCTCATTGTTAAGCATGACCAGCAAATTTCAATTCCTTATTGATGAGTTAAAAAGTGTAATTAACATTAAGCTGAAAAGTGGTTCCGTTAAATCCAAACTGGTTGACCTCCCACGGATATTTGAATCTTCCTCCAAGATCTGTCACTACATCTCCTTTGCTGTCTATGACGTCCGGGTAAATATTAAATAAGTTATTTACAACTCCGGAAACTTTAAGGTCATTCGTAATTTTATAGGTTAAAACGATGTCTGTAACCACCTTACCGGAAAATGTCTGATCTTTGGCAGGATCAGTGGCATGCTGCCATGTAACAGAACCAAAATAGGTATTATTAAGGTTAAAATTAAACTTTGTAATGTCATACGACAGACTAAGGATCGTTTTTGTTTTTGGCCTTGCAGAAGTAATTCTGGATTGTTCCTTTCTGTCAAAAAAGTTTTCTGAATAGCCATTTTGCGCCAAAATAGACGGAACAGCAATATTATCTACTATTTTAGTTTCGTTATAATTGAAGGCAGCGATAACGCCTAATCTTCCTTTTCCAATAGCAGAAGTATAATAATTCGCAACGAAATCTACTCCCTGAGTAACTGTATTGACAGCATTGGTGAAAAACTTCAGGGAAGTTATTTTATTATTGTTTAATATGACTTCCACAGGGTTTGACAGATCCGGACTTCCCGGAGCACCTGTTTTGTATCCAATATCTCCTGAAAAAAGTACACGGTCTTCAATTTTTATTCTGTAATAATCTGCTGTAATAGTAAGATTTTTAAAAGGTTTTACAGCCAATCCCCCGGTAATGTTAAAGGCTTTTTCAGCATTTAATTTTGGAACGCCAAGATCAGATCTTACAATTGGAGAGTCATTATTAAAGGTACCTTGATTGGCTACCGTATTCCCTGTAATTTTAGTCTGGACATTGGAATAGTATATCTGGTGTAAAGAAGGGGCACGGAATCCTGTAGAAACAGATCCACGGAAAACCAATTTATCATCCAGCAATTTATATCTTGCATTTCCTTTCCAGGAAACATTATTTCCGAAATCACTGAAATTTTCATATCTCACCGTTCCTCCAACTAATAAATTTTTTGTAACATCCCATTCCGCATTGAAATATGCTCCGATATTCTGACGGTTTTTATTGACTTCATTTTGAGGCTGCAGTCCCGGAAAGGATTCCGCACCACTTCCCATATAAGAAGCTTCTTCTCCTGCCCTTGCCTTATAGTTTTCATTGCGCACCTCAACTCCGGCTCCTAAAACAAGTGCACCAAAATCTCTGTTGACATCTATGTTTCCTATAATATTACTGAACTGATGACCACCTGCTTTAAAATAAGTTGGTGAATTTGCTCCTAAAGAAGTATTAATGGTATTTGCTACAGCATAATCTACTGCATTAGAGCCAAAGGTGGCACTCCCGTCAAAACTCCATTTTCCAAACATTCCTTTCCATCCGGAGGTTAAATTATAATCATAAACATCTGTTTTAAATTCCGGCTGAAATCCATTGTAAGCCTGTCCTTTTGGAGTTAATAAACCAAAATCTGACGGTACCCAATAAGGTGTTCTGTACAAAGCAAAACTGGTCCCATTTCTGTAAGTTGTACCCCCAAAAGCATAAAATTTACCAGTCTCACCTGTTGGCAATTCAAAATTTACAAACATATTGCCCACTTTGGTCTCCGGCTGCCCGATGATCATTCCTAAACCGGGATTGGCCTGAGTCCAGGCATTATCCACCCCAAAAAGTTCATCTTTTGTAACAGAACCTGCGCGGTTCGTTTTATTTTGGGAAGAAAATCCTAAGGTAAGATTCAGGCTTCCTGTTTTTGCAACCCTGATTCCTGTATTAAAATCTGCCCCGATATTAAAACCGTCTCCTTTTGAAGTAATTCCGGAAAAGAGATTCACCGTACTTTTACCGACACCATTCTTAAGGATAATATTGATCACTCCTGCAATAGCATCAGATCCGTATTGTGCAGATGCTCCATCCCTCAGGACCTCTACGTTTTGTAAGGCTGCTGAAGGAATACTTTTCAGGTCTGTACCTACTTCACCTTTTCCCGGTGTATCATTTACGTAAATGAGAGCACTTTGATTTTTTCTTTTATTATTAACTAAAACTAATGTTCTGGAAGGTCCCAAACCTCTTAAGTCTGCGGGATCAAAATGGGCCGTGGCATCAGAAACAGTTTGTTGTGATGAATTAAAAGAGGGAACAGCATAGGTTAAAGCTTTGTCAAAAGTAACCTGACCTGTAGATTTTAGCTGCGCTGCTGAAATATTGTCTATAGGAATTGCTGAGGTAATGATGGTTCTGGGCTTAGTTCTCCCCGTGGTCACCACCACTTCGTCTATTTTATTTTGTTTTATGCTGTCCTGAGCATATCCCATAACACCAGCTCCGCTTAATACTAAGAAATAGATTTTTCTATTCAATAAATTTTCCTTCATGTTGATTGTTAATTATTCAATAAAACTAGTAAAAAAATTAACATTAAACATGAAAATAAAAAATATAATAACAATTCTATTTCATATTTGCGAAAACTATGCCATTTAATAAAAAACAATAATTAATACTCGAAACGTAAAGTGAATTATTAATAACATGAAAAAATATAAATCAACAACATCATATTTGTATAAAAAAATTAATTAGTTAACATCACAAATAAACATGATTTTATTCGTTCTGAAAGGTAATTTTCAATGAGTTAAGATGGGTTCGCTTTGGCTCGCAATGACCGGAAAATGAATGGAAATATAAAAATGGCCGGGAGAAACCGGCCATATCCAAATTATTTATTTACCTCTACGTATTGTATGATGGTCTGATTTTTTGGGTTGTAGATAATGGTACTACTGTTCGGAAATCTTTTCAGCTTATAGTACTGAATATTTTTATCGGATTTAATATCTTCGAGAATACTGGTGTCAAATGTATTATCAGGAAGAAATTTTGATAAAAAGCTTATTTTGTCAATAATGTTCTGGCCATCAATCTTTCTGGCAGTTTTATCAGATTTATTTTCATCAGACGTTGGCTGACTTTCCAAAAATGGCAGCAACACTGCAATGTCGGCTTTATATTTAAAGATATATCCCTCTGGTCTTCCCGGAATTTTAATTTTCTTTCCTTTTTCTTCAGAAACAATGGAAGCCCCTGTACCAGGGAAAACGGTATTAAACTTTACGTCTTCAGCGTTGGTTAAAGAATTTATAGATTCATTGACTGTTTTCTTTACTGTTTCTTCTACAGCCTGCTGTGTTTTTTGTTGTACTGCTTCGGTTGTTTTCTGAACAGTCTGGTCAAATTTTTCCTCAATCTTATTGCATGATACTAATAAAAAACCAGTAATAACAGGCAAAATATACTTCTTCATAATTCTAATAATAGCGATTTTTATTAATATCCTCTTTTCTAACGTAAAAACAGGCCAGGATATTTTAGCAAAGAAAAAAATATTTTTTCAATATGAAAAATCCTGCTGACAAACTGTTGTCATAACCCTCTCTTACCTTTGTATCAACAACAAACAAAAAAACAAAACATTATGACAACTACAGCAACAGCCACTAAACAATTCATGACTACAGATCAGTTATTAAAAGACTGGCAGGGACACAGAAATCTTACAAGAAGAGTGATTGAAGCTTTTCCTGAAAAAGAATTATTTGAATTTTCCGTTGGAGGAATGAGACCTTTTGCCAAACTTGCCACAGAGATGATCAGCATTGCAGGTCCTGCTTTGAAAGGAATCATTGAAGGAAATATGGAAGGTTATAACGAAGAAGGCTTCAATCCTTCAACTAAAGAAGAGTTATTAAAAAGGTGGGATGAAGAAACAGAAGTGATCAACCACTATTTCAATCAGATTTCTGAAGAGCGTTTCCAGGAAGTATTCAACCTGTTCGGACAATATGAATTCCCGGTGTATGAGAATATCCTTTATTTTATTGATAACGAAATCCACCACCGTGGGCAGGGATATGTTTATTTAAGAGCTTTAGGAATTGAACCACCTTTCTTCTGGGAAAGATTTTAATACAATGGGAAGGTAAGATTGCAGAAAGGATAAACAATACTTATATCTTTTTTTGCGACACAACAAATTTTCTTATTTGCAATTCTGCCTTTTCCTTAAACCATTTCATTTATTGCCTCAATTAAGTCTTTAAACCTCAACAGTCTTGTTGGGGTTTTATTATTGATGTCTTTCAACCATTTTTACAAGCAGTTCATTCAAACGGATGCGAAGACTTTCCGGTTCCAGAACTGTAGCATAATCTGCAAATGTAATAAGCCAGCGGGGAAATCCGTCACTGATCCACTCTGTTTCAAACGTGAGTTCCATTCCCTGCTCGGTTTCTACTTCTTCTATCAGTCCATAATATTTTTTAGAATTTACCAGGTGATTCATTATCTTTTTATCAACCAGCAGCTTGGCTATAACCTTATTTCCGTTTGATTTTTTACGGTAATCATTCACCTGTCCGTATTCCTGTAAAAACGGATTCTGTGTTTTTGAGATTTCCAGAATTCTGTCGATACGAAACTGCCTGAAATCTTTTCTCAAAGTACAGTAGGCCATAATATACCAGAAATTAAATTCGAAAAACATCCCGACTGTTTCAATCGTTCTGTTACTCACTCTTTCATCTACGGTTTTATACCTGATATTGAGCTGGGTTTTCTCTGCAATGCTTTCAAGAATGATAGGAATTACGTTTTTAAGAGAATCTCCGGAATCTGTATGAAAGCTGAAAACATCTATTTGCTTCTCGATATTTTTAATCAGATTTTTATCAGAATATTTCAGTACCGAACGCACTTTTTCCATAGCAGCCTGATAATGATTTCCCAAGCTTTGGTGGGAAAATTTCTGCATCAGCTTTTCAGCAGTAATGAAACTTAACACTTCTTCTTTGGTAAACATAATGGGAGGAAGTTTGTAACCATCCATTAAAGAGTAACCATTTCCCGCTTCTCCAACAATAGGAATACCCGCATTTTCCAGGGTTTTTACATCACGGTAAATGGTTCTGATGCTTACATCGAATTTTTCAGCCAAATCCTGAGCGCGTACAACAGGTTTCGACTGTAATTGGGTAAGGATGGCCGTTACCCTATCGAGCTTTTTTAAATAGTGATCGTTCATGATGAAGCAAAGCTAAAGTTCTTTTTTGAGGTATACTTATAAATGAGGTGGCTTTTTGACTTTAATTTTCTTTAAAAGTATTCACCAGTTTATCGAGATTAAGACTGCGGGCTGAGGCATCAAAAATCTCACGGTATGTTCCTTCTTTATTATAAAGCTCATCATGAGTTCCATTTTCAACAACCCTGCCTTTTTTCATCACATAAATCGTATCTGAATCCAGAATCTGTGAAAGAGAATGGGAAATGATGATCACTGTTCTTCCTTCTTTAATAGCATCCAGAGAATTTTTGATCTGCTCTGTAGCAATGGCATCAAGGCTGGCTGTTGGTTCATCCAGAAAAATAATCGGTGGATTTTTAAGGAACAGTCTGGCAATGGCAATTCTCTGCTGCTGTCCTCCTGAAAGCTGAGTGGCATCATGCTGATATTTTTCAGGAAGATCCATGATCTGATCGTGCAGATAAGCTTTTTTTGCAGCCTCCTGAATTTTTTCAAAACCGGCATTCATATCTCCGTAACGGATATTATCTTCTATGCTTCCCTGAAAGATATGATTTTTCTGAAGTACCAACCCAAGATCGCTTCTCAGGAAAGTATTTTCATATTCATTAAGATTGACTCCATCCAAAAGAATTTCCCCGGAATCAGGAAGGTAAAATTTGCATAAAAGATTGATGACTGTTGATTTTCCAGCTCCGCTCAATCCTACCAAAGCAGTTGTTTTTCCGTTTTCAATTTTCATGGAAACATCATGCAAAGCTTTTGTACCGTTAGGGTAAGTAAAATCAACATTTTTCAATTCAAAAGTTCCTTTGATTTCCTTTTCTACAAAACTTCCGTTGGCTTCGGTTTCATTATCAGCATTTAAAATATCGAAATACCCTTCAGCATAGATCATGGCATCATTCATATCATCATAAATCCTGTGAAGCTGCCGGATCGGTGCCGAAACATTGTTGAAAAGCATAATATGAAGCATAATTGCTCCGATGGTCATTTGCTGGTCAAGCACAAGATAAACGGTTAAAAGAATGATCAAAACAACACCGAACTGCTCAATAAAAGTTTTTAAACCATCGTAAATAAAATTGGTTCTTCTTGTAATCATCTGGCTTTCCATCAGCTCCATCTGAAGGTCGTATTGCTTTTTGCCTTCAAATTTTTCGCGGACAAAACTTTTAATAACCATAATAGAATTAATCAGGTTCAAAAGTCCTGACGTCTTTTTTTCTCTCTGATTTCTAAGCTGGCGTCTTACCCCACCCAGTTTTTTAGCCTGCAGGGAACTGATGTAAAAATAGATCGGAACAATAATCGTAGAAACCAATCCAACATACACATTCTGCATATACATAATGATGAGGGCAATAATGGCATTGGAAAAAAGAGGAAGGATATCAATAAAAAAGTTCTGAACCAATCTGGTAAGACTTTCTATTCCGCGGTCTATTCTGATCTGTAATTTTCCGGACTCATGGTTTTCATCATTAAAATAAGCAACTCTGTAGGTCAAAATCTTATCAATGGCTGATTGCGCCAGTACGGAGCTCACATTGATCCTTATTTTTTCGCCATAAAATTTCTGTCCGAAGTTGATAAAGATGTTCAATAATTCTTTCCCCAGTAAAATAATGGAAATGATAATGAGAATATGAATTCCCTCGGACATCGGATGCGGAAGATGCGTAAGTTTGGTAACTTCATCCACCGTGTATTTCAGAACAATCGGGTTGACCTGTGCTGCCAGAGCTCCCAGAAAAGTAAGAAACAATGTTCCGTAAATCATAGGTCTGTAAGGTCTGATGAATGGGACAAGCTGTTTATAGATCCCGAATAGGGTGACGGTTCTGTTAAAAGGTTTAGCCATAGAAATCATTTTAAATGAAAAACGTACCGCTTTCAAAAGAAAAAGGTACGTTTTATTATCATGTTCAGCAAATAAATGCTTTATATTTTATCCTTCAAATAAATAAGTAGTAAGATAATGCAGCTCTTTTCTGCTGGCTTCTTTAGATTCTGCTTCTGCCTGTTCTAAAGAATATTGGGAATTGATTTCCTTCTTCTGCAAAACAAATGAATTGTTGGCGTTCTTATCCACTACATCATTAAAAATATGTTCAATTTCAGAATTCGCTAAGGTGGCAAAGCTGACTTCTTCAAAGCCATGTAACAATCTAAGATCATCAAACTGACTGAAATTTTCATTGACAAATCCCTGCAGCTGTGATTTTGAATCAAAATTACCAGCCCAGATATTGTAAGCATATTTCTTCTTTTTAGGCTTATCTAAAATACTCTGATACACGAAGTTTTCACCCAGATAAGCTTCTCTTACCTGCGGGTCATTGGCAAGATCTTCCGGAAGTCCTTCTTTAAGGATCTTTCCTTCAAACATAATATAGGTTTTATTGGTAATCGCCAGGGTTTGCTGTACGTTGTGGTCGGTAATCAGAATTCCGATATTTTTATCAACAAGACTTCTTACAATTTTCTGAATATCTTCTACGGCAATCGGGTCTACCCCTGCGAAAGGCTCATCCAGAAGAATAAAGTTCGGGCTTGTGGCAAGACAGCGTGCAATCTCGGTTCTACGTCTTTCTCCCCCGGAAAGAAGATCTCCTCTGTTTTTACGGACATGCTGTAAAGAAAACTCTTCAATCAGTTCATCACATTTGATCTGCTGCTCACGCTTAGAAAGCTTGGTCAGCTGCAATACTCCCATAATGTTTTCTTCCACAGACAATTTTCTGAAAACCGAAGCTTCCTGAGCCAGATACCCGATTCCCTTCTGGGCTCTTCGGTACATGGCATCGGTAGTAATCTCCTGCTTGTCTAAGAAAATTTTTCCTGAAGTGGGCTTAACCAACCCTACAATCATATAAAACGATGTGGTTTTTCCTGCCCCGTTCGGACCCAGCAAACCAACAATTTCTCCCTGTTGAACCTGTACAGAAACGCCTTTTACAACTTTTTTAGGACCGTATTCCTTGATTAAGTTTTCTCCTCGTAAAATCATAGGGCAAATATATCAAAAATATAAACTTCACTTATAGGTTAATATCAACTTGTTTACGTTAAACGCAAACTTATTCATTTACAACCGATTGTAACTTTTCACTACTTTAGTCTACTTATCGTAAAACATCAATCAATTATAAATAGTGAGAAATGGAAAATTACGGGTATACAAAAACAGAAAATGTGCAAAACCAGCAAAGCAATGTTCCTTACCGTTCGGAAAAGAAAATCCCTGCAGCTATATTGGGAATTCTTGTGGGATGGCTGGCTTTAAATAAATTTTATCTTGGATATACGAAGGAGGGAATTATTCAGCTGGTTCTGAATGTCGTTACTTTTGGTGCGGCTTCAATTATTCCTTTTATTGAGGGAATTCTCTATCTTTTTATGAGCGACAAACAATTCGATGACACGTATGTCTATGGAAAGAAAGGATGGTTGTAAAAAATTATCATCACCTCATTAGAAATAAAAAGAGACTACCGATTGAGTAGTCTCTTTTTTAACTGAATGAATTTAATCATTATTTATTTAAAAGAATAGCTGCTTCTTTTGCAAAATAAGTAAAGATCATATCTGCACCCGCTCTCTTGAAACAGGTCAAGCTTTCAATGATCGTTTTGTCATTATCCAGCCATCCGTTTTGGGCAGCTGCTTTTACCATGGCATATTCTCCGCTTACATTGTATACTGCAATCGGAAGGTCAATGGCTTCACGTACTTTGGAAACGATATCCAGGTAAGGAAGTCCCGGTTTGATCATAATCACATCTGCCCCTTCATCTATATCTTTAAAAACCTCATTCAGGGCTTCGCGTGAGTTGTGGAAATCCATCTGATATGTTTTTTTATCTTTCGGAATTTCCATATCGTCTTTCGGAGCACTGTCTAAAGCACTTCTGAAAGGGCCATAGAAAGAACTTGCATATTTGGCAGCATAACTTACAATTCCTACATCTGTAAATCCGCTTTCTTCCAAAGCTTCACGAATGACCATTACTCTGCCATCCATCATATCACTTGGTGCTACAAGATCTGCTCCTGCTTCTGCATGAGATACTGACATTCTTGCCAGTGCATCATTGGTAGCATCATTTACAACTTTTCCGTTTTCAATGATCCCGTCGTGTCCGTAGATTGAATAAGGATCTAAAGCTACATCCGGCATTACAATCATTCCCGGAACGGCATCTTTAATAGCTTTGATGGTATTCTGCATCAATCCGTCTTTGTTCCAGGCTTCTTTTCCTGTATTGTCTTTCAGATGTTCTGACACTTTCATGTACAAATTGACAGCTTTTACCCCCAAAGAAAATAATTCCTTACATTCCTTCACCGTTAAATCTATACTGCGCCTGAAAATTCCCGGCATAGACGGGATTGCCTCCTGCTTGTTTTCGCCCTCCATTACGAAGATCGGCATTACAAAATCATCAGTCGTAAGCACATTTTCTCTTACCAAACCTCTGATAGATTCATTAACTCTAAGTCTTCTATTTCTTGAATGTATCATTTTGGAATACTTTTTGAATAAGTTTCTACAAATTTAATATAAGTTCTGCAAAAAACTATTGTACGAAATTGCAGAATGTATTACATTTGTTATATATATTCGAGAAATTATAAATTTGATGAAAAAACTTTTACTTTTATTTCTATTTGTAGGCACTTTTGTTGGATTTTCCAACAATTTCAAAGCTCAGCTTAGAGAGCCGGGTTCCATCACTCAAAAAGCAGATGATGGTGTATTGCTTGCCTATCCAAATCCTGCAAAGGATTTCCTTATTATTAAGGCAAAAGATTCTTCTTTAAGAATCAAAAGCGTGACTTTTTATTCAATTTTGGGTATGCAGGTCGCTAGTTATACGGTAAATATGAATTCCGGAGAGATTAATATTGAAAAATTGAAGCCCGGAAAATATATGATCCGATATATTTTAAGTGACAACACACAGAAAGTTACTCAAATCGTGAAACAATAAATTAAAATCCTGATGATCATCAGGATTTTTTCTTTTTACATTAATTCTGTTTTAATATTTCCGTAACTTTCGGGACTTTTTCATACTAATAGTAAAAAGAAACGATTTAATGCTAAAAGCTGAACATATTAAAAAGACCTATAATGCCGGAAAAAAGGTCGCCCTGGATGATTTCAGCATCCATGTCCCGAAAGGCAGTATTTATGGCCTTTTAGGTCCTAACGGAGCCGGAAAAACTTCTTTTATCCGTATCATTAACCAAATTACTCAGGCAGATTCCGGAGAAATCCATATCAATGGCCAAAAGCTTAATCCAGGCCATATTAAAGATATTGGCTATATGCCTGAAGAAAGAGGACTGTACAAAAACATGACGGTTGGTGACCAGATTCTCTATTTCGGGGAACTGAAAGGCATGAAAAAAAGTGATGCCTTGAATGAAGCCAAAAAATGGTTTGAAAAGCTGAACATCGACCAATGGTGGAAGAAGAAGCTTTCTGAACTTTCTAAAGGTATGGCACAAAAAATCCAGTTTGTAGTTACTGTTCTTCACAGGCCTCATCTTTTAATTCTTGATGAGCCGTTTTCAGGTTTTGATCCGGTGAATGCCAACTTAATCAAAGATCAGATCATTGATCTTAAAAATAACGGAACAACCATCATTCTTTCTACCCACAGAATGGAAAGTGTGGAGGAAATGTGTGATTATGTTGCGTTGATCAACAATTCAAAGAAGATTATTGACGGAAGGGTTTTTGATGTAAGGGAAAAATTCAAGAAAAATATTTTTGGGATTACGCTTTCTGAAGTAAGCAATGATCAGTTTGAAAATTTCAGAAACAAATATGAGATCTTCAATTTATCCAATGAAAACAATCTTATTTCTTTTGACCTGAAAAATGAGGAGAGCCAGAATAATGTTCTTCTTGATCTTGTACAGGTAGGTAAAGTGAGATCATTCGACGAAAGAATCCCAAGTATGAATGAGGTGTTTATTAATGCTGTAAGTAACCATTCTTAATTTTATGAATAATATTTTTTTAATTACCAAGAGAGAGTTTCTTACCCAGGTTAAGAAAAAATCTTTTATCATATTGACCCTGCTTGCCCCTGTCCTGATTATTGCTTTCGGAGCAGTAGTCGGGCTAATGTTTAAGGCGAATGAATCACATAGTATCATAGAAGTGGTTGACAAGAGCGGATTGTTTACCAATCAGCTTCAATCAAATGATAAATTAAGCTATGTTTTTGTTTCTGCGGCGGATGAAAAGTCCAAGATTAACAATCTAAAAGGGAATGAATCTCTCGACGGCATCCTGATTCTTCCACAGCTGAAAAATCAGAATTTTGATGAGCTTGAAAAGGAAACCAGACTGATTATCAACAGTAAAATAGGGTTTGACACAAAACAGAGAATTGTATCTGATATCAGTAATGTTGTCCGAAAAGAAAAGATCAAGCAGCTGGGTATTCAGGAAACTCAATTAAATGATCTTGATAAAAACTTCAGCTTAAAAACCATCAACGTTACGGATAATAATAAAGAGGACTCGGATCTTGTTTTCGGGGTAAAATCCGGATTGAGTATGGTACTGATGTATGTTACTTTTATGTTCATCATTATTTACGGGGTAAGGGTGATGAGAAGTGTACTTGAAGAAAAAAACAACCGTGTTGTAGAGATCATCATTTCTTCTGTAAAACCTTTTGAACTGATGATGGGTAAAATTCTGGGAGTAACCATGGTTGCACTGACCCAGTTTCTGATCTGGATTACCATGTCTGTTATTGGTGCATTGGTACTCAATACAGGGTTCTCTTCTCTTCAGAAGAATATTCCGGGGGGAAATGAGGAGATGGCAAGTAAACTGGATATGGGACAGCTTGCTACCCAGATTTCACACAGTTTACTGGAGTTGAACTTCCCGCTCATCATTTTTGTATTCATCGTATTTTTCCTTTTAGGATATATCTTCTATAGTTCTATTTATGCAGCCATTGGGTCTGCAGTAGATAACGAAACAGAAACCCAGCAGTTTACTTTATTTGCTATTTTACCACTGACATTAGGTATGTATGGAAGCTTTACACTGATGAACAATCCGGAAGGTCCTTTAGGCTTCTGGTTATCCATCATTCCGTTTACTTCACCGGTTGCTATGATTGCGAGAATTCCGTTTGGAGTTCCTGCATGGCAGATTGCATTGTCTATTACCTTATTGCTGGTAACCACTATTTTCATGATCTTCCTTGCCGGCAAAATCTATCGTGTAGGAATTTTAATGTATGGAAATAAAGCTACGTTAAAAGAGCTTTGGAAGTGGATTAAAGGGTAATCAAAATGTAAAGCAGCGCCAAAAGCTGAGAACGTTGGTTTGCCAACTGATATAAAATAAAAATCCCGGAAACTGCGTTTCCGGGATTTTTTATATTCTGAAATATTCTATTTGAATATATAGCTTAAAGTAAGTGCAATTACCTGTTCTGATTTTTTCTTATCAGTACCCTTGGTTTCTTTAGCAAGACCAGGATAAGTATCGCTTAGACCTAAGTCATATTTTACAGCTACTTCAAGTTGTCTTTTGTAGCTATATCCTACACCCAGACCAAGTCCCCAGTTAAAACTGTTGGCCTTACCGTTTACGCCTGTCGGCTGGTTAGGATCAGTAACATCGGGATCATAATAAGGTCTGCTTACAGGAGCGTCTTTAACGTTCTGGTTTAGCAAGAAGTTAAATCTAGGTCCTATTAATCCAAAGAATTCTGATTCTGCTTCAGAAAAATATCCTTTGAAATAAAGTGGTACACTCAGGTAGTTATTAGCATATAATGCATCATAACCGCTTACCCCTTTAGCATCTTTATCTTTTCCTGTTTCTCCAGCACCATAGTACAGTACTTCAGGTTGAATAAAGAATTGGTTTGCCTTTCCTACGGGAATCAATGCCAATGCTCCAGCCTGGAAAGTGTATCTTGGGCCTGAAGGATTGTGGGCATTCGATACTCTGGAGTAGTTTAAACCTCCTGTTACTCCAAATCTTGTACTTTTCCACTGCACTTGAGCAAATGATAAAGCAGAAAGCATTAAAGCAGAGGCTAATAAAAGTTTTTTCATATGTTGTGGGTTTTATATTATCCTAGAATTTTAGCTACAGTAGCACCAATATCAGCAGGAGAATCAACAACGTTGATACCGTTTTCTCTCATGATTTCCATTTTTGCCTGAGCTGTATCTTCAGCACCACCTACGATAGCACCAGCATGTCCCATTGTTCTTCCTTTTGGAGCAGTCTGTCCGGCGATGAAACCTACAACCGGCTTAGTAGATCCGCTTGCTTTGTACCATCTTGCAGCTTCAGCTTCAAGACCTCCACCGATTTCACCGATCATTACAACAGCTTCAGTTTCAGGATCGTTGATGAATAGCTCTAATGCTTCTCTTGTAGTTGTTCCGATGATTGGGTCACCACCGATACCGATTGCAGTAGAGATACCGTAACCTGCTCTTACTACCTGGTCAGCAGCTTCATAAGTAAGCGTTCCTGATTTTGAAACGATACCTACTTTTCCTTTTTTGAAAACGAAACCTGGCATAATACCAATTTTAGCTTCTTCAGAAGTAATGATTCCAGGGCAGTTTGGTCCGATTAACCTGCAGTCTCTGTCAGCGATATAAGATTTTACTTTTACCATATCAGCTACAGGAATACCTTCAGTAATACATACAATTACTTTGATCCCTGCTTCAGCAGCTTCCATGATAGCGTCTGCTGCGAATGCCGGTGGTACGAAAATGATACTTACGTTTGCTCCTGCTTTTTCAACAGCGTCAGCTACTGTATTAAATACCGGCTTTCCCAGGTGCTCGCTACCTCCTTTTCCCGGAGTAACACCACCTACTACGTTTGTTCCGTATTCAATCATCTGACCAGCGTGGAAAGTTCCTTCGTTCCCTGTAAATCCTTGTACAATTACTTTAGAATCTTTGTTTACTAAAATTGACATTTTATTGTTGTTTTAATTTATTTATTATTTTATTAATGCTCACAAATTTACTCAAATTTCTTTGATTTTAGATAAAACCTTTGGAATTGTTTATTTGAGATTTCTCAGTTTTACTTCTTTTTTCAGATAAGTTTTAAAATCTTCTGCAAACATCCCGATATAGGTTCCTTTTTCAAGATCTCTGTTGACGCCGGTTTTTCCCAAAAGTACAGATCCCGACTCTATTTTGTTTCCGGAAGCGATTCCTACCTGTCCCCATAATGTCACCTCATCTCCGATGATACAACATCCCGCAATTCCTACCTGAGAGGCAATCAGACATTTTTTTCCGATAACGGTATCATGTCCGATCTGAATCTGGTTATCCAAAACGGAGCCTTCTCCAATGATGGTAGAGTCTGTAACTCCTCTGTCAATGGTACAGCCGTTTCCAATCTCCACATTGTTTTCAATAACAACATTTCCAACAGAAATCAGACGGTCAAAATTTCCATTTAATTTTCTGTAATAAAATGCATCACCTCCTAAAACGGTGTTGGACTGAATAATTACGTTATCTCCGATTTCCGTACGGTCACCAATGACAACATTAGGAAAGATTAAGGTATTTTTCCCGATTTTCACATTGTTTCCGATTACTGCCGAAGAATGGATTTTTGTTCCCTCTCCTATTTCAACATCGTGTAGTTCTTCCGTGAAATTATAGATTCTGGTAAAATGGGTATTGATTTTATTAAAGTCTCTGAAAGGATCGTCAGAAACCAAAAGTGCTTTGCCTTCCGGGCAATCTACTTCTTTATCAATTAAAATAATAGTAGCTGCAGAGTTTAATGCTTTGTCGTAATATTTAGGGTGATTCACAAAAACAATATCACCTGGTTTTACCATGTGAATTTCATTGGTGCCCAATACTTCGAAATCTTCAGGTCCTACAAATGCAGAGCCTATTAAATCTGCAATGGTTTTAAGCTTTTGCGGAGAATGGAATCTCATAACAATAGATTTTCTTATAAAACAAAATTCGGAGTGCTGATGCAAACCGAATTTATGTAAATTTTATTTATTCTTTTACTCTTTCTAAGTAGCTGCCGTCTTCAGTGCTTACTTTAATTCTGTCTCCCGGTTCAATGAACAAAGGAACCATTACTCTTGCTCCTGTTTCAACGATTGCGTTTTTAAGAGCATTGGTTGCTGTGTTTCCTTTTACACCCGGATCAGCTTCGATAACATCAAGGTATACTGATTGAGGAAGTTCAGCAGAAAGTGGAGTTTCATCAGCTTCTTTCAAAATGATAGTCACTTCTTCACCCGCTTTCATAAACTGAGAGTTCTCAATCATTTCTTTGTTGATGTATAACTGAGAGAAATCATCATTGTTCATGAAGTGGAATCCGTTCTCATCATCATACAGATACTGGAATTTTCTGGTGATTACTTTTACTTCATCAATTTTGTGTCCTGCAGAGAAAGTATTATCAATTACTTTACCGTTTGTCACTGACTTTAATTTTGTTCTTACGAAAGCAGGTCCTTTTCCCGGTTTTACGTGAAGGAACTCGATTACTTTATAAATATCATTGCTATATTCGATGCATAGCCCTTTTCTGATATCGTTACTTGTTGCCATTAATATATATTATCTTTTTTTACTTAAATTGTATTGGCTGGCAAGCAAACAGGCAGATTTGCAAATTTGCTTTTTAGCATTTCTCTTAGTTACTCTCTTTACCGGTTCCGTATCCTTTTACGATACCTCTTGGTGAGTTTTGAATAAACTGCAAGATCTCATCTCTTTCAGCCGTTGGAAGCATTTCTTTTTCAATATGGGAAATAGCCTGTGAAACGTTCATCTTCATCTGGAAGATGGCTCTGTAGATTTTCTGGATTTCAAAGATTTTCTCATTGGTAAATCCTCTTCTTCTTAAACCAACAGAATTGATACCGGCATAAGACATAGGCTCTCTTGCTACTTTTACGTAAGGCGGAATATCTTTTCTTACCAGAGTACCTCCGGAAATCATGACATGTTTTCCGATTTTACCAAATTGGTGAACTGCTGATAAACCTCCCATTACAGTATAATCTCCAATCTCCACATGGCCTGCAATACCACAACCGTTTACAATGATAACGTGATCTCCGATAACACAATCGTGGGCAATATGTGAGGTAGCCATAATAAGACAGTTCGCTCCTATTTTAGTATATCCTAAAGCCTTTGTCCCTCTGTTTACGGTAACACACTCTCTGATTGTTGTATCATCACCGATAATTACCTGGGTATCTTCACCATCAAATTTCAGATCCTGAGGAATTGCAGAGATTACAGTACCAGGAAAAATCCTACAGTTTTTTCCTATTCTTGCGCCATCCATAATGGTTACATTAGGACCAATCCATGTTCCTTCTCCAATTTCTACATCCCCTGCAATGGTAGTGAAAGGTTCTACGATTACATTTTTGCTGATTTTCGCACGTTTATCTACGGCTGCTAATTGATGAATCATTTAATCAACTTTATTTTTTGCAACTTGAGCCATAAGCTCTGCTTCTACTGCTACAGTGTCTCCTACATATCCATATCCCTGCATATGAACAATTCCTCTTCTGATAGGCTCTATCAATTCAATTTTGAATATAAGAGTATCTCCCGGAATTACTTTTCTCTTGAATTTCACCTTATCAATTTTGATGAAATAAGTAGAATAGTTTTCAGGATCCGGAACGCTGGCCAATACAAGAATTCCTCCTGTCTGTGCCAATGCTTCTACCTGAAGAACTCCAGGCATTACAGGTTCTTTAGGGAAGTGTCCCACGAAGAAAGGTTCGTTCATGGTTACATTTTTCAAACCTACTACGTGAGAGTCTGAAAGTTCAAGAACTTTATCGATCAATAAGAACGGAGGTCGGTGAGGCATAAGCTTCATAATTCCGTTGATATCGAATACTGGTTCTTTTGTCAGGTCAAAATCCGGAACGTTTTTCTTTTTCTGCAATTTCCACTGGCGGTTTAGTTTTTTCGCAAACTGAGTATTCACAAAGTGTCCCGGTTTGTTAGCAATAACTTTACCTTTTATTTTTACTCCTGCCAAAGCAAGGTCACCGATTACATCCAGTAATTTGTGTCTCGCCGCTTCGTTAGGATAGTTTAAGTTAAGATTGTCAAGAATACCGTTGGGTCTTATCGATACATTATCTTTCCCAAAGGCTTTCTTTAATTTTTCTGTAGTTTCAGGGGTAAGATCTTTATCTACATATACAATAGCATTGGAAATATCTCCTCCTTTGATCAAACCGTGATCTAAAAGCATTTCCAGTTCATGCAGGAAGCTGAATGTTCTTGCTGATGAGATTTCGTCTTTAAATTCTGAAATATTTTTAAGAGTAGCATTCTGAGTACCTAATACTTTAGTCCCAAAATCTACCATAGTAGTTACCTCGTAAGTATCTGAAGGAATGATTGTGATTTCCGAACCTGTAGCCGGATCACTGTAGGTAAGCACCTCTTTTACAACAAGATATTCTCTTGCAATGGCTTGTTCTGCTACTCCCACACTTTCGATAGCTTCCACAAAGTATTTTGAGGATCCATCCAAAATTGGTGGTTCAGAGGCATCCATTTCTAAAATTGCGTTATCAATATCACAACCAACAAGGGCTGCCAGAAGATGTTCGCAAGTGGTAATTTTTACCCCTAATTTTTCTAATGTAGTTCCTCTTTCGGTTGCTACAACATAATTTACATCAGCTTCTACCTGAGGATGTCCCTCCAGGTCTGTTCTTACAAATACAAAACCTGTATTTTCTTTAGCAGGTTTAATGGTAAGTTTTACTTCTTTACCTGTATGAAGGCCAATTCCAGAAAGAGTTACCTCTTGCTGAAGTGTTTTTTGCATATCACTCATTAGTATTATCTTTTGAGTTATTCTCAAGATTATTTATTCTATTTACAATTCCAGGTAAATTCCTGAAATGAACATAACTCCTTAAATAGTCATTGTAACTGATTGCAGGTGAACCATACAATGTTTCTCTATCGTTAACACTGGAATTCACACCGCTCTGAGCCTGAATTTTCACCTGATTCCCTATTTTAATATGTCCTACAACACCTACCTGACCTCCAATCTGGTTCCAGTCGCCAATAGTAGTAGAACCGGCAATTCCTGCCTGTGCAGCAATAACGTTGTTCTGACCAATTTTCACGTTATGGGCAATCTGAATCAGATTATCAATCTTGGTCCCTTTACCTATTATTGTAGAACCAATCGTGGCTCTGTCAATACTACAGTTTGACCCGATTTCTACATCGTCTTCAATGATTACATTTCCAAGCTGCGGTATTTTCTTGAAGCCTTCAGCCGTTGGCTGGAAACCAAAACCGTCTCCTCCGATTACCGTGTTGGAATGAATCACACAGTTATCTCCAATAATACAGTAGTCGTAAATTCTGGCACCACTGTCTATCTTACAGTTTTTACCAATTTTCACTCCTTTTCCTATATATACATGTGGATAGATCTGTGATCCTTCCCCGATCTTAGCTTTCTCGGAAACATAAGTAAATGCCCCGATATACGCTTTATCTCCTATAACAGCGGTATCATGAATAGATGAACCGTTTTCAATACCTTCTTTTCTTCCCTGCATTTCCTGATATAAATTCATCAGAATCTGAAAAGAAAGATAGGCATCTTTTACAACGATTAAGGTAGGGTTATAATGATTTTTCTCCAGAAGTTTTTCCGAAACGATGATAACAGAGCATTTTGAGCTATCCAAAAAATGAGAAAACCGATCTTGTGCTATAAAAGAAAGATGTCCTGATTCCCCATTTTCAATTGGTGAAACTCCCGTAATAAGTGCATTCTCGTCACCTATTATTTTTCCGTCAATAAAACTTGCAATTTGCGAAGCTGTGAATTCCATATTCTGCAAAGATAAGAAATTCTATAATTTGCAAACATGTTTTAGTTTCAGATCGTAAATTTTAATATTCTTTAAGAGTCCAGTCCGGAGATATCTCTTGGAAACATAAGGATATAGCGGGTCGTCTTATTCACGATTAATCCTGATAAAAGCTGATCTTCCGACTCATGCAGCCTGGTTCTTTTTCCGTTTTTATGCAGTAAATAGATTGGCTGTTTCTCTGCGTGATAAGGCAATAATTTTCTTTTAATTTCATGAACCAATTCGTTACCATTATCGATTCCGAAAAATTCATTGCTCTTTTTTATTTTTTCATCAATTATTTTCTCATCAAACGGATGTGATGAAATAATTGTTTTAGGCAAATTTCTCTGAATTACACATTTACACCAGTATGACAATACAAAATCTTCTGAATTCTGCCATTCTTTCATGGCCTGAATTACATCATTATCATCAAGCTGAGTAAATCTTTCAATATCTTCATCTGTGGCACCGCTCTTTTCACGGTATAAAAAATATTTCAGATTGTCTGTTGCCGGAAGTTCTACACCCTGGGAAATCAGATATTTTGCCCTTTCAAGGATTTTAACCAAAAGAAACTCTGCCAAGGCTGAAGTTTTATGATAATACACCTGCCAATACATAAACATTCTGGCAGTAAGGAAATTTTCAATGGAATAAATTCCTTTTGCATCAATCACCAGTTCGCCTTCTTCGCAGACATTCATCATAGAGATAATTCTCTGGGTATTAATATTTCCTTCGGAAACACCTGTAAAAAAACTGTCTCTTTTAAGATAATCCAAACGGTCAACATCCAGTTGGGAAGAGATCAGCTGGTTAAAAAACTTTCTGTGATACTTCCCCTGAAACATTTCAATAGCCATGGATAGTTGGCCTTCAAATTCCTCATTAAGCTTATTCATCAGCAGCAAAGAAAGATTTTCATGATGCCAGTCATCCATCAGCATACTTTCCAATGCGTGTGAAAACGGACCATGACCAATATCATGCATCAAAATGGCAAGCATCGCCCCTTTTTCTTCTTCCTCAGAAATTTTCACTCCTTTCTGCTTCAATGTTTCTAAAGCTGTAAACATCAAATGCATCGCTCCAAGAGCATGATGAAATCTTGTATGGGTAGCACCTGGAAATATCAGGTTCAGAAGTCCGGTCTGACCGATTCTTCTCAATCTCTGAAAGTAAGGATGCTCAATGATATCAAATAAAATTTCGTGTGGAATTTTGATAAACCCGTGAACAGGATCGTTGATGATTTTTAGCTTATTCTGCATTGAAACTTCAGTATTAGTAAACAAAGTTAGGCATTTTAAAATTTAGCCTTTTATTAAATTACTATTAAGATTTTGGGATAACATGATTATACACCAAATATTTTTCATCAAAAACATCTTCATATCAACTTCAGAAATTCCTAAATATCTATTTATTATCAATTCGAGATTTTTTGAAAACCTTTTGCGTCTGTTATATTAAAGGATTATCTTTGAGAGAAAACACGGCAACCTTTAATGAGACGCTTCTCACTTTTCCTCTTTTTACTTTTAAGTTTGAACTTTTCCGCACAGATCATCACTGAGACCCAAAAGCTGGAATCTCTTTGCAGGATTTGGGGATTTTTAAAATATTACCATCCCCGTGTGGCAAAGGGAAATCTTAACTGGGATAAGCAGCTTTTTCAAAAAATCAATGAACTTGAAAATATTAATGATAAGCAGTCTCTCAATAATTTTTATTCTGAATGGATTGAGAGCCTGGGAGAAGTTCCGCCATGCAAAGAATGTTCAGTTAAAGATCAGAAGGTGTATTTCCTTAAAAATTTTGATCTACGCTGGATGGACAATTCACAAATTTTCTCTGATGATGTATCTCAAAAGCTTCGTTACATCGAAAAAAACAGAAATCTTGGAGACAATCACTATGTGGGAAAAGGGGGAAGAAAAATATATTTCAGGAATGAAAAATCCTATGGTTCTCAATTCACTTCCACAGCCATTAGTTTACTGGAGTTGTTCAGATACTGGAATTACGTGGAATATTTCTTTCCTTATAAATATGAAACCGATCAGAACTGGAATGATGTACTTACAGAAATGATTCCCAAATTTCTATTGGTTGATAATGATGAAAATTTTCACTTAACATTAGCAGAACTCGTGGCTAAAACGGATGATTCACACGCTTACCTTTCTTCAAAGGAGATTCAGCTTCATCTGTATGGGCAACGAAAAGTTCCTGTAGAATATATTTATGCTGAAGGAAAACTAGTGATTACAAAAGTTAATGACACACGGCACGGACATCAAAGCCCGCTGCTTACCGGAGATGTCATTTATGATATTGAAGGAAAAACCATTCCGCAGATGATCAACAGTTTGGGAAAGTATGTACCTGCCTCCAACTCATGGGGTAAGGTCAGCAAAATAAAAGACAAGCTGCTTTTCACTAACAATGATTCTGTTTCTTTAAAGATTGAAAGAGAAGGACAAAATATAGAAATAAAAACCAGAACATATCTTAGTAAGAATATTATTCGTGAAAAGAAACCTGTTGTAAAAAAGTGGAAACTGATGGATGATGAAAAGACAACCGGATATGTTAATATGGGGATGATAGAAAAGGATGCCCTTGATGAGATGTACAGCAGTTTAAAATCCACAAAATCCATTATCTTTGATCTCAGGAATTATCCAAAACAAACGATTGTACCCTTAAGCTTTCTTCTTCTTCCCAACCCGGTAATCTATTATCAGTTTACTTTTCCTGATACCAGCTATCCCGGCAAATTCTACAGCAGAAAAAATGTCACCGGCAGGAAAAATCCTGAATACTATAAAGGAAATGTCATCGTTTTAGTAGATGAGAATACACAAAGCCAGGCAGAAACCACCACAATGATGTTCAAACAGCATCCGAAAGCTAAAATTATCGGGAGTAATACTTCAGGAGCCAACGGAGATGTCATTATGTTTAAAATTGCTGATCTCGATACACGGTTTACAGGCCTTGGTGCTTATTATCCTGATGGCAGGGAAACCCAAAGAATAGGAATCATTCCCGATATTCTGGTAAAACCAAGTATTGAAGGGATAAAAAATGGAAAAGACGAAGTGCTGGAAAAGGCTTTGGAGTATATAAAAACCACTGATTAAGTGAAGTGAAAATGTGAATTATCCTACGCTATTTTCATTTAACTTATATTTAACTTTTAATCTTTCGAATTTGTGAGATTTTAAAAGGATTTGGTCAACATTTTGATAGAATAACCATGTAAAAAATAAATTATGTCAGAAAAGATATTATGGATCGATGATGAAATAGATTTACTTAAACCTCATATCGTATTTTTAGAAAAGAAAGGTTATCAGGTAACCCCTGTTAACAATGTCAATGAGGCTTTGGAGCTTATGGATTCAGAGAAATTTGCTTTAACGCTAATTGATGAAAATATGCCGGGTATTTCCGGTCTGGAGGCAATTCCTATGATTAAGGAAAAAGATAATGCCTTAAAAATCGTCATGGTAACCAAAAGCGAAGAAGAACACATTATGGAAGAGGCAATCGGTTCCCAGATTGCCGATTATATATTAAAACCTGTAAATCCCAATCAGATATTACTATCCTTGAAGAAAAATCTTCAGCAGGATAATCTTGTGGAACAAAAAACGATTTTACAATACCAGCAGGAATTCAGAAACCTTTCCATGGAACTTTCTTATTTAAGGACCTACCAGGAATGGGCTGAATATTATAAAAAGATCCTTAGCTGGGAAATTAAATTTGATAAGGTAGCAGACAATGAATTTGCCGATCTTCTTCAATCTCAGAAAGAGGAAGCCAATATTCAGTTTGCCAAATTCATTGAGAAAAATTATGAAAACTGGCTTACAGATTCAGACAAACCGATGATGAGCCATACGCTTTTCAAGGAAAAAGTGAAGCCTGAAGTAGAAAAAGAAAAAGTTCTTTTGCTGATGGTGGATAATCTTCGTTACGATCAGTGGAAAGTCATCGAACCTTTATTTACAAAATACTACAATAAAATATCGGAAGATTATTATTATAGTATTCTTCCTACAGCAACACAATATGCAAGAAATTCTTTCTTTGCAGGATTAATGCCGTCTGAGATAGAAAAGCGTTTCCCTGATAAATGGTTTAATGATAATGAAGAAGGAAATAAAAATGAGTTTGAGCGCGACTTCCTGGAAGATCAGATGAAGAGAATAGGTCTTGGCTCAAAGTCTATGAAGTATCTTAAAGTACTGAACGCTGATTTTGAAAGAAAGATCTATGACGATTTCAACCAGCATAAAAATAATGACCTGCTGGTTATTGTCTACAATTTTATTGATATCCTGTCGCACGCAAAAACAGACAATCATATTGTAGACCAGCTGATTCGTGATGATAAAACTTTCCGTTCCCTTACCTTCAACTGGTTTGAAAACTCTTCTTTATTGAAGATCATTAAGACCGCTGCAGAAAACGGATATAAGCTGGTGATCACAACAGATCACGGTACGGTATACGTTAAAAAACCAAGTAAGGTTGTAGGAGACAGAGAAACGTCTACGAATATCAGATATAAAACAGGTAAAAGCTTAACGTATGATGACAGTGATGTATGGGCCATTACCAACCCGGAAAAGCTTTTCCTGCCCAAAGGAAATCTAAGTTCGAAATATATTTTTGCTAAAAACAATATATTCCTGGCATATCCAAAAAATTACAATCATTTTGTTAATTACTATAAAGAAACTTACCAGCATGGTGGAATTTCACTTGAAGAGTGTATTATTCCTATCAGTATTTTAGAACCCAAGTAGTTTTTTTCATAGTTTATTTAATTTTGGGTTTAAAGGCGGAAAAAATCGAATGATTTTTTCCGCCTCTTTTTTAAGGCACTTATTTTGCATATCAACAGACAACATTAAATATCTATTTATGAAAAAACACATTTTTATTGCAGCAGCATTTTCAGCATTATTTTTAACCTCATGTAATAAAGAAAAGACAACAACAGATTCCACTTCCGCTTCTGTAGACAGTGTTGCATCCAAGCCATCTGATTCTGCAGCTGTTTCAGGTACTCAGGATGAAATTGTAAAAAGTACTTCGAAAGACAAGAATGGGAAAACCCTGGATATGACTTTCAACAATACCAAAAATACGGCTATTGTAGTGTTCAACAATGAAACCATTGAGCTTCAGGGACAAAAGCCTGCATCAGGAATATGGTACAAGAATGACCATTATGAACTGAGAGGAAAAGGCGAGGAAATAGAACTGACAAAAGACGGTAAAACAGTTTTTAAAAATTAAAATCACTTACTCAGTATATAAAAGTCGGATTTGAAATTCAGAGCCGGCTTTTTTTATTTCCCTACATTTGAAAAAATTTATTTTGTTTATGAGATTAATCACTTACAATGTCAATGGAATCAGGGCGGCTTTTACGAAAGATTTTCTGGGCTGGCTGAAAACTGCCGATCCGGATATTATCTGTATTCAGGAGAGCAAGGCCGGAAACGACCAGATAGACATCGAAAGTCTTGAAAAATTGGGATATCACAGTTATTGGCACTCAGCGGTAAGAAAAGGCTACAGCGGGGTCGGAATTGCCTCAAAAATAAAACCCAACCACGTAGAGTATGGTTGTGGTATTGAAAGCTATGACAATGAAGGAAGAATCATCCGTGCAGATTTTGACGGATTTTCTGCGATTTCGGTATATGTTCCCTCTGCATCTAATATTGAGAGGCTGGATTTTAAAATGCAGTTCTGCCATGACTTTCTGGAGTATATCAAGAATTTAAAAAAAGAAATTCCTAATCTTATTATCTCCGGAGACTTTAATATCTGCCACGAGGCTATCGATATTCACAATCCTGTCGGTTTAAAGAATGTTTCAGGGTTTCTTCCGATGGAAAGGGAATGGATGACCAATTTTATCAATGAATGCGAACTGATTGACAGTTTCAGGTTCTTTAACAATGAACCTGACAATTATACCTGGTGGAGCTACCGGCAAAACTCAAGGGAAAGAAATAAAGGCTGGAGGTTAGATTATAACTTCACTTCGTATAGCTTAAAGGATAAGCTCAGCAGAGCTGTCATTTTAAAGGAAGCAGTACATTCTGACCATTGTCCTGCTTTATTGGAATTGGATGTATAATCAATGCTATATTTATCCATACAAAAAGCCAGCTGATCAGCTGGCTTTTTTTAATTTAAATCATAAAATTAATCGACAATTTCATATTCGACCGGAATAGTACCATGATTGATATCTCCAATCTCATCGAACGCAGCTTTAGACATATCTAAAGATCTTGATGAATGGTAAGGCCCTCTGTCATTAATTCTCACTATTACCTCTTTACCATTTTTAAGGTTGGTTACCTTAACGTTTGTTCCAAATGGAAGCGTTCTGTTTGCTGCAGTAAACTTTGAATTATCAAAGATCTCTCCGCTAGCGGTTTTTCTACCGTTAAATCTATCGTGGTAGTACGATGCATAACTTGTTTTTTTCGCATCTAAGGTATTACCTGTAAAAGAGTAAACACCTAGGGTTGAAATCATCATTATGATTACGAGAATGAATCTTTTCATCATTTTGAACTTTTATTGGTTTTGACGGGACAAAAGTATCAGGAATCTTCAGAAAACCCTACTCGATATGTTAAAAACAGTTAACAAAACACTAATAAAAAGTTAACAATCCTTGCAAAGCACTATAAACAGGGGTTTTAGGTCACACTGTTAAAAAACGTTAAAAAAAGACTTAAAAAGTTAACATAATTAACTAATTCATGCATAATTTAAAAACCACAAATTTAAAAAATGTTGATAATCAATATTTTACAAAAACAACAAAGTTAAAATAAAATTTCAAAACTGCTTTTTAAAATTTTAAAGTCTTAAAATTTAACTTTAGGAAAAACTTTTGTCAGAAGTGCTTTAGATTCATCTGTGGAGATTCAGCAATTGATTTTTAACACCTTTTTATTTTGTTAAAATGTAAAGTCTGATTCATTTATCAGCCCATATTTAATTTCAATTGCTCAAAAAGTGATTTAATCACGATGTATTACCCCCGAAAAATAAAAGAACATCCTTCTCTGTAAAAAGCAAAAAACCAATGATTTCTCATTGGTTTTTTATTATATAATTAAGTATTATACTATTTTAAATATTCTAAAACATAATCATATGTCCCACTTGGATATACTACAGACATACTAGGAGAACCTGTAATTGCATTACCTGCTGTAGTAGCTATTGTATAGGAATATAAACTTCTATCATAAACAATGTTTGTACCTGCTTTATAGATAGTGATTGCATACATTGCTGTCATCCCTGTAGGAGAAGGAATACTAACTGCTGTAGAAGTCCCACTTGCTGTAAAGGTTCCTTTAATTGCATAAACCTGTTTGCTATCTACCAAAGTACCAGTAACAGTTTCAGTGGTAAGTACATTTACTTTACCAGAACCTCCCATTGGTACCCATCTACCGTTGGTAATATTACCTGGGTTACCCGGATTGGAGAAATAATAGAATCCAGGAGCAACAGCTGTTGTTACACCCTGACCTGCTGCTGTATTTCCAGTAGCAGTATTATATACTACCATACCGTCAAAGTCAGAAACAATAACAGTATTATCCATTGGAGAAGTATCAAAAGTAAAAGTAGTTAAATTTGTTCTAGGAAACCCTAAACCTCTACCATAGCTTTGGTTTGCTAATCCTTCAAAATTACTACCATCCATGAAATAGTTTGTATTATTCAGGGCTGATGTAGTGTTCCCATTAGTTATAATTTGGGCATTAACATTTGCACTAAGGAACAATAATACTCCACCTGCTATAGTTAAGAAAATATTTTTCATTTTAATTTATGTTTTTATATATTAATTTCTACCTGAAACAAGATACCAAGTTGTACCGTTACTATAAATCTGTATAGCAGCAATTCCCGTAAGAGAAGTCATACCTTTAGGTGTAGCAACACCGTCGGTACCTGTAAACTGTAAAGTACCACCTGTTTGGTTTCTTATATAGATTGTTCTTCCGTTATAAGCGGTAGGGGTCGGTAAAGTAAGTTGTGTTCCACTGGTAAACTCCCAATAATCAAAATTAGAGTTTGTCCAGTCATAAGCAGTAGAAGCCGCTTGTGCTAAGTTCATTCTGAATGGAGTTGCAGGAGCAGCGCCTCCACCTAATGTTTTCCATGTACTGGATGGTGCATCATAGTAATAAAACCCAACTGCTGTTACATTTACAGTTTTTGTTGAGGCTGTACCATCTATAGTAGTTACAAAAGTAAGAGCACCATTTTGAGCAGCTGTATACGCAGCATCTTTGGCTGTTAGCTGAGCTCTTGTTAAACGAGGGGCCAATAACGCATCAGGTCTAGCATTGTCAGTAGTGTTTGCTACTACATCTAAAGTCGCGGCAGGTGTGGTTGTGTTAATCCCCACTCGCCCTTGTTGAGCTTTAGAAACAGCCGAAAGGCCAACAAGCATAATTGCTGTTAATAAAAATTTTTTCATAAGTTTTTAAAGATTTTTAATTACATTTTTTTTCATCAATATTTCCAAAAAGAGATGATACATCTCAACTTGTGAACATTAAAATAAACCAAAATAATACAATAACTATTTCAATTGACTTTTAGCTTATTTAATGATTAACTTGCTGAAAGCACATGATTTAAAAATATTGCTTCTTGTGCAAATTTAAGCATAATTTTCGATTTTAAATACATTATAAAGAAAATTAAAAATTCTTAATTACACAAAAAAACAATAATCATTTGATTATCAATAAAATAGAAATATACTACCGAGAAAATTCTATGTTAATTTTCATTAATAATTTAATTCGGAAATACTATTTTCACTTGATTAGTAAGCCTTTAGCTAAACTAATTCTCCGTATAGGTCAAATTCTTCGGCAGAAGTTATTTTCACGTCTGCAAATTCACCAATCGAAATATAAGTATCTTCAGCTGAAACCAAAACCGTATTATCTACATCCGGTGAATCGTACTCAGTTCTTCCGATGAAATAATTACCTTCTTTACGGTCAAAAATACATCTGAATACTTTACCGATTTTTTCCTGATTTTTTTCCCATGAAATCTGAGACTGCAGTTCCATTATTTTCTCTACTCTAGCCTCTTTTACTTCCTGAGGAATGTTATCTTCTAAAACATGGGCTGTCGTATTCTCTTCATGAGAATAGGTAAAACAGCCTAATCTGTCAAATTTTTGTTCTCTTACCCAGTCTTTAAGCTCCTGAAATATCTCTTCTGTTTCACCAGGATACCCAACGATAAGCGTTGTTCTGATGGCCATATCAGGAACTTTTTCTCTGAATTTTCCTAAAAGGGCATCTGTTTTCTCATGGGTAGTTCCTCTCTTCATAGATTTCAGTAAATCTGAATTGATGTGTTGAAGAGGAATATCTATATAATTACATACTTTAGGCTCTTCACGGATAATATCAAGAACATCTTCTGGGAAACCGCTTGGGAAAGCATAGTGAAGACGAATCCATTCCACTCCTTCTACTTTCACCAATTCTTTTAAAAGATCACCCAGTGCTCTTTTTTTATAAAGATCCAATCCATAGTACGTAAGGTCCTGGGCAATAAGAATCAATTCTTTCGTTCCTTTTTTAGCCAGTTTCTGAGCTTCTAACACCAGTTTTTCGATTGGCGTTGAAACGTGACCTCCTCTCATCAATGGGATCGCACAGAAAGAACATGGCCTGTCACAGCCTTCAGAAATTTTAAGGTATGCGTAATGTTTGGGAGTTGTTGTTAATCTTTCTCCTACCAGTTCATGTTTATAATCTGCTCCCAGATGCTTCAAAAGTACCGGAAGATCTCTTGTTCCGAAATATTGATCTACATCCGGAATTTCTTTGATCAAATCCGGTTTATATCTTTCAGATAAACATCCTGTAACAAATACTTTCTCGACCTCGCCTCTGTTTTTAGCGTCAACATAATCCAGGATGGTATTGATAGATTCTTCTTTGGCATTATCAATAAATCCGCAGGTATTGATGACCACAATGTCCCCACGGTCTTCATGAACCACTTCTTTGCCATTGGCTTTCAGCTGGCTCATTAATACTTCAGAATCATATACATTCTTGGAACATCCAAGAGTGACTACATTGATTTTCTTCTTCCCTACAGATTTTGTACGCATCGTTTTGATTTTGAGTCTGCAAAGATACAAAATATTGGAGAGTTAGGATTAAAAAATAAAAACCACTTTATAAAAGTGGTTTTCAGGGATATGCTTTAAAAGTTTTTTTCTTTAAATCCGGGAGCGTTCTGATCTTTTTCGGAAAGTATGGCATCTTTTTCATCAACCTTCCAATCAATATTAAGATCAGGATCGTTGAATTTTACACTGCCTTCTGATTCTTTATTGTAAAAATTATCACATTTATAAGAAAATACAGCATGGGTACTTAGTACAGCAAAACCATGTCCGAAACCTCTCGGCACATACAACTGTAATTTGTTTTCAGCAGTAAGTTCTATTCCGAACCATTTTCCGAATGTAGGAGAATCTTCTCTAAGATCTACAGCCACATCCCAAACGCTTCCTTCAAGACAGGAAACCAGTTTTGCCTGGGCATGTTCTCCTTTCTGAAGATGCAGGCCTCTTAATACTCCGTAGGAAGATCTGGAAATATTATCCTGCACAAAGTGCCCGTTCATTCCGGTAAGTTCCTCAAATTTTTTTTCGTTGAACTTTTCAAAGAAATAGCCTCTTTCATCTTCAAAAATAGTAGGCTCTATGATGTAGCAGTCTTTAAGCGGGGTTTCTTTAATTTTCATAATAGTTAAAAACTCTATTTCAATGTGGTTATTAATGTTTTAAACAAGATCTTGATATCGTTTTTGAAAGACATCTTTTCAAAATACTCCAGATTCATTTTTACTTTGTTCGGAAATAACACTTCATCATTGTAAGCTAAAGGATCTTCCTGGTTTTCCAGAAGGTATTCTTCGTCTCTGTATTTAATACTTGCTTCACAGGTAAGCCCGGGTTTCAGCTCCAGAACTTTCCTGTCTTCTCCGACAAGTTTATCGTAATACCCTTCAATATCAGGCCTGGGACCTACAAAACTCATATCACCTTTTACAATATTAAACAATTGCGGAAATTCATCGAGCTTAAATTTTCTGAGAGTCTGCCCTATTTTTGAGCATGTTCTCTTCTGTTCATGAATTGTTTTAATTTTAAAAATGGTAAAAGGTTTTCCATACTGCCCTATCCGGGTCTGAAAAAAGATTCCGTTGGAAGATGTATCCAGACTTGCAATCACAAATAAAATAATCAGCACAGGCATAAGAAAAAGGATCAATAATGCCGCTAAGGCAAAATCAAAAACTTTTTTCCAATATTTGTACTGATTCATTAAATTCAAATAATATTAAAGTCCAAAGTAAGAATGAACAACCTTTGCTATCCTTTCTTTGTCATCCTCTGACAGATTAGAGCCTGAAGGAAGGCATAATCCGTTATCAAAAAGTTTTTCAGAAACATTCCCGCCATAATAAGGAGAAGTTTCAAAAACCGGCTGTAAATGCATAGGTTTCCAAAGCGGTCTTGATTCTATATTGTCTTCTAAAAATGCAAGTCTTAAACCTTCTCTGTTTTTTCCTGTCATTTCCGGATCAACAATCACTGCAGATAACCAGTGGTTGGAATAAAAATCTTCATTCGACTCTGAGAGTACAGTTACCCCTTCAATATTGCGGAAAAGGTCAACATAGAAATTGTGCATTGCTCTACGGGCTGCAACCCTGTCCTTAAGCACTTCCATCTGTCCTCTTCCTATTCCTGCTACAATATTGCTCATTCTGTAGTTGAAACCGATGTGTGAATGCTGATAGTGGGGAGCATTGTCTCTGGCCTGTGTAGAAAGGAAAACGGTTTTATCTTTATCTTCCTGAGTATGACAAACCAAAGCTCCGCCTCCGGAAGTGGTAATAATTTTGTTTCCGTTAAAACTTAAAATCCCAAAACGTCCGAATGTTCCGCAAGCCTGTCCTTTATAAGTTGAGCCAAGGGCTTCAGCAGCATCTTCTATCAAAGGTATCTGGAATTCCTGAGCAATGGCAGTAATTTCGTCCATTTTTGCCGGCATACCATACAGATGTACGACAATGATTGCTTTAGGTTTTGTTCCTTTTTGGATTCTGTCTTCGATGGCTTCTCTCAGCGCTTTAGGGCACATATTCCATGTAACCGGTTCGCTATCAACAAACACAGGAGTTGCTCCACAATACGCAATTGGATTGGCTGAAGCAGAGAAAGTCATGGATTGACAGATCACCTCATCGCCATGTACAATTCCGCATTCGATAAGAGCAAGGTGTAATGCTGCAGTACCTGCAGACAGTGCAGCCACTTTTACACTTCCTCCTAAAAACTGCTCCAGGTCACCTTCAAATCCGTTAACATTAGGTCCCAACGGAGCTACCCAGTTTTCTTCAAATGCTTCGTTGATGTATTTTTGTTCATTCCCTCCCATATGCGGTGAGGACAGCCAGATTTTAGTATTCATATTTTTGATTAGTAACTTGTTTATATAATATTTTTCTTGATAATTCTCCCCGGATTTCCAACAATAACTGAATAATCGGGAACATCGGTAATGATGACCGCACCGGCACCAATTACACACCATTTTCCTATTTTGATTCCCTGGATTACAGAAGCTCCTATTCCAATCTGAGAGCCTTCACCTACTTCCACTCCTCCGGCAAGTGCTGAATTAGGAGAAATATGAACAAAATCTTCAATCACACAATCATGATCTACAGATGCATTGGTATTGATGATACAATGTTTTCCAATGGCCGTATCTGCATTAATGACCACGCCTCCCATGACTACTGTTCCCTCTTCTATTTTCACAGAACCTGAAATGATTGTTTTGGGATGTATTAAAGTGCCCATTTCATGATTAATCTGTTCTGCAATTTTCTTACGGGTCAGATTATTTCCAATTGAAATAATAAGTTTTTCTTTATCATCCGGTAAATTATTCAGAACCGGAAATCCATAGCATTCCTTTTTAGTGACATCCTGATCTATGAATGCCTTAATTTTTATGTCATTAGCAGCAGCAATATCTGCAATTACCTTTCCATGTCCGCTTGCTCCAAATAAATACATAGCTATTATTTAATTTCCTTGAAATGGTTCTATGGTAACGTGTCCATCGGCTGAAATACCTTCTCTTATAAAAACTTTCTTTATAGTAAGAAATATTATTTTTAGATCCAGAATAAAGGATACATGATCCACATACCAGACATCTAAATTAAACTTTTCTTCCCAGGAAATAGCATTTCTACCGTTAATCTGTGCCCAGCCGGTAATTCCGGGTCTCACTTCATGTCTTCTTGCCTGATGCTCATTATAAAGCGGCAGATATTGTACAAGAAGAGGTCTGGGGCCAATAAGAGACATATCTCCTTTCAAAACATTAATTAACTGTGGAATTTCATCCAGAGATGTTTTACGGACAAATGAACCCACTGCTGTTAATCTTTCTGCATCTGATAAAAGATTTCCATTGGAATCCTTTTTATCATTCATTGTTTTAAACTTTATAATTTTAAATACCTTTCCGTTCTTCCCAGGTCTTAACTGAAAGAAAAATGGTTTTCCATCATTGGATAGGAACAATCCTACCATCACAATAAGAAAAATCGGAAGCAATAAGGTAATTCCCATCAGAGAAAATACAAAGTCGAAAATCCTCTTTAAATAATTTTTATACATTCTTAAAAGTTAGATACATTCGTCATAATACATCATGAGATTCTACTCAGTTTCTTCTGTTTTTGCTGTATTACTAATCCCAATAATTATTGAACTAAAGTACAAAAATTCCGGTATATTAAAAAGATTACAAGATGTCTGTACGAGTGTAAAATATTGCAAAAATAAAGCAAAAATCAGTTTATAGTATATATTACTTTTTTTTATGTTCAAGAATATAGAAGCATTTTGGAATACCTTCAAAAATTTTAGAAAATAAATAATTAACCCCAGAATGCCGGTAGCCATTAAAAGCTCTAAAAAGATATTATGTGGGTGAACTCCATCATTAAATAATATTCTTCCTCCTAAAAAAGGGTTTGAATTAAAAATTTCAATGGCTCCTCTATATAGTGGGCCTCTGCTTGATGTATCTCCCTGGGCAATCCATTTATACATTCTATTGAAGCTTGCTATTTGTTCATCTCCATATTGTTCGTGGAGAAAAATCAGTGCTATAAATGACAAGGCCATTATAACTGCATATAACACATATTTTTTGTTTTCCTTCAAAAGAATAAGGTAAAAAGAACATACAAAAACCGCAATTAACGGGCTTCTTGCCATAGATTGAATCACATTAAAGATTCCTAATAAAAGACAGAAGAATAAAAAATAAGAATTATAGTCTTTTTTACAAAATAAAAGTAAAAATAACGATATAATAAATAATGAGGCTCCAATATGGCCATACATTATGTAATATGTACTAAAAATATGATCTAAGTTTATATAGCCATATATGTAATTGAAAACAAGAAGGGCACATAAAACTGAGATACAGAGTTTTGTAATACTTTTGAAATTTACTTTGTTGTAATTAATACATAATAATGCAATACTTGGTACAAGTACTATAAATAAAATCCTGAAAATATCTTCATTTTTTGATTGTAGTACTTCCTGATTAAAAGAATAATTATTGAACGAATAGATAAGTTTGATGATATAAAAAATCCAAAATCCAATAAGGCTTACCAGTGAAATATTTTTAAAACTAATATTTTTTCTTTCTCTATAGATGATAAATATAGAAAAGACAATAATAAAAATCCGATACGGTATAGAAAAGTCCCTGGGATTCATTTCTAATGGTTTTGCAAAAGAAATGGCAACAGTATTTCCTACCATAACAGATAACAGGAATAGTTTATCAATGAAATTATTATTAACAGTAATTTTCAAAATAAAGCCTATTTTTTATTTCAGCCAGTGCAAAGCTACTTCTTTTGCTTTACGGAATGAAATAAAATAGCATCCATGTACTTTTTCCCCAGTACCGGATACGTTCTGTTTTCAAAAATCCATTGTCTCCCTTTGTTGCCTATGGTCATTCTTTCCTCGGAACTCATATTGGCATAAAATAGAATTGCGTTTTTAATATCTTCTGCAGATGTACTGTTGATAAATCTACCGCAATCCGCTTCATTAATCATGGAAGGATATCCTGTATAAGAAGCTATTATAGGTTTTGCAGCCAACATATATTCAACCACTTTATTCATAGATTGCCCATAATCCCATACTTTCGAATCTTTCGTAGACAAATAAAGAATATCACAAGCTTCGAGGAAAAATTTAACTTCAGTTTGCTGGATTCTTTGTAAAAATGTAACATTGGAACAACCTTTTAGCTGTTCTTCGTAAGATTCTCTGAGATCACCGCTTCCAACAAGTACAAAATGAATATGACGATCTTCCTTCATGGTCTTTATTGTTTCAATAAAAGGCTCCAATGCATTGGTAACTCCCATACTCCCAGCATAGCCAATAATTACTTTATCTGATGGCATTACCTCCAAAAACGGATTCTTTTCTTTTAAAAAGTCTTCAGAATAGTTATCAGGATCGAATCCTAATGGGGAGCAATGAAAAGGTCTTTTATACCCTAATAATTGTTCTACATGTAAATCCAGCCTCGGCATTGTTCCTGCAACCAAATCAGCTTTCTTATATCCAAATTTTTCTATGAACCCTATCAGTAAAACAAGAGGATGCCATTTTGAGAACCCAGCTTCCTCCGTCATCGTTAAAGGCCAGATATCACGGATTTCAAAAACCAAAAAGCTTCCAAACTTCTTTTTCAGATAATAACCATAAATAATGGTAAAAATAGAAAGTGAAGAAACAATAACCACATCAGGCTTTGCCATCCCGGAAAGTTTCATTGAGAAAAGCTTTCTTTCAAAATCAAACCAGGACAATATTCTGTCTATAGATGCGGTTTTGATATATTTTTTAGTTTTAATCCATCTTATAGCCACTCCATCCTGCTCTTCATCGTTATATATTTTATCAGTTTCAGGACAATGGGTGAAATGATTAGAATCTGAAGTTATCATGAGGGTATTATTTCCCTGTCTTTTAAACTCTCTTGCCAAATAAAACAACCGTGAGGGAACTTTTGCGTATTGTGGCGGTGAGGCATATTTGGAAATCAGCCAGATATTCATCAGTAGGTATGTGCTTATTTTAAATTTATAATTTCTTGAAAATACCCTTTATTATCATTGATATAAGGATTTTGATTAGAATAATATGAATATTTAAGTGAAATTTTTTCATACATCATATTCACCTCATCTGTATCCAGCATCTTCCACCATCCATAGAAAATATGGGTATAATCCTCAGAAGGTGATAATCCCTTATCCCCTTTTTTAAGATTACTTCTAAAGTTGCTATTATTCCCATCAACGAAATTATTGAAAGAATAAGTTTCATCTTTAGGATTATATACTGCAATATTATTCAACAATTGTTTTGAAAGTAATGTGTTAAGCTTGTTGAGATATTTAAATTTTGTATCATCAGATTGAAATGCTAGTTTCAGAATATGAAGATAGGCTGGCATCCTTGAAAAGTGAGAAGCATCCCAATTAACACTCTGATTTTTTTTAAGCACTACATCCTGAAAATTAGGATGGTCCTTCCAGACATTTGGCTGCAGATACCATACATTATCCTGAAATACTACTTTTTTCTGCATTACCTGATAAAAGAGGTTTCTAATGTTTATCAAATCCCTGGTAACAGTAATTGAGGCATCTTTTTCTATAAGTGAAAGACTAACCCCAGTTCCCATGATATAAAGTTCAAGATCTGTAAATGCGCTATAATAGCTCATATCTCCATTATATTCACCACTCAGCAAATACTGTACTCTTTGCTTTACTCCATAGAATTTCCTGGATTCTGCTTCCCAAATATTTGCATAAGTATTGTTCCAATAGTTTAATATTTCCTTTCTGATGAAATTAAACATTTTTGTTTTTTCTGCATCGCCACGTATTCCGCTTCTTCTGAGATATTCGGAAACTGTAAAATAGAAAGTTCTTTTGCTTAAATCATCTATATCTGCTCTATTCTTTATGGTAAGCAGCCTTTCATACGTAAAAAGGATCTGCAGTCTTTTTATAATTTCCTGATTTTTTGTATCATAACCATATTGTATCGGGATATATAAAAAGGCGGCACAATCATAAGCTGCATTGGGCCAGTTTGCCATTTTTGTTTCAGAAGCAAAAATATCATTGTAATGATTGATGAGATTGACAATTTCTGTGGTTTTCAGATTTTGTTGTCTGAACACAGGTTCCACCACTATTAATGATGTTTTGCTTACAGATGCTTGTACCATCAAGCAAGTGCTGATGGTACAAAACAAATAAATAAAAATAAACCTCAGTTTATAAATTAATAAATTTTTCATCTATAAATAGGCATTTATAATTAGCATCTATTATTGTTTATACAATTTTGGAATATTGTTTACTATTTTTATCACACGTTCAAAATCAAGTCCTAAAGTATCCAGATACCATCTGATGTTTTGATAACGCGGTGCATTTTCTATTTCAACAAGTTCTAGTGCTCTTTCTCTTGTCATTTGACCTTCTCTGATCTGATTACTTCTGAATGTATCGTGCTCTGTAAAACCAGCTACAGTATAATATACATAATTATAAAAAGCAGCGGTACCATCTCCAATTCTCCAGGTAGTAGTAGTGTCTATTGCTTTTTCCCAGTCATAATCATTTAAAAGAGTATTATCTACCTGCTCTTCATCCCATCTCCAATAATCAAAAATATGATAATAATCTTGTTTTTCTGTGAAGCTACGATAATATTCACCAGACAAAGTATCCCAGAGTGAGCTATTGAAATATCCCGGGCTCTGCATCATAGCTCTGAATCTTTTAGAATGATATCTCAGCTGTTTCATTGCTCCATGGCTGTATACTCTTTTTTCCTCAAAATCAGGTTCAATATCTAAAAATCCTGTTTTAAAGTGAGTTACTTCCAGCGGGTTTACCCCCCAAAGGTTAAGATTGATTCCTGTTTGCTTTTTAATATCTTCTACGTATCTGAAGAAGTGTTTATCCCCTGCAGTAAGCATTGCCATCATTCCTAAATGTGGAGATTTCAGCCATGCTTCAAGATTCATTCTGATATTCTTTCTTTTGAGTGAAATATCTGCTGCTACAATAATATTTTCTACACCAAGGTCTGCACACATACGGCTGATATTTCGTCTACCAAGATCCGTCACCATTCCCCAATCATAGGTATATGTAACAGGTTTCATTTCCAACTCTTTAACAATAAGGTGTAATCCGTAGCAGCTATCTCTACCTCCAGAAAAAGGAACGATACAATCTAATTCTTTTCCCTTTCTTCGGTAAGGTTCAACCAATTTAAATAATTCTTCTTTGGGTTTCGGATTATTTCTTGGTTTATAATTTTTACAGTAATTACATACTCCTGCCTCATCAAATTTTATAAAAGGCATTGTTTCAGGAAGTATACATTTTGTACATCTCTTGATGTTTATTTTTTTGTATTCCAGTAAACCTTCTTCAATGGTATTAAATTTAAATTCAGGAATTAGATTTTCCACTCTGCTTTTCTCATCTACAATAGTGAGTTTTTCTTCTGAAACAGGAATATCAAGAATCATTGCTTCATCTTTTATCTGACTGATATTCTCGCATCCAATAATTTTGAGTCCATAATTTTCTGAAGCAAAATAAGTTTTATCGTCATTATACCCCACATACAGGCTTCCATTATTGGAAAAAAGAAGCAGTTTCCCTTTTTCCGGCAGCACAAGAGCACATGCAATAACTCCCTTACATAAGGAAAGTATTTCTTTGGGAAGATCTTCAACTTTGTTTTCCTTATTACTAAGAAATTCTTCTGCAATGGCTACAATGGCTTCAGAATCAATTTTCAGCTGTCTGCTTACTGATAATTTATTCCAGACTTCTTCTTCATTAACAATAATACCATTATGTATAGCACATATATTTCCTCTCACCACAGGCTGATTATCACCCAAGCCATTAGTAATCAACCTACTGTGTCCTAACACAATATTATTATTATAAGGCTGTACTTTATTCAGTAATTTTTCAATACTATAATCTGCTCTGTTTATTTTATAGTAATTGTTTTGATAATAGATCAAACCGCTGGAATCCATTCCTCTTTGTTCTGAATGTTTTACCAGAGTTTGAAATTTTTGCTTGTTTATACGAGTCTTTGATACGACTCCAAAAATTCCACACATTTGTCTTTATTATTTATTCTTTATTTTTTAAAATATTATTATACATTTTTAATAATTCACTTTCCTGAAAGTTCCAGCTAAGAGGGTAAAGGTCTTTTTTGACCCTGTTTTCCAGATCTGAATGTTCAACATCCTTTACAATTTCAAATAAGCTTTCGGCATTTAAACCGCTACATTTTCCTAAATTATATTCATCAACAATTTTTTTGATATCCGGAAAATCTGACGCTAAAATATACAATTCTGAAAAAGCATACTCAAATAATTTATTGGGTAAGCAATAATAATCACTTAAAGAAACAGCCTCTACAAGACAAAGCCCTACATCTGCAGATGTAGACACCTCTACTACCTGGTGATGAGGAACAGCCGCATGATAATGAATATTATCATTATTAAGTGCTACTTTTTTAATTTCATCAACATATTCTCCATAGCCAATAAAAACAATGTGTGAATCTACTTCTTTTCTTTGGAAAACATCCAAATACAAATTTACACCTCTTCCTACTTCACTTATTATTCCCAGGTATAAAAATATTTTTTTTCCTTCAGGGATATTAAATTTTTCTCTTAGATAATTGTTTTTACCATTTCCTTTTGACGAAGTGTCAAGCAACGGCGAGTTTAATATCAATACACTTTTCTTTTTTCCAAGATGTTTATCATACCAATCAATAATGGATGGGCTTACACTAATCAGGATATCAATATCTTTCCACAATATTTTTTCAATGAAAAGAGTATATTTTGAAAGTATTTTTGATTGTCCTGCCTTATCGGATTCAAGTTCATGGGCATCATAGATTAGTTTTGAACCGCAAAATAATTTGATCATTTTTGCAATAGGCAGATACAGGGTATCATGACAATGAATAATATCCGGTTTGTATCTGATACCAGGAAAAACCATTCTAATAAATGCCTCTATGAGATTAAGAAAATACCTGACAGGTCTTGGTAAAAATTTCAGATTTTTTGTAGCGATATTGAATACCTTAATAAAAGATATCTGTTCTGTTTCATATTTATGTCCCTCAGAGTCATCAATTCCAAAGGCTATCAGAGTTGTGTTTTCAATTTTTTGAACCGCCTTCAACTCTTTTAAAATCCTGCTGTCATATCGGATATCTGTAGGTGAAAGATGAAGTATTTTTTTATTCATTATTTTTAGTATATCTAGGCATTAAATAAAGTAAAAAACAAACGGCTAAAAAACCACCCGAAATAAGTGCTGTAAAAAAAGCACCATTGATAAACAAAGCTCCAAAAGAAAAACTGGAAATTAAATATATTCTTGCATCTAATTTAAAGCTTGACATATCAAATACTCTAAAAAAATAAGCTCTCACAAGAGGAAATACCAGTAGTGAAGCCCACCCAAATTGTGCATAGTCACTTCCAATCAAACCTGTATTGGAAGACATATCCGGGTCATTAAAATAAGTTGCTGCTATTATATAAGGGGAATTATTTTTATGATTTACATTGGTTTCAAACCAGTGCCCGAAATGCTCTCTGAGATAAAGTAATTCATGAGTGGAAAAATAATCATAATGAAAATAGGCTAACAACGTAGGGGTAAAATAAGTTCTTGAATAAAGGCCAGCAATACTGATCTGAACACTTTCACTTCCAAATTCAACAAAAAATATCAAAATAAGATTGAAGCCAATAAATGCATGCAGAAGATACTTGTTGTATTCTTTTTTATAAAAAAAATAAATAAGTATGGTCAATATCAATAATACGAAATCTGTTTTATGCGCACCAAAAGAATACATCATTAAGCCAAAGAAGAAAAACACACAGCTTAGAAAAACATTTTTCTGTATCAAATAATACATAAATGAAATTGTAATAAACATACTTGCTATCGGCCTCAGATAATTAATAAATGAAGGCATATTTAATTCACTGACTTTTGCTCGTATTTCATACACTTCTTCAAAATCAAATTTAATGTTAAAGCCATTATATATAACGGAAAAAACAATCATCATCAACACTACCGTATATAACAAAATTTTAAACAATATCATTGATTGTGAGCTGTCAAAAATTTGATAATATTTTACTTTTCCGTATCTTATATAAAACAAAAAGAGCAGAGCACAATATATAACACTATATAAAAAGAATTCAAAATTATTAGTATATACGCAAAAAGTTAAATTTGGTAAAAAGTATAATAAATATATCACCATAAGAATTAAACTTGCAGGAGTATCCTTCTCTAAAATCTTTTTAAAAAAATAAGTATAAAATATTATAGCAACATAAGAAAGGTTATTAATTGTATGACTAAATTCTCTTACATAACCAAGATATCCATAATGTACAGATATTGAATTAACATAGAGATAATCTAAAGATAATTTATATATAATAAAAAATATTAATAGTGTAAAATACTTCATAGCAACAAAAATCAAGACTTATTAAATAGTAAAGAAAGTAATAAATATCTAAATAAAATTACTCCTACATAAATCCATATAAATAGATCGATAGTAGAGCTTTTCCCTAAAAAAAACGAGACAAGCAAAACCAAAGTAGTAATTACTTCCCAGACAAGAAAAATTTTATTCTTCCTTTTAACCAATACACCGCTCGAATAGTGTGAAAAAGACGCAGAAATAACAGTAGTGAAAATTATTATTTTGCTCATATCAAATGCTTTTCTCCATTTATTAATATCAAAAAATAAAGAAAAAAAGTATTCCCCAAAAATTAAATATATTATAGCAAATAATAGAGAAACTAAGAATAATAATCCGACATAAGTATTCATTTTCTTATTAAGCTTAGCTTTATTGGTTTCTGATAAATCCTTGTATATTAACCCGTTTAAGCTTTCAGAGATTAGGCTCAATGGTTTATTAACTATTTTAGAAGCCAAGAAATAATTACCTAAGATCGCTTCTCCAAAATAGTGTTTGATAAAAAAGCTGGGTAGCTCTGCATTAAAAGTATTAATAAAATATGCCGGCATTTGATGCAAAGGGAAGGATTTATATTTTATGATAATATTGTAGAACTCTCTGTAAATAAAATTTCTTCTTTGTATTTTCAGATAGAACATTATAAATATAGTTGCTATAAAATTAGGAATCACATATGATGATATCAAAATCCAATATGATAGTTTTATGTAATAACCAGAGAGTATAATGATAACTGCAAATACAGAGTTTAGTATCATTGATGTACTTACAATATTCAATAAGCCTTTTTTAATAAGAATATCTTTTGATGCACTATATAAAGACTGACTAAATGCAACCAACGGTACAATTAAAAAATAGGAATCTATATTAAAAAATAACATTGAAATAAGTATAACAAAAAAAGAAATTAATGAAATGGTTATACTTAAAAAAATGGAAACAGCATACAGCATACTATATTCCTCGCTCTTTGCTGGTAACATAATTGCTTTGTTGTATGACAAAGTGTAAAAATAGGCTAATGGAGCCGAAATTGATAAAATAAACGACAGCACTCCAATTTCGTAATCAGAATAAATTCTTCCTGTGAGCGGAACCGCAATCAGTAATATTAATTGGGATAATATATTGCTACCTAAAAAAGATATTATTTTTGTTTTCATAAATTTAAATAATCTTCTTTAGTTCTCTTAAAAAGAGTTTTGTATACAATATAAATAAATAATTTAAAATTTTTCTTTACATAGGCTTTCTTGAGTTGTGAGAAAAAAACGTCAGAAGCTGAACTTTTTTTAAGAAATAATGGAGCAACTTCGCCATTTGTTAATGCTTCATGGAACTTTAAACCTTTTTTTTCATATCCTAGCACTACATTTAATAGTGTTTGAGGAATATGAGAGTCTGAGCTCCAAATTACAGGCTTTTTGTATTGTAGGGCCAAAAGATAAGACTTGTAGTTATTGATAACAGAAGATCTGGAATTAAATACTTCTATGACATCAACGGCTTGTGCCAATTCTTCTATTTGTTTGTGCCCGTCATATGGATGGGGTAAAATAAGTATAGCATTTTGTTCTTTTGCATCTTTATAAAACTCCTGCCATCTCATATCTGTAATTTCGTTTTTTAAATTTAATGCTATAACATCTCCTCTATCAGTTTTATATTCTGCAGCAGTAGGAATCTCCACATTCAGATTTTGTTCTTTTGCCTTTTTCTGAAGTTCTACACTTCCTTTTATTGTATCATGATCCGTTAAAACAACAAAATCAAGTTTTTTTTCTTTTATTATTTTAATTATTTTTTCAAGCGTATTAATTCCGTCGTAGGAATAGGTACTATGAAAATGAAAAATTCCTTTTCTCATCTCATTTACTTTGCGAACATTTTTTTTATCGTCCATAGTAATTTCATTGAATCAACAAAAAAGTTTTCAAACAAATTCGTATAAGAGTCCTTATAAAAATATTCTTTTATTTTATACAGTTTTCCTGTTTTAAATAAAACCAAAAGATCTCCATCTAAAACCCAAAAGAATTTTTTCCCAACTTCATATTTTTTTTCAATATGTTCTTCCACATTCTTTGAATAAGCCTCAATTAGGGTTTTACCAAAATTAAGTCCTAAGGCATAAGATAAATCCAGCGAGCCCCAAAATTTAGGGTTTAACTCTATCAAATTATATTTTTGGTTAGCCTCATCATATTTATACTCAATCATTAAAGGACCTGACCATTTTAAATACTCAATAATCTGTTTGGATATATTAAACATCTTTTCACAAAAAACCGACTTTGCAGCTGTACTGGATCCTCCCGTAATTGGTATTTCTCTAATGCGCTCATGCATATAGTAACTAATGATCTTACCTTCTTTAGCAATACAAAAAAAACCTCTGCCTACTCCTGATACCCGTTCCTGCATTAATAGTTTTATTCCTCCTGACAAATATGTTTGGATTTCATTAAACTCATTTTCAGAACCTGATTTTACATATATTGGATCAAATTTAGCTAAACTTTCATTACTTGATTTAACAACACAATTTTTATCTCTGCTATACAGCCTTAATTCTTCAAGATTTGAAAATAATCTGCATTCAGGATAATTTACATCTCTTAGAGAATTCAAAACTAGCATTTTATCTTTATTTAATGCTATTTCAAGGCTCTCTTTTGTAGGTATTAAACACAATTCTCTATATTTCTCCGAGCATATCTTCACAGCTTCACTTCCTACAGGAATTATGAATTCGGGTTTAACTTGTTTAACAGATTCTTCTAAACCTCCTATGATATAATCTTTACAATAGCCCAACCTTTTAGTAAAAAAAACGGCTTCTTTATCTGTAGCAAAAATCTGGTGCGCGTTTTCTCTATGCAATTCCCGCTGTATCGCAATAGAATTTTTATAATTTGCATCTGTTATCAAAATTCTCATACTTGCTTTGTAATATTCAAGGTTGAACAGAATTCAAGGATCTGACAGTATAATTCTTTCTTTTTTTCACTCTCAAATTCATCATTGTGCCAAAGTAATGAAAATCTCCCTCCAACTTTGTAACACTGAAAAACTAATTTTTTTATGTAATAAAGAGCTTTATCATCATCTATACTTATTTTAGAGTAATCTAAGACACTTCCCTCCATTACAATTAAAGGTCTTATTTCTATATTCAGAATTGACTTATTATAGATATCAAACGGTTGATAGGGAAAACAGGTTCCACATCTAAAGCCACCCGTTTCATGAAAGGTTAAGGTATTATCATATTTTTGCCCTACTATGGAAAGTTGTCTCAGCGTTTCAAGAAAATTGATTCTTAAATAATGCATTCTACCTCCAAGATCTGTTGGGATATTCAGTTCTGATAAAATTTTTCTGAGCTTCATCCATTCTGTTTTAATATGGGATTTTGATGATGCATTATAACTATAATGTATGCCTACTTCATGGCCTCTATTGTCTATTTTTTTTATAAGACGTTTTACAAAACCGGTATAGTTGTATCTAAAATCAAATTTGAAAGAGGTACTGGCCGGAATAAAATAAAATTTACTGATTATACCATATTTCTCTGAAACATCCATAAGCCAGTCAAATGTATTGGAACTCTCCTTATCAAAAAAAAATTTCCTATTGATCAAATAAGAAATAGCCAATTGAGGCCTTTTTACTAAATCTATAAGAAAAAGTGTAACGAATTTAGTTTTTGGAACACTGATATATCTTGATATTTTATCAACATCATGACTTACTTCATAAGAAAATCTATTTTGTTTGCAATCAATACCAGAGGTTAAAAGTATATTTCCAATAAAATAAATCCACTCATCAACTATTGGCCGAAGGTATAATTCATCATTGAATAAATGAGAATCTTTCAGTTCAAATCTGGAATGTTTATCTTCAGATTGTACTCCATATTCCTCTAATCTATTGAGAGTCCAAATCATGTATGATATAAAATCATAATTTATTGTAAAAGCATGATTTTCTTTCCTGATAAACCAGTCTATTTCTGTAACTCCAAATAAAACTAAATTTTCATTTGGAATTTCCAAACCAATTGTTTCTGAAATAAGCTCTCTGGATATATAACTTAAAGTATTTTCTTTCCTGAAAAATGCTTGTCTTCCATTATTAGTAAAATTAATAGTTACATAGTGGTCTTTATTAGAAAATATCAAACAAAAATGATCTTCAGAGAACTCAACCTGAACATTTACGTCAAATCTCTCTCTAAAAATTTGCCCCACCCAATCTTGCAACAGATTATCTGAAAGTATTTCTGAGAAATAATTACTTGTTACCAAAATTTAAAACTATAATGAAAAATTTCTACTTTTTATCATATATTCTCTCAATAATATCCACCACTTTCAATCCTTCTAAAGCATTCGTAGTAATGGTATTTCTTCCTTTTAATACATCTACAACGTTTTCAATGATAAAATGGTGATTGGCTGCAGATCCTTTATAAGCACCGTAATCATTTCCAGGGTTAGTTGGAGCCAATTCCGGCATTACATAGTCTTTTATATTACAAACTTCCACTTTGTCCATGTATTGTCCTCCGATTTTCACAGATCCATTTTCTGCGATAATGGTCATAGAACTTTCAAGGTTCTGATTCCATACTGAAGTAGAATAATTTAATGATCCCATTCCCCCATCAACAAAATCAAAGCTGACGAATCCTGAATCTTCAAAGTCTGTAAGTGTTGCATGATTAAAATCTGCAAATTTTGCCTGAATATTAGTAATATCACCGAACAGCCAGTACATAATATCGATAAAGTGAGAAAACTGAGTAAATAAAGTTCCTCCATCCAGATCTTTCTTTCCATGCCATGATTCCGGCTTATAATATCTGTCATCACGGTTCCAGTAGCAATTAAGCTGAACCATATAAATATTCCCAAGCTTTCCGCTTTCTACCATTTCTTTCACCCATGCGGAAGGGGGTGAATATCTGTTTTGCATTACAGCAAAAACTTGTTTATGCTTGTGCAAAGCCTGAAAAATAAGTTTTTCGGCATGCTGTTTTTTCAAAGCCATTGGTTTTTCTACCACAACGTGTTTTCCTGCATCTATCACTTTATAAGACTGCTCAAAATGGAATCCGTTTGGAGAAGCAATGTTGATGACATCCACCTCAATTCCTGAAGCCAGAAATTCATCCAGAGATGGAAAAAAAGGAACTTCATAATTTTCAATTCCCAGTAAAGATTTATCTTTGATATCAATTAATCCTACCAGTTCACATTCCTCATTTCTGGTGATCATTTCGGCATGTCTTTTTCCGATATGCCCGCAGCCAACGACTGCAAATTTTATTTTTTCACTCATTTGTATGTTTCTAAATTTTTGAAACTTTATTGTTTTCTAATTTGTATTTTTCTCCACTTTCTTCACAAACGGCAATATTTTCTGTATCAAATTGAAGTCTTTGTCCAAATTCACTCATCCAGCCCATTTGTCTGGCAGGGTTTCCCACTACCAATGCATAATCCGGAACTTCTTTTGTAACCACAGCTCCTGCACCGATAAAAGCGTATTGACCTATATTGTGTCCGCAAACGATAGTTGCATTAGCTCCGATAGAAGCCCCTTTTCCAACATGGGTCTTCAGATATTCATTTTTTCTGTTTACTGCACTTCTGGGATTTATGACATTGGTAAAAACCATTGAAGGGCCTAAGAAAACGTCATCATCACATGTTACTCCTTCATAGATGGAAACATTGTTCTGAACTTTTACATTCTTTCCCAAAACGACTTTGGGTGAAATGACAACGTTCTGGCCAATATTACATTTTTCGCCCAAAATGCAACCTGTCATAAGATGTGAAAAGTGCCAAATTTTGGTTCCGTTTCCTATTTGACATCCTTCGTCAATAACGGCTGTTTCGTGTGCAAAAAAATCCAACATATCTGGTTTTATATTATTTAAAATAATTTTTAATTTCTTTAATTATAAGATCCTGTACTTCTTGGTCAAATTCAGTATGTATTGGAAGAGAGATCACTTCTTGGCAAAGCTGCTCCGTAACCGGAAGACTAAAATCTTCCTCTACATATTGAAGAAAAGCTTCTTGTTTATAAAGGGGCAAAGGATAATATATCATACTTGGAATATTTTTTTCTGCCAAATATTTTTGTAATCCATCCCTTTGTCCATTTTTCACTTTAAGGGTATACTGATGAAATACATGGGTAGAATTCGCTGCTCTTTTAGGAGTTTGAATTTCTGATATACCTACAAGATTTGCATCATAATAATCCGCCATTCTGTTTCTGGAAGCTGAATATTCATCCAAATGCTTAAGCTTAATTTTCAATATAGCAGCCTGAATGGTATCCAGTCTTGAATTACAGCCTAAAACTTTATGATAATACTTCTTTTCTTGACCATGATTGGCAATCATTCTTATTTTAAAAGCCAGTTCATCATCATTCGTCATTAATGCACCTCCATCGCCATAACATCCAAGATTTTTTGATGGAAAAAACGAAGTACATCCGATATGTCCGATAGTTCCCGTTTTTTTTGTGGTCCCATCTGAAAACGTATAATCAGAGCCTATTGCCTGAGCATTATCTTCTATAACAAAAAGGTTGTGTTTTTCTGCAAATTTAAGAATTTGTTCCATATCAGCACTTTGGCCATATAAATGAACGGGAACAATTGCTTTGGTATTAGGAGTAAGATATTTTTCAAGATCTTCCAGCTGTATATCAAAAGTATCTTCATTTACATCTACCATTACAGGTTTTAACCCTAAAAGACCAATAACTTCAGCAGTCGCTACGTAAGTGAAAGCAGGGCAGATTATTTCATCGCCAGGCTGCAGATTAAGGGCCATCATGGCAATTTGAAGAGCATCCGTTCCGTTAGCACATGGAATCACATGTTTTACTCCCAGATATTTTTCAAAATCCTGTTGAAATTCTTTTACAGCAGGACCATTAATAAATGCGGTACTATTAATACATTCCTGAATACTAATATCTACCTCCTGTTTTATTTTCAGGTATTGACCTTTAAGATCAACCATTTGAATTTTCATATTTTTAGTTTTTTGAGCGCACGCAGATGTGCATTGTTTAATTCATGATCAGCTCACTTATTTTATTTCCTATAGAAAGACAGGAAGTGGCTGCCGGAGAGGGCGCATTTCGGACGTGAATAATGTTTCCGTTTTTCACAATGTCAAAATCATCAATCAATCCTCCGTTTCTGTCACAAGCCTGGGCTCTTACTCCAGAACCTCCAGCAATAAGATCATTTTCCTGTATTTCCGGTAGAAGTTTCTGAAGTGCTTTTGTAAATGCGGATTTGGAAAGTGAACGGTGCATTTCTCCCATTCCCGTTTTACCATATTTTGCTACAATTTTTCTAAATCCCGGCCATAGCATGGTTTGCATGGTTTCATTGAAATTGAAATCGAAAAAATGGTATCCTTCTTTTTTGAAGGCCAGAACAGCATTAGGGCCGGCTTCAATATTACCGTCAATCATTCTGGTAAAGTGAACACCGAGAAACGGAAAACTGGGGTCAGGTACCGGATAAATAAGATGTTTTACCAGGTATTTTTTTTCATCCTTGATTTTATAATATTCTCCTCTGAAAGGAATAATGACCACATCGTTTTTTTCGTTGGTCATTTTGGTTATCTTGTCAGAATACAATCCTGCACAGGATATAAGTTTTTTGGTTTTAAATTCGGAAATATTGGTGTTTACAATAATTTCAGATCCTTTATCAATGATATTTTTTACTTCATTTTTGAATCTTACTTCACCACCTGCTTGTTCAAAAAGTTCTTTTATTTTTTTGGCGATTCCCGGATAATCAATAATCCCGGTTTGTGGTACTTTGATTGCTCTTATTCCTTCACAATGGGGTTCAATTTCACGAAATTCTTCTCTGGAAAGATATTTTAAATCCTGAAGTCCGTTTTCAACTCCTCTTTTATAGATATTATCTAAAAGGGGTAATTCATCCTGCGAAGTAGCTACAATGATCTTCCCGCAAAGGTCATATCGTATGCCATGTTTTTCGGCAAAATTAATAACGGAATTATACCCTTCAATACAGTTTTTAGCTTTAAGGCTTCCAGGCTTGTAGTAAATCCCACTATGAATTACACCACTGTTATGTCCCGATTGGTGCAATGCCACATCATTTTCTTTTTCTAAAATGAGAATCTTAGAATCAGGATTTTTAAGTTGAGTCTGGTAGGCTGTAGCCAAACCTACCAAACCTGCACCAATGATTATGATATCATAGCTCATGACCTTTTATAATCTTGCATCTACCAGATTTCTGTCTAAACATGCCTTGGTATCAAAAACCACTGCATTTTCTTTTTTAAGCAGATCCAGATCCATTTCCAGGAACTCATTATGAGATACTGCAATCACTAAAGAATCATACTTTTTACCTTCCTGAAGAGCATCCAGAATATCAATTCCATATTCATGTTTCACTTCTTCCTTGCTTGCCCACGGATCATAAATATCAACATTTACTCCATAATCAGCAAGCTCTCTGTAGATATCTACGACCTTAGTATTTCTTACATCCGGACAATTTTCTTTAAATGTAACTCCTAAGATCAAAGCATTAGAGTTTTTGATCACTCCACCTTTTGCAATAAGAAGCTTCACTACTTTAGCAGCCACAAACTTTGCAATAGAATCGTTTACTCGTCTTCCGGATAAGATCACATCCGGATGATATCCCAGCTGTTCTGCTTTGTGTGCAAGGTAATAAGGATCTACAGAGATACAGTGTCCTCCTACCAATCCTGGTTTATATTTAAGGAAATTATATTTTGTTCCTGCAGCTTCCAATACATCATTCGTATCGATACCTACTCTATCAAAGATTAATGCTAGTTCATTAACAAAAGAAATATTAACATCTCTCTGTGCATTTTCGATAGCTTTTGACGCCTCTGCAACTTTAATGCTAGGTGCTTTGTGAGTTCCGGCTGTAATGATTTTCTTATATAGATTATCTACTTCTTCGGCAATCTTTTCCGTAGAACCTGAAGTTACTTTTTTAACACTGGTAAGCGTATTTACTTTATCTCCCGGATTAATTCTTTCCGGAGAATAACCTACAAAAAAGTCTTCGTTAAATTTAAGTCCTGAATATTTTTCAAGAACCGGCACACATTCTTCTTCTGTACACCCGGGAAAAACTGTAGATTCATAAATAACAATATCGTCTTTTTTGATAATTTCTCCTAACATCTTTGAGGCCGAAATCAGTGGATTAAGATCGGGAGCATTGTATTTATCAATAGGGGTAGGAACTGTAACAATGAAAACATTAGCTTCGGCAATATCAGATAACTGGCTTGTTGCTTTATAACCTAAAGATCCATTAGTTTCCCTATATTTTTTTAGTCCGGTATCCAATTTATCAACATCAGCTTCAAGCGTTATATCTTTTCCGTCATTAAGCTGATCAACACGTTGTGTATTGATATCAAATCCAAAAACAGGATAATGATCTGCAAATTCAAGAGATAAAGGAAGACCTACATAACCCTGGCCTATAACCGCTATTTTATATGTTGTTGCCATTAACTAAATTTATTTTTTATTTTTTGAAACCAAGATTGTTCTGTATGCTGGTTATAACCATAACCATATTTGTTACTGTATCCTAAATTTTCTCTGCTTACATCATTAAGAACAAATCCTACATTTTTGATTTTTTTCTGATCAATATTGCTGTTGGCAAATTCTAACAATGCTTTTTCTGTGTATTTAGATCTGGAAACGTAAATGGTTACATCAGAAAGCTCCGCAATAAGGAAAGTATCTGTTACAAGGAGCAATGGTGCAGTATCCAGAATAATGTATTCATATTTTTCTTTCAATTCCCTTAGAAGGATCTCATAACGGCCGTTAGATAACAATTCTGTTGGGTTCGGAGGAATCATTCCTGAATAAATTACATCCAGGTAAGGATTAAAAGATGATACATGAATAATATCTTCCAGTTTAGTCTCGTCATTGTATAGATATTCCGTAAGCCCGGCAAGTCCTTTTCTGGCAGGATTATATCTCTGAAGCTGCGGGTTTCTGATATCAGATCCTATGATAATTGCTTTTTTCTTGGGATTGGCCAATGTCAAAGCTAAGTTTACAGATGTAAATGTTTTCCCTTCTCCTTTTACCGTTGAAGTAACAAATACTACTTTTCCTTTTTTCTCCTTTGAGAGCATGAAATTCATATTGGTAATAAGAATTCTGAATGCTTCCGCCATAGGAGTAATATCATTCATCTTAACGATCTCAGAATCTCCTTTTTCAAGACTTGGTAGTTCTGCAATAATAGGTGCATGTACAATTTTTTCAAGGTCATGTTTTGTAATAACCTTATTATTGAAGAGCATTGTTAAATAAATAATAATAAAAGGAATGAGCAAACCAGCTACTAAATAAATCGTCAAAATAACATTGGTCTTTGGAGAAATTGCCACTGGAGAAGCATATGCAGCATCCAGAACTTTTGCTTTTGGAGCTATAATAGATTGTGCAATAGCAGTTTCCTCTCTTTTTTGAAGCAAAAGAAGATACAGATTTTCTTTAATCTGCTGCTGTCTTTCTATACTTCTGAACATTTTTTCGATAGAAGGAAGCTTTGATATTTTCCCCGAAACTTTATTTTGTTCTCCTATATATTCATTTTTTGCCAGTTCCAGCCCGACTCTATTTCTTTGAAGGGTCTGCATAATAGAACTACGCATTGCATTAATCTGCTTTGTAACATCTACAACAGTTGGATTTTCCGGTGTGGCTGATTCAAGTAACCTGTTTCTCTGTAACACAAGTTGGTTATATGCAGATATTCCCGATATTGCTTCAGGATTATTCAGTCCAATATTGGCTGGCAGAACCTGATACTGTCCTTGCTTGGAAACATAACCTATAAGAGCTGTTGTAAGCTCCAACTGGGCATCCACATCCAATTGTTTGGCTCTGGCGGCGGCAGAACTTTCTAAATTAATTTTAGCCTCCGTTTCTAAATCTGTAAGATTATTTTTAGATTTAAAACTTTCTTTCTGGTTTTCAACTTCTCCTAGCTCACCCGATAATTTTTTAATTCTATCCTCAATAAAATCTAAAGTCTTTTTTGATTCTGAATTTTTATCTACAATAGCATCATTATTATAAGCTACTACCAGGCTATTGATAATATCTTTGGCTTTTGATATTTGAGGGTATTGATATCCAAGTTTTAGCACAGTTGTCTCTCTGTTGACAAGATCAACATTAAGCGGCCCTTGAAGATTATTTACAGCAGCTTCCAGAGAAGATATCTGAAGCGTCAGTTTGTTTATATTTAAGCCCTTAACTTCTGCAGGGTTAAATTTAGGATTTTTTGTTATTATAATGTTGGCAAATGGCAGACTTATTGTCTTACCATAAGTTGTTACAATATCTTTCTTAAGACTTTCACCACTCAAGGTTAATTTCTCTCCATTGATTGCAAGTTGAACTGTATTTACAGAGCCTTTATCTTTCTTCTCTCCAATTACTCTCACTTCTACAGGGGAGGTTTCTTTATATAACTCTAAGGTCCTGATTTTTCCTTTTGCTGTAATATTTGTTTGAAGACTTAAGCTGCTGATCACTTCACTCATCATCTTCTTTGACTTCAAAACTTCAATTTCATTGGCTATACTGTTGGTTTTAAGACCTCCAATCCCGGATAAATCAGGTAAAACTCCCAAATCGTTTGCCATAACTGATGAAGAGGAATTTTTAGCATCCTTGATAAGAATTGTAGACTGTACACCATATACAGGAACCATAAATTTCAATGAAATATAGCCTATTACCAGAGCAATAAATGCACTTATAATAAACCAGGGCCATTTTCGGATATATGGTTTTATAATTTCACCAATATTAATCTTGATTAAGTTGTTTTCTTCCTCTGAAAATTGTGAAGTTCGCTGGTTATCCATCAATCGTTATTTCTTATTAAATAAACTTACTACTACGGCAACTGCTGTAACCGCGATAGAAATAGCGGTCAGATAAAGTCCAGTGTTGGGATTTTGTTTTGCTAAAACGTCTTTGGTATTGCTTGAGGAAACAATAATAGCATCCCCTTGTTTCAGATTGTAATAAGGAGAATTAATGAGATTAGCATCCTGAATATTAACACGGCCATGAGAAACAACACCATTTTCTGTTCTGATCACCAATATGTCCTCTCTTTTCCCATATTGTGTCAGGTCACCAGCCATACCTAATGCATTTAAAATAGTTGCCTGCCCGTTTGCTATAGTATAGTCTCCTTGCCTGTTGACTTCTCCAAGTACTGTAACTTTAAAATTCGAGAGCCTGATATTAATGGTTGGGTTAATAACATATCTCGTCATTTTTTCTCTAAGTTCGTCTTTAAAAGCGGTCAGACTTTTATCCGATGTATTCAGTTTACCTAATATAGGGAAGTCAATATCTCCATTTGCATCTACAATATAAGTTGGTCCTGACAGTATTGTCGCTCCCTGATTAGGAGTATTTCCACCGGCCATTGCATTTGTCTGGATAAGTTCTGAGGAAGAATAATTCTGATTAAAAGGCTTTACAACATCCATATCTTTTGCAGTGATCAGAATAACCAACTGATCCCCAACCTGGATTGTGTTTGCTGAATTTTTCGCAGATGCATTAATTGCAACCTGTTCTATATTCTGCATATAATTTAAATCATTCTTAGCATTGGGGTTCACTTTGCAGGAAATCACCAAAGAGGACACCAATACTAATGCTAATATTTTTCCTTTCATTATCTTGTTAAATTGTGCAAATATACATTTATATTTTCTTCCTATTTATCCAAAGCCTCATAAATTGAATTATTACTTCGGAATTCCGGCACTATTGTTTTAAGAATCCTTACAACCTCCACTTTATCTCTTCGCAGGGAAGCCTTGGTAATTTCTTTAGTAAGCCTGTCTATATCTTCAAATCCCATTGAAGGATCTTTAGAAATCATAATTTTGTCGTTATGAGTAGGAAGTGTTTTTGCATCGTCACTCAGGAGTTCTTCATAAAGCTTTTCTCCCGGTCTCAATCCTGTATAGATGATCTTAATATCAACGTTAGGTTCGAACCCTGATAACTTTATCATTCTTTTCGCAAGATCAATAATTTTTACAGGCTCACCCATATCAAAAACAAAGATTTCACCTCCTTCTCCCATTGTTCCGGCCTGAAGTACCAGTTCACATGCCTCAGGAATTGTCATGAAATATCTTACAATTTCCGGATGGGTAATCGTTACAGGTCCTCCGGCTTCAATCTGCTTTTTAAAGTGGGGAATTACAGAACCGTTGGATCCTAATACATTTCCAAATCTTGTTGTAATAAATTTGGTAACGTTACCTTCTACATTCTGTAGCGATTGTACAAAAAGCTCAGCGGCACGCTTTGAAGCTCCCATTACGTTGGTTGGATTTACAGCTTTATCTGTAGACACCATTACGAACCTGTTTACTTTATACTTGCTGGATAGTGTTGCAACAATCTTAGAACCTAATATATTAACAAAGATAGCTTCATGAGGATTTTCCTCTACAAGAGGTACATGCTTGTAAGCTGCCGCATGATATACCATGGAGAAATTATAGGTCTGGAAAAGAGATTCCATCCTGTGATGATTGGAAACATCTCCCAAAACAAATTTGAAAGCGATATGAGGGAACTTTTCTCTCATTTCAAGTTCAATTTCATAAAGCGGTGTTTCTGCCTGATCCAAAACGACAATCAATGAAGGATTGAAAAGAGCAACCTGTCTTACAATCTCACTTCCTATGGATCCTGCTCCACCGGTTACTAATACTGTTCTATCAAAATGTCTACTTTTAACTTTTTCGTTCTGAATTTTGATGGGTTTTCTATTTAACAAATCTTCAATCTGAAGGTTTCTAATGGACCCACCAAGATCACTGTCTCTCAGTTTTTGTACTGATGGTGCTTTAAAGACATTAAGATCTTTCTCTAAAAATAGATTTACCCATGAATTCATCTCATCTCTGGCCATCATTTCTTTAACAATAAGAACGCCGTCAATAATAAGGTCTTCTTTGGTGTTTTCTTCTATTTTTTCTTTTTCATAAATTGGCTTTCCCAGCAGAGATGCTCTTTTGGAGTCTGTTCTTTGTGTCAAAAAACCTACTACCTGATAAGGTAAACTCGGATTATCAAGAATAGCGCGTGCAATGGCAATAGATTGCTCGTCAATTCCCAATACCAGAATTCTTTTTTTCAGTGCGCTTCTTCTGTATTCTCTTACAATATGGAAAAACTCTTTTACGTAAAGTCTGAAAAGAAATAATCCCATAAATGAAATTACAAAATAAAGCATCAGATAAGGAGTAAGGATAAACTTACTTCCTGTGATCCAGAAATAGCAGATGTTTATTGTTCCGATAGCCAGCATTGTGCAAAAACAGGATATCAGAAGCTTAAATAAGTCTATAAATGTGGAGTGGCGGATAATTCCGGCATAAGTCTTGAAGACATACATAAAAGCAGCATTCACAAGGATAATAAAAGCGAAAATCAGGCTTTTATCATCATGATATATAAATTCCTGCTTGGTAATCTTTGCGATAATGTAAGTGGAAAGAAATAAAGATATTACAAGAATAATAATGTCTATTACAAGAATTATCCATCTAGGAAGATATCTTACGTCTGAGAGATTGACAACATTATCCCCTCCAAATATTGTTTTTCTAAGAGAATTGTACATTGTCTGTATTGGTGTTCATATTTAATTAAGTATAATATCTGATTATCCAAATCAAAGATAATTCTGATACAATCATGCAAAAATAAATAAATTTATTTCAATATGTTGAAATCAAAAATAAATTTGATGTTATATTAATAAAATCTAACAATTTCATTTCGATACAGCTAAATCCAGAGACAAAAATCATACCATATAAACTCTTTATGAAGATGATATTTACCTGTATAAATTCCTGATATCAGCTGTTTTTCTTTAAAATAATTATTAAATGTTTATATATCAATATTTTTCAATGAACTGATTGTTTTTTTTCTATAAGTCATACTTCAAGTTTTTTTTAATTTATTAATATTTAGCCAAAAATATCGATTATTTTCTCATATTCAAAACCTTTACTCATCAAATGTTTTATAGTTTTGGTTTTTTTTTGATATTCTTTCAAGCCAGTTTGTTTGGTATAATAATTATCATAAATTTTTCTGATTATTTTTTCATAATCAGCATCATCAATTTCATCAAAACAGGAATTTATCAACTTTTCAGAAATCTGTTTTTGTTTCAGATTGATTTTAATTTTGGTTTTCCCCCAATGTTTGATGTAAAATTTTCCCCGGATATAGCTTCGGGTAAATCTTTCTTCGTTGAGATAATTTTCTTTCAGAAGAAATAAAATTATTTCTTCTTTCGCTTCATCAATAAGCAAAAACTCCCTCATCTTCTGTTCCACTTCGGCATGGCAGCGATCCTGGTAAACACAGTAATTAACCAGTTTCTGTTTAATTTCGTCGAAGGTATACGATTTCTTTTCCATTTGAATAAAAAAAGAATGAGCAATCCGCTCATTCTTTATATGATATTGGAATGTCTGTTAGTAATTGAACAGAGCTTTACCTTCCATTAATTCGTTCACTTTCTTTCTTACAGATCCAAGAACCTCTTCATTTTTGATATTGTCTACCACTTCAGAAATCAATCCTGCAATAGTATCCATATCGTTTTCTTTCAATCCTCTTGTTGTAATCGCTGCAGTTCCCAATCTGATACCAGATGTTGTAAATGGTGACTTATCATCAAAAGGAACCATATTTTTGTTACATGTAATATCAGCAAGAACCAATGCTTTTTCGGTTTCTTTACCGTTTACCCCTTTATTTCTAAGATCTACCAACATCAGGTGATTATCTGTACCACCACTTACGATATCAAAACCTCTGTCGATCATTGCTTTTGATAATGCCTGAGCATTAGCTTTAACCTGTTTTGCATAATTTTCGAACTGCACATCCAAAGCTTCCCCGAAAGCTACAGCCTTACCTGCAATCACATGCTCAAGAGGTCCTCCCTGGATACCCGGGAATACAGCTCCGTCCAGCACCTGGCTCATCATTTTGATTTCTCCTTTTGGAGTTTTGTGACCGTATGTATTTTCAAAGTCTTTTCCCATCATGATCATACCTCCTCTTGGCCCTCTCAGGGTTTTGTGAGTAGTGGTAGTTACAACATGACAGTGTTCGAATGGTGAGTTTAATAATCCTTTGGCCACTAAACCAGCCGGGTGAGCGATGTCTGCCCAAAGGGTAGCCCCAACTTCGTCTGCTACTTCTCTGAATTTAGCATAATCTAAATCTCTAGAATACGCTGAGAAACCTGCGATAAGCATTTTTGGTTTTTCTCTCAACGCTACTTCTCTCATTTGATCATAATCAATAAGGCCTGTTTCCTGCTGAACTCCGTAAGAAACTACATTATATTGAATTCCTGAGAAGTTCACTGCAGAACCGTGAGTAAGGTGTCCTCCCATTGAAAGGTCCATCCCCATGATTTTATCACCTGGTTTCAAAACTGCAAGATAAATGGCTGCATTCGCCTGAGAACCGGAATGTGGCTGAACATTCACGTAGTCAACTCCGAAAAGTTCTTTAGCTCTGTTGATCGCTAAAGTTTCAACCTCATCTACTACTTCACATCCTCCGTAATATCTTTTTCCGGGATATCCTTCAGCATATTTATTTGTCAGTACACTTCCCATTGCTTTCATTACATTTTCAGAAACAAAATTTTCTGATGCAATAAGCTCTAAACCATGGGTTTGTCTTTGTCTTTCCTTTTCAATCAGGTCGAAAATAATATCCATTTTACTTTTAGTTTTTGAAATTTTCACCCCAAATGTACGGAATTTTCATTGAGATTTCCCTATTGAAAAAATGATTTTTAAACACTAAAAAATGAAAACACCGATGAATAAATCCTATATTATGATTGTTTTAATTGCATTAAAAAGCCTTTAAAATTCTTCATCTGACAGTTCCTTATTCACCATGGCTCCTGCAAAATTACCCTGTGCAACTGCATTGGCTACGGAGCGCATCATGGTTACATTATCTCCACAGGCATAAACTCCGGGAATGGTTGTTTTCTGCATCATATCTACTTTAATAAATCCCTGTTCCGTTATTTCACAACCCAGATCATCAACATTGATATTTTGTTCAAAAGGAATTTTCGCATACAAAGCCTGTAAAGGAATTTCCTTTCCGTTTTTAAAAATAATTCTTTGAATGAAGCCGTTTGTATGTTCTATACCTGCAATTTCATCCTCGTTAATAATGATTGTATTCTGCTCCAGTTTTTCAAGCTGTTCTTCGGTAAAAGTTGCTTTTCCATTCGTAAACAGCGTGAGATTTTTAGTCAGATTAAAAATCAGTTTCGAAAATTCATAAGCCATATCTCCGTTGGAAAGAATTCCTGTAACCTCGTTTTTCACTTCATAACCATGACAATATGGGCAATGTATCACAGAAATTCCCCAGCATTCTGCAAACCCGGGAATATCCGGCATTTTATCTTTTACTCCTGAAGCAAGGATCAGTTTTTTAGCCTTAAATTTTTCACCGGAGGAAATTTCAACCTCAAAACCTCCAATCGTTTTTTGTGTTTTCGCTACAGTTCCGTTATAAAAATGCACTGTATTGTATTTTTCGACATCTTTTCTGGCTAGCTGTGCAATTTCTGACGGTGTTTTCCCATCGTGAGTGACAAAGTTATGAGAATGCGGAGTTTGTCTGTTGCAAGGTTTTCCGTTATCAATAATGAGGACATTTCTTAATGATCTTCCTAAAGCCATTGCTGCAGATAATCCTGAATAGCTTCCACCTGTTATGATGACATCAAAGTTTTTGTTTTCCATAGTCTAGTTGATAATTGATAATTGATAATTGATAATTGATAATTGATAATTGATAATTGATAATTGATAATTGATAATTGATAATTGATAATTGATAATGCAAAGTTAACCTAAAATCAGTTAACGCAATAAAGTTGCAATAATATTTATCTATTAGCTTTATCCTGTCTGCAAATCATCATTTACAACTTTATTAAAAATTATTTCCACTCATTTTTAACTTCGATAATTTCATCCTGAATTCTTTTATTAACATCTATTTTAGCTCCCTGCAAACTGAAAATTGCAGTTCCTCTTTCTCTCGCGTAAGGATTGGTGATGGAATCTTTTAATGCTGCAATTTCAAAAAAGGAACCGGATTCTTTAAGTTCTTTTCCTGCTTCAGATGCCTCTTTAACCCTGATCACATTTTTATATTTTTTGTTTACATCTATCCAATTGATATAATCTGCATTAAATGACACCGCCACGACTCCGGCTTTTGAGTAATAATTAATAGCTCCGGTTTGTCCGTAATTATCACACAGTACCATGGTTTTTCCGGTTTTTGACAATCTGGAATATTCTTTATCTACCTTTTGAGTCAGTTCTTTCCAACCTTGCATATCAGCAAAATCCTGTGGCAGCGGATGATCTTTTCCATCTTCCCAGCGAAGCAGTCCTAATTTTTTATACTGGCTTTGGTGGGATACAATGTATTCAGGACTTTTATTTGGAAAAGCCACATTATACAAAGGCAGGAATAAAAGTATTGGAATAAGGATGCTAACCGGTTTCAAAAATCTTTTCCAGCCTTTTCCAAATACATTTCCGAGAAAAACAGCACCAAAAGCAATATACACAGGATAGAGTCCGATTGCGTAGTAATCTTTTGCTTTAAAAAATAAAAACAGAGTAATCGTGATGATATAGCTCCAAAAGAAAAACCTGTATTTTTCAAAAGGTTTGTATAACAGCAATGCTCCCCAGCCAGCAATAATCACAAAAATAACTCCGGCAAAAAATAAAATCTGGGATTTCATAAAATCCATTCTGTCTACATGTACAAGCTGCCTTTCCGAAAGCTCTTTCATATGATGAACAACCGGGAACTGATTCTGATACTGCCAGAGAAGATTTGGAAAAATAATAATTAAAGCTAAAAGAGCTGCCCAATATACATGAGGCTGCATAAAAATCTTCCTTTGCTCCGTCAATAATAATGCAGGAATAAGCCCTAATAAGGAAAAGGCAATATTGTATTTATTTAATAATCCGATTCCAACAATAACGGCTCCTGTGTAAAGCCACCTTACTTCTTGGGAATTGAAATATTTGATCAGGCTGTAATAAAGGAAAAGCCAGAGAAAGATCTCCAGAGATGTCGGCTGGAACAGCATATTGACCCGAAGAAGTACTGAAAATAATATTCCTGTAGAAGCCAGTATTTTAGCAAACAGGCTTCCCTTGAGTTCTTCCACAACTTTCCATGTAAGGACAATCGTCAATGCTCCGAACAGGGCTGGAAAAAATTTAACCCAAAATATGGAATTCCCCAACATTTTAATGATCCAGGCTATCCAGGAATTGGCAGGCGGAACTGAAAGATATCCCCAGGCAAGATGATTCGCCTGATCAAGATGCAGGTATTCATCCCGGTGAAGCTCATACTCAGGGCTTATAAGAGAGTATTGAAGGGCAAACTTTGCAACGATAAAAAGAAACAGAATCCAATAGTCTTTTTTCATGGGATATAGTTTGGAATTTTAAAGATAAGACAGTTTCAACCTCTTTTCCGTTACAATATTATTTCAAATCTGTTATCAATAATTTCAGTTTTTATCTTCTGAATATTGTCAGACCAATACTTTATTTCGTCATTCTTCTCAGGACATTTTTCTATAGGAGTTTTCTGGCAGGCAGCTAAATATTCCTGATATGTTTTCAATATATTATTCAGATACGTTTCATAGTCTTTAGGATTTTCAGGAATATACCCTATTCCACCACAGCCACATGAGTGAAAGCATTTTCCTGTTTTAAAAAGGCTTTCTATAATCTTCCATTCTTTGAGAGCTGTTTTTTTAGGGGCTTTAAAATCTTTCCCCATATCAGCCATCATACTGCTGCATTCAGGACATTTTATAGTCCGGTTTTCAATCTCTGAAACAATTTTTTCCAGCTCTTGTGTTCCTTCCTTTGTAAAAGCATATCCTACATTACGGACTGACTTCCCTGGTTCATGGTATACTTTTTCTTTTTCGATCCTTTTTATAATATCATAAGCATCCGGCTGTTTAAATGATTTCCGGCATTTGAAACAGACATAATGTGATTTATAAGTTTTCTGGGCGTAGCGACACATTTTTTCATGGATTTATATAATTCAAATATAGGAATTTACACCTGCAAAATATTTTGACGTAAAAAAGAATCCCCGAGAAAAAAATTCCTCAGGGATTCACAGTTTAAAAGTGTATAGTGTAGTTTATTATTTTTTATTCGCTTTTTCTTTAAGCTCTTCTTTGTCTTTATCAGATGGATTCCACACTTTAATTTCGGTGTCTTTTGTAATATTGGATCCCGGAAGAATCTGAACATTGATCCCATCACTTGCTCCCAGTTTTACATATACTTTTTTGAATTTCCCGTCTTTTTGTTTCACTTCCACGAAAGGAACATCTTTTCCTTGTTTCTTTTCATACTGAATTAAAGACTCATCCAATAATAATGCATTTTTCTGAGAACTTAAAACAATTTCACCGTTGGCAGAAAAACCAGCTCTAATATACTCATTATTAGGATTAGTTACATTACCTTCTACCGGAAATTTAATAGTTCCTGCATTATCCTTACCTTTTGGAGCAATCATAGTTAGTTTTCCGGGGAATGTTTTATTCTGAAGAGCACCGATCACGATGTTCATATCCATACCTTCACTTAGCTTTCCGGCCTGCGCTTCATCAATTTCACCTTTAAAGATCAGAACATTCAGATCTGCCACTGAACAGATGGTAGTTCCGGCGTTAAAGTTATTGGCTTCAATCACCTGGCTTCCTACTTTTACAGGAACTTCAAGTACAGTACCTGATGCTTTGGAACGGATTTCTGTAGTGGCCAAACCTTGTCCTTTAAGTTCAGGAGTTGCCCCTGTTTTAGCGATCTGCAATCTTTTTTGAGCGGTATTCAACTGCTGCTGGGCATTTTTCAAAGTCTGCTGCTGAGAGTACAACTGCTGCTGAGCGTTCAGATACTCCTGTTTAGAAGCGACTCCCTGCTTGTATAGCTTATCCTGCATATCAAACTGCTTCTGCATGTTTCCTACATTCATCTGGGCATTACTGATCTGGATCTGTGCATTCTGAACTTCCTGCTGAGCGGCATTTACTTCTGAGATACTCGGAACAATTTTTACGGTAGCAATTAACTGCCCTACTTCTACCTTATCTCCTTCTTTTACTAAAATTTTATCTATAATCCCTGCAATGTTGGGCTTGATTTCAATTTCTTCTTTGGGAACAATTTTTCCTGTTGCCATTACTTTATCATCCATATTCTGAACGGTAGGCTTACGGGTAAGGAAAGCTTCTCCTTCTTTAGAGTTTGATTTGATAAGATAGCCAAGCCCTGAGAACAATGCCACTGCAAATAAAAGCCCTAACACTATATAAATGGCTTTTTTCCAGGTGAATTTCTTTTTCATATGTATAGTTTATTTTTTATTCAATAGATTGAAAGATTTAAAATTTAAAGATTGATTCTCTATAGTCCTTTTTCTAAATCTTAAAATTGTTTTATTTTCAAATTAATTACTCTGTTCTTAATGCTTCAATAGGCCTGATCTTTACGGCTCTCTGTGCCGGAATCATCCCGATTATTAATCCCAGAATCACCATGACAGCCATCGCAGCAAATACGTTTCCGTAGTTCACTGTCGGATTATAGAAAGGAAATGAATCCTGACCCTGGGTAACCGCATTGAGAATCATTAATACAAAGATTCCAAACATGAAACCTATTAATCCCGAAGAGAGTGTAATAACAACACTTTCCAGGAGAATCTGATTTCTTACTTCCGCAGGTTTTGCTCCCAACGCTCTTCTGATCCCGATTTCTTTGGTTCTTTCTTTTACTGTAATCAAAAGGATATTTGAAATCGCGATAACTCCCGCAAGGATAGTCAGTGTACCTACAATGATTGTTAACAGCTGCATTCCCGTAAGGAAACCTGTGAGCTTTTTAAATTCTTTTCCAAGGTTGAAACTTCCGAAAGCATTGGTATCTTCAGGGGACACTTTATTTTTGCTTTTTAAAACCTGTTTTACATCTTCTTCTACGGAATTGACATTGGCATTCGGCTTACTAACAATGGCAAACATGTCTATCTGATCTCCTGCATTATACATTTTCGTATAAGTGGAAAGTGGAATGAAAGCCGTTTGATCATTTTCAAATCCTCCTCCTTTTTTTACCCGGAAAACGCCGATAACATTGAAGAACAACCCTTTAATATTGATTGATTTTCCTATTGGATTCTCTTTTTTCTTGGAATCAAAGAAGTTTTTGTAAATTTCTTCTCCAATAACAACTACATTTTTATTCCCGGAAACATCAGCATCATTGATATAGCGTCCGAAGATCAGTTTCTTTTCTGAAATTTTATTTCCCACAGAATAATCTCCGGTAAGCGAATAGGTTCCGTTCTTACCGTTTCTGGACATTGCTTCTCCGGGAGTTCCTGTAAAGCTTCCTCTCGCATTTTGCGGCGAGATATAATCTATGGCTGTTACTTTTCTTTTCAGCATTTCCATATCGTTTAAGTTCAGATGAACTTCTCTTCCTTTAGGAAATCCTTCATAGGGAATTGATGTTTTTTGTGCCCACAGGAAGATTGAATTGGTGGCAAAACCTGAAAATAATTTATCAAAACCATTCTCCATTCCTTTTGCTGCTCCAAGAAGGCTTACATACAAAAACATTCCCCATCCTACACCGATCATGGTAAGAAATGTCCGGAGTTTATTATTCCTCAATGAATAATAAATTTCCTGCCAAGTATCTTTTTTAAATATGATATTCACCTTGTTGAATTATGAGTTATACATTATGAGTTATGAATTCCATCAATCTGCATTTTTGCCTTTTTGTTTATATTATTCCGTCCTCAGCGCTTCAATAGGTTTGATTCTGGAAGCTCTGTACGCGGGTACAAATCCTGCGATCAGTCCTGAGAAAATCAGTGCAATGAAGGCCATGATAATGGATCCCCAGCCTACACTTGGGTTTTTAATAAAAAATTCTTCAAGACTGTTCCCGATAAGGTTTAAGGTTAAAACCCCTATTCCGACTCCAACAAGTCCGGACACCACTGTAATCACAACACTTTCCTGAACAATCAGCCCTACAATTCCGCTTGGCTTTGCGCCAATAGCTTTTCGTACTCCGATTTCTTTGGTTCTTTCTTTTACGATATACACCATAATGTTACTGATCCCAATGATTCCGGCAAGCAGTGTTCCCAGCCCGATAAACCCTACAATTGCTGTAAGTACCGCCATAAACATGAATGTGTCGTTCATATTTTTAGCATTATTCCAGACACGGACACCGTTTTCATCATCAGGAGAAACGTTTTTCCTTGATTTCAGCTTATCTTTAAGTTCATCTCCGTATTTAATAGCTTCCTGAGGAGTCAGTTTATCACTGTATGAGATATAGGCAATATTCACCGTATCGGAACCTTTTTTCATCTGCTGCAAAGTGGTAATCGGTACCGTGATATGTCTTTCATCCCAGTCTCCACCATCATCTGAAAATACGCCCACCACTTTAAACATTGTTCCATTGATGTCCAGTTCTTTTCCTACAGGGCTTCCGTTCTTGATCAAATCCCGCTGTACCATTCTTCCAATGACGGCCACATTTTGCTTTCCTTCCAGATCTCTCGGAGAAATATATCTGCCATCGATCATTTTCCGGTTCTCAATCACCTGCTCTCCGGGTTCTGCTCCATGGATCTGATAGATTCCGCTTTCTTTACCATATTTCACCATTAAACTGGCATTGTATCTCGGGCTGGAAGCTCCTACATTTTTTTTCTCAGCGTTAATAAGAAAATCATAGTCACCATTATTCAGTGTAACGGTTCGGTCTGACTGCAGTCCTTTATAGGCCAATGTCGTTTTTCCGGTAGTAATGGTGATCAGGTTTTTGGCATCACCTGAGAATCCTTCAGAAAAAGCATTCTGAAGACCTGTTCCAATTCCAAAAAGTACGATGAAAATAAACAGTCCCAAAGCTACTGTAAACCCTGAAAGCACCGTCCGAAGTACATTACTCCGGATAGAACTGAATATTTCCTGCCAACGATCTAGGTCAAACATAGTTTTTATTTTTTTACTTTGTAAAAAAGTCAATTAGCTGCGCCCTCAATTTTCTCCGAAGTCAATTAACTTTGTTGTCAATTTATTCTTCACAAAACTTTAATTACGAACCTGACTAATTTTCACATTTCTAATCTTTTTTCAACATTTTACTTAACAAGATAAATGCTGTTTTTATTAAATTTCCAATTTTTGTTAATTCCTCTATTTTAATATAATTACATTCTATAACGATATCAAAACAAGAATCCAACTCAATAACCGAACCTCTGGCAATTTCAAAATACCTTTTCCTTTCCAGTTCAGATTTTCTTGAACATCCTTCGGTAATATTTAATACAACTGAAGTAGAAGCTCTTCGTATCTGGTCGATTATGTTAAACTTTTCATGATCAGGAATCTTGGATAAAATTTTATAACATTCTATTCTTAATTCTCTGGCTGACTGATAAACATCAAGTTTATAATGGTTCAGATTTAAAAACATTTTTATTTTTTTTCATATTCATTTGTGTGTGTTATTAATTATTTTTCCTCTTCATTATCAATTCACTTGCGAAGCAAAATTGACCATTCACGATTCACTTATAATACAATCTGCTTAATAAACTCATCACTCTCAATAATCCCATCTTTCAGCACAACATTTCTTTTGGTCTGTGCAGCGACATCAGGTTCGTGGGTTACAACGATGATTGTTTTTCCTTCATTATTGATATCCTGAAGCAGTTTCATAATATCATGAGTGGTTTTGGAGTCTAATGCTCCCGTAGGCTCATCTGCCAGTACTACTTTAGGATCTGTAATCAATGCTCTTGCAATGGCTACTCTCTGCTTCTGCCCTCCGGAAAGTTCACTTGGAAGGTGGTTGGCCCATTGTGCCAATCCTACTTTTTCCAGATATTCCATAGCTTTCTGATTTCGCTCTTTTCTTGGTACATTCTGATAGTACAAAGGCAGGGCAACATTTTCCAAAGCTGTCTTATAATTGATAAGGTTAAAAGACTGGAAAATAAATCCCAGGAATCTACTTCTGTATTCCGCAGCCTTTACCTCGGATAAATGTTCAATAGGAACTCCATCCAACTCATAGGTTCCGGAATCTTTTTCATCCAGAATTCCAATAATATTAAGAAGCGTAGATTTTCCGGAACCGGAACTTCCCATAATAGAAACAAACTCCCCTTCAGAAATATTCAGATTAATTCCTTTGAGCACATGAAGCTTGCTTTTCCCTGTATCGTATGACTTATTTAAATCCTGAATTACTAACATTAAGTGATGTATGTTTTATACCCAATAAGTAGATGATATTTTCAAATTGTTACAAGAATAAAAATTTATTCAAATATTTTTTTGTTTAATACATTAATCCTTTATTAACAATACTTTACAAAATATTGTTTAACTGTAACTCCCTATTTGTATCTATTTATCCTCAAGATTGCTGTCCAGCCTATTATCCGAGCCAGTTTCATGTAAATGTGGAAAACTTTTCAGGCTAAAAGTCAGCCTATTAGTATTTACCTCTTTCAAAATCAGTTCTTTTTTTCGAACTTTGCTATTAGTTCTTTACAAGAAATATGAATTTGGGAAGTGAATAACTTTAATTCACAACTTCCAGATAAACAAAAAGTTAAGTATTTCCGGAACGTTATCCACAAGGATCTAAATTATTTAATTATAAAGATATTTAATATGGGAATTTTTGATAAAAGAGTAAGTTATAAGCCATTTGAATACCCGGAGGTTCTTCAATTTGTAGAAGCCATCAACAAATCGTTCTGGGTGCATTCGGAAGTGGACTTTACTGCAGATGTTCAGGATTTTCATTCGCAGTTGGAACCACATGAAAAGCATGCTGTGAAAAATGCGCTGTTAGCCATTGCACAGATCGAGGTGTCTGTAAAGACATTCTGGGGAAATTTATACAACCACCTACCAAAACCGGAGTTCAATGGATTAGGATCTACTTTTGCAGAATGCGAGTTTCGTCATTCTGAAGCATATTCCCGTTTATTAGAGGTATTAGGATATAATGACGAGTTCCTTAATGTTATCGAAATTCCTGCTGTAAAAGGGAGAATAGAGTTTCTTGGAAATGCTTTAAAACATGCTAATTCTGCAACACCTAAAGAGTATGTTTCCGCTTTACTATTATTCAGTATTTTAGTGGAAAATGTTTCTCTTTTCTCGCAGTTTGCCATCATCCTTTCTTTCACAAGATTCAAAGGGTTTATGAAAAACGTTTCCAATATCATTGCATGGACTTCCGTAGATGAGCAGATTCACGCTAACGCAGGAATTTACCTGATCAACAAAATCCGTGAGGAACAGCCTGACTTGTTAACAGACAGCGATATCGAAGACATTTACACTTTGGTAGATGAGTCTATCGCAAGAGAAGGAGATATCCTTAGCTGGATCTTTGAACTGGGAGAAATCGACAACGTTTCTAAAGAAGATCTTCTCAACTTCATGAAATACCGTGTGGATGACAGCTTGAAGAAAATCAACATGAAAACAAGATACAACATTACGCCTGAACAATACAGACCAATGGTATGGTTCGAGGAAGAAGTTTTCGCCAATTCACTAGATGATTTCTTTGCTAAAAGACCTGTTGACTATACAAAACACGATAAGAGTATTACAGCAAACGACTTGTTCTAATATTGGAGCGCGAGCGAAGCGAGCGTCAAAGCAGTCAGTATCAGGATTACCCTTTTCTGATTAATAAGTGAAATTGTTGTTCATCAGTAAAGCACAAATACAAAAGAAATGATTAATGTAATAGTAACCTATACGGTAAACCCGGAATTTGTTCCAAACAATAAAACCCATATCCAAAAATTTCTGGAAGACTTCAAAAATTTAGATCCTTCCACTTTTGAATATAAGGTTTTTGTAAAGGAAGACGGTGTTACTTTTGTACATTATTCAAACTACATCAATGAAGAAGTTCAGCATGAGGTTTTGAATGTTCCGTCTTTTAAAGAATTTCAGAGATTAAGAGATGAAAGCGGGCTGAACGGTTCCCACAAAGTAGAAATTTTACAATCAATAATATAAAAAAACAAAATTCCGGAGTGACTCTCTCATTCCGGAATTCGAAAATATAACATCTATGGAAGAGCAAAATTCAAATATATGGTGGCTCAATGAAGAGTCTGAGCAAATGCTGAACAGAGGATATCTGTTGAAAGGTGAAACAGTAGACGGAGCTATCGACAGAATTACCACTGCCGCTGCAAAAAGGTTATACAAACCTGAACTTCAGCCGGCTTTCAAAGAGATGATCACGAAGGGATGGATCAGCTTCTCTTCTCCTGTATGGGCTAATATGGGAACGGAAAGAGGTCTTCCTATCTCATGTTTTAACGTTCATATTCCGGATAGCATTGAAGGAATTACCCACAAAATGGGTGAAGTTATCATGCAGACTAAAATCGGAGGTGGAACTTCAGGATATTTTGGAGAATTGAGAAACAGAGGAACCGCTGTAACGGATAACGGAAAATCTTCAGGAGCAGTTTCATTCATGAAGCTTTTCGATACGGCTATGGATGTTGTTTCTCAGGGAGGAGTAAGAAGAGGTGCCTTTGCTGCTTACTTGGATATTGACCACGGAGATATTGAAGAATTTTTATCCATTAAAGATATCGGCAGCCCGATTCAGAACCTTTTTACCGGAGTATGTGTACCGGATTACTGGATGCAGGATATGATCGATGGTGATATGGAAAAACGTAAAGTCTGGGCAAGAGTATTGGAAAGCCGCCAGCAAAAAGGACTTCCATATATTTTCTTTACAGACAATGTGAACAGAAATAAGCCACAGGTTTATAAAGACTTGGGAATGACGGTGAATGCAAGTAACCTTTGTTCTGAAATCATGCTTCCGTCAACAATGGAAGAGTCTTTCATCTGCTGTCTGTCTTCCATGAACCTGGAATTGTATGATGAGTGGAAAGATACAGACGCTGTAAAACTGGCAGTATACTTCCTTGACGCGGTATTATCAGAATTTATTGACAAAACTGAAGGAAACTATTACCTACAGGGAGCAAGAAACTTCGCGATGCGTCACAGAGCTCTTGGATTAGGAGTTTTAGGATACCACTCTTATTTACAGAAAAATATGATTCCGTTTGAAAGCTTTGAAGCGACTCAGTTCAATGCCAGAGCATTCAGACATATCAAAGAGCAGGCTGAGCAGGCTTCAAGAGAACTTGCCAACATCTATGGAGAACCTGAAGTATTGAAAGGTTACGGATTAAGAAATACCACAACAATGGCTATTGCTCCTACCACTTCAAGTTCTGCCATCTTAGGACAAACTTCTCCGGGAATTGAGCCTTTCTCTTCCAACTATTATAAAGCAGGTCTTGCGAAAGGAAACTTTATGCGTAAAAACAAATACCTTGCACAACTGTTGAAAGAAAAAGGGTTGGATAACGAAGAAACATGGAGAACAATCATGCTGAACCACGGATCTGTACAGCACCTGAACGAGCTTACTCCTGAAGAAAAAGCAGTATTCAAAACGTTTAAAGAAATCTCTCCAATGGAGATTATTTCTCAGGCTGCACAAAGACAACAATATATTGACCAGGCACAGTCTCTGAATCTTCAGATTCCTTCTACAATGCCTGTAAAAGATGTCAACTACCTTTATATTGAAGCTTGGAAAAAAGGAGTGAAAACACTTTACTACCAAAGAAGTTCATCTGTTTCAAAAGAAATGATGGTTAACTTCGTATCATGTTCAAGCTGCGAGGCATAGGACCAAGTAATAAACACGCTATATTTACAAAAGCATACCGAAAGGTGTGCTTTTGTCGTTTTCAATGCTGATTCTGTCTAATTACTTTCCATAGAAATCATAGAATGCTCTGGGATTTTTGGTTTATATTTGTGTTTATTGTTTAATACCAAAACTACAGATATGAAATTCGGACAAGTAGAAGACCCATCAAAAATAGATTTCACATTACCTAAAGATCATCCCAGAACGAAAGAAATACTGGCCCTTAATAAAAAAGGCCTGGAAAATATTTCTATCGGATGTGCGAAATGGAATAAAACAGATCTCAAAGGATTCTATCCTAAAGGAACTAAGGATGAACTCACCTATTATGCCACTCAGTTTAATTCTATTGAATTGAATGCTACTTTCTACGGAATGCCAACTCCGGATCAGGTAAAGACCTGGAAAGAAAAAACACCGGAAAATTTTAAATTCTTTCCTAAGATCACGAATACCGTTTCCCATTTCAGAAGACTGATTGATGTTACTGATCCTGTAACTCATTTTGCTTCCGCTGTTATTAATTTTGATGAAAAACTGGGGATGGCCTTCCTTCAGCTTCATGATAATTTTAAACCTAAGGATTATGACAGACTGGAAAAGTTTGTAAAGGAATGGCCAAAAGAAGTTCCGTTAGCCATAGAACTCCGAAATACGGAATGGTTTACCGATGAAGAAATACTTAATACAACATGTGAACTCTTTGAAGCCCATAATATCACCAATATCATCGTAGATACTGCCGGAAGAAGAGATATGCTTCACATGCGTCTTACCACACCCAACGCATTTATCCGTTATGTGGGAGCCAATGCAGAAAGTGACTACGAAAGACTGGATGACTGGCTGAAGCACCTTACCAAATGGAAGAAAGAAGGTCTTCAGAACCTTTACTTCTTTGTACACCAGAATATTGAAAAAGCATCTCCTCTATTATCTGCTTATTTTATCAAAAAAGTGAATGAAGAATGGAAAACGGATATTCATATTCCGCAAATGGCAGCAGAAAGCACCGGAACCCTCTTTTAAGTCAATGTGGAGAGAGACTGCGGTATTCCTTTTCATAACGAAAAAATTCATATATTAGAGTATAATGTATTTCACTCAACATTATACTTTAAAACATAAATCATGGAAAAGGAAATTTGTACAATAAGTATTGCTACCAACTGGCTTGGTGATGACTATATTTTTTATGAAAACCATACGATAAAAAGAGTATATGATAATCACAGTCTGAATTTCAACAAGATTGAATGGCTTGAACCCAAAGAAATCAGTAAACAAAATAAGGATAGATTGATTAAAGCCTGTCCTGAAGAGTTTAAAGAGCGGATTATGCAGATTCTGGATTATCCTTAATAGAAACAAAAAGGTAATGAGTATTTGAAACTCATTACCTTTTTTATTTATTTTTTCTAAGAAGCAATACGAGATTGAGAAACAGGAGCAGGAAGTCTAATGTAATCCAGATACCAAGCTTTGTATTCTCATAATTATAAGCATCCACCTGTTTTTTGGCAGCATCAGAAAGCTTCATGCTTTGATTGATGTAGTTCTGCACTTCTACAATCTGGTCGATATTTTTATTGGGTACAGAATGTTGAGAAAAGTACACAAGGTTTTTCTTTCCAAGATAGCCTGCAATCCAATATTCGTCAGACTTATCCATTTTGAGGTACTCTATTCTGTAATACTCCGGGCGTATTTTTCCGATATGTTTAGGTTCAAGAGTAGTATTCTGATCTGTTTTATTTACTTTGATTAAATAAAAGTCTAATGCCTGCGGAAGCTTATTAATCACCTGCAGCCCCACAGAATTATCCACGAATGCCACAGCACTTTTCTTGATAAACCAATAGGTAAAAACAGAAATTGAAAAAACTACCGTTACAATACGAAACAGCTTTGCCCATCTGGCCATGCTTCCTGATTTAACCTTAAAGAGAACTAAGGAAAGAACAGAAGCTAAAAATATTATGAAAATAATGAGTGTCATATTTTACAAAGATACTTCTTATCTCTATTTTATCCATGTCCGAGGCCAATTTTTAATTTTAACCAGCCCTAAAAAATAGTTTTCTATCTTTATTTCCCTTTGAACTGATCTGGTATATCTGTTCATAAAAACTATCCGAACTAATAATGTCATATACAATATTTGTTCGGATAGTTAATTTTTATCAAGCAGAATCAGAATCAGATTCAATTCATTCTAATTCTATTTTTTAATCTACATTCCATTCTTTATAAAACTGGTCGAGGAAATTCAGCATATAATTATGTCTTTCTTCGGCCATTTTTTTCCCTTTTTCAGTATTCATCATATCTTTCAGAAGCAGTAATTTTTCATAGAAATGATTAATAGTGGTCCCGTTAGATTTTTTATACTCTTCTTTTGACATTCCCAGTTTGGGTTTCATATCCGGATGATGCATCAGATTATTTTTAAAACCTCCAAAATTGAACGTCCTGGCAATTCCAATAGCGCCTATGGCATCAATACGGTCTGCATCCTGTACAATCTGAAGTTCAATGGGTGGGTTTACCGGCGCCTGATCTCTGTTTTTGAACGAAATATTTTCGATGACAAATAAAACCTTTTGAATGATTTCTTCAGGTACATGCTGTCCTTCAAGAAATGCTCTCGATATTTTCGGAGCAATAGTTTCGTCGCCATTATGAAATTTAGGATCAGCAATATCATGAAGAAGGGCAGACAACTCTACAACCTCTTTGTCACAGTCTTCTGTTTCTGCTATCTGAGCAGCCAGCTTCCAGACCCTTTCAATATGAAACCAGTCATGTCCGGCTTCTGCTCCATCTAATTTTTCTTTTACAAATGCTACAGTGTTATCAATCGTACTTTTCATTTATCTGTCAGTTCATTTAAAATAATATCCCAGAGTTTGCTGTTGTAACTTCTAAAAAAATTGATATGCCCGATTTCTTTTTTATCAGATTCTGAAGCAGCTACCAGTCTGTAAGTAGGTTTGAGATTTGAATAGGTATTATTCAATAAACTTAATACTCCTTTTTCTGTTAACCATACATCATCTTCAGCCCGGATTACAAATACTTTCTGGGTTAAATTTTTAGAAAAATCATCAATTTTTTCCAACAGCTTGTTGGTTGATTTCTTGTTTAAAATTAAGGTTCTCCAGTCATATGCACAATTTTTTGGAAGACTTTCTCCCAATCCAAACCAATGCGCCGGGAAATACCCTAACAGTGAAGTAGTTAAAGGCTGCGCAATTCCAAAGCCTAAATACGCTTCAACTTTTGTTCTTCCTTTAAGGTTTCCCACAAAGGCATTTTGTGTTCCTACAAAAACAAATTCTTCAAAGATGTTGGAATCTTCATTCATTCCGAGAATGAGCGCACCTACAGAATGCCCCAAACAGTACTTTTTATAGTCTTTAAATTCTGATTTGATATATTGAGTTACCGTTTTATAATCTTTTGAACCCCAAAGCCTCATAGAGCCTTGAAATCCTCTCATATTTTTCGGTTTGGAAAGTCCAATTCCCCTGTAGTCATAGGTAATGACTGTAAATCCCTGTTCACAAAAGTAGCTGGCAAAAGAAAAATAGATCTGCTGCTTTACCCCTGTCGCCGAATTGATCAGTAATAATTTTCCATTGTCTTTTTCCGGTTTAAACAAATGGGCAGTTAGTGTGACATGGTCTTCTGTGGTTAATATTAGTTTTTCCATAGTATAAAAAGAAAAAATCCACTATAAAAGTGGACATTTTACTTATATTTTTATGTTAAGTTTCAGACTTTTGATATGTCGTAAATAGTTTTAGGAAAAGAAATCTGAGATTCTTGGCAATCCTGTCTGAGAGCCTTTGCCTCCTGAAACCCTTGATGAAACCTCATTCCCGAATTTCACACAATCTTCGATAGAATTCCCATGGCATAATGCAATGGCAAATCCTGATGTAAATGCATCCCCCATTCCCATTTTATATACTTTTTCGTCTTTATCGTTTCTGTAATATTTCATTTCTGTACCATCAAAGTAAATGGTTGAATTGGTGTCATCCCTTACAAATACCTTATTGAAATACTTTTTAAGAACTTCTTCTCTTTTTTCCTCCCCAAAAATAACATACAGCTCATTACTTTTAGCCACAATAAAGTCAACCATTTCTAAAATTTCTTCACTGACTCTCATGGCAGGTGAGGCATATAATCCTACCTTTTTCCCGTATTTCTTAGCTTTTTTAACGGTATGCTCTACAACATCCATAGAGACTTCAAGCTGTACCAACACAAGATCAGTGGTGTTAAAATATTTCTCTGCTTCATCTATATGCGATTTGCTGAGATATTTATTGGCTGCAGGTACTACAACAATTGCCGCATTCCCGTGAGAAGTCGTTACGTAGGCAGTTCCCGTAGCTTCTTTATCTGTTTCATGAACAAATCCTACATTTACATTTTCGCTTACCAGATTCCTCATGATCTGCTGTCCAAGAGGATCCATCCCAACGCATCCGATAAAGTATACACTTGCTCCCAACCTGGCTGTACCTACTGATTGATTAGCACCTTTACCTCCAAAATAACTATCTGATTTGACAGCTAAGACGGTTTCATTAGGCAAAGGAAGTTTTTCGGTTTCAAGAACCAAATCTATCGATGAGCTGCCCACAACAATAATACGAGGTTGTTCTGATGAGAAATTCATTGTGTTTTGTATTAGCTTTAAAATTTATAACTGACAAAATTGTGTCTCAAAAATAACTAATTTAAAATTAACTTATCTCAATAAATTCAGTAATTATTTTCACGGGTTGTTGATCTTTATCATAAGCGATATAGCTGGCATAAAATCCTTCTCCATATCCGGTTTCAAAAGCAAAAATAGTTCCGGGATGTTCTTTTGCCGGTTTAAGAAAGGCATATTGATCTATTGCTCCGTTTTCATCAAAGAAATAGTCATGGAAGAATTCTTCATAAATTCCCATAAAATCACCTCCTTTATTTTCGTATAATCTTTGTTCCAGCTCATTAAGGCTGTTTTGGGTATCAACATCCATCAGACATCCCATCCCGCTTTCTACGGGATATCCAAATACTTCTCCTTCCTCAAGATCATTTAATTTTTGTCCTGCTGTGGTTGCCAGTTTCCATTCTTTAATTTCAGAATCACTGAATATAATCTCGGCATAGGCCACACAGTTACTTTCTCTTTCTTTATGAAGCATTACCGAAAAATCTCCTTTTGGAAATTCTGTAGTGAAAGGAAGCATATCATTGGTGATCAAGGGATCACAGGCAACCAGTTTCCCGCTTGAAAGATAAATCTTTCCTACTTCAAAACTTTCAAGTAACGGACTTTCTACAAAGTCTTTCGAGAATAGTTTTTGTATGTTTTCTATATGTGTCATTGTATTTATTCTTTTAAACCATCAGGCTGGATACAATTTTCATCTGTACCCAGCCTGAGATTTTGACAAAATTTATTGTCTATACTTTATAAACTTTTCAGTTTCTCTTCAAGGATCGCAATCTTATCCTGAGCATCTTTTTGCTTTTGACGCTCTACTTCTACGATTTCCGGTTTTGCATTCGCAACAAATTTTTCATTGGAAAGCTTCTTCTCTACCGAAACCAGGAATCCCTTCAAATATTTCAGTTCTTCCTCAGTTTTAGCTTTTTCCTCTCCTAAATCTAAGTTTTCACTTAAAGGAATTGAAACTTCAGTTGCTCCTACCAGGAATGTAAAGCTCGGTTTATCTGTTTTCTGTCCGAAGTGGATTTCAGAAACATTAGCCAGTTTTCTTACTACAGCTTCATTGGCAAATTCAGCAGCATTGGTATAAATTTCAGCAGCTTCTCTTGGTGAAATTCCTTTGGTCTGACGGTAATTTCTAACCCCTGAAATTAATTCTGCTGCCGTTTCAAAGTTTTTAATAATTGCCTCGTCAAACTCTCCTGCTTCTTTCTGCTGAGCGATTACTAAAGCCTCATCAATACTTCTTTCTGAGATCATCTGCCATAATTCTTCTGTCAGGAAAGGCATGAACGGATGAAGTAACTTCATCAGCTCTTCAAAGAAATAGATTGTTTTGTTATAAACTTCTTTTGAAATCCCTTCTCCGTAGTTAGGCTTAATCGCTTCAAGATACCAACCGCAAAAATCATCCCAAATTAATTTATAGATCAAATGCAATGCATCAGAAATTCTGAATTTCTCGAATTGATCATTAATTTCAGCAATTGTTTTATTAAGCTTGTTTTCAAACCACTCAATAGCCTGATTATCGGTTTCAATAGCTGGCTTATCTTCATGATTCCACATATTGATCAGACGGAATGCATTCCAGATCTTCGTCATGAAGTTTCTTCCCTGAAGCATTAAATCTTCATCAAAAAGAAGGTCATTACCCGCGGCAGAACTCAATAGAATTCCTACACGTACTCCATCTGCTCCATATTTATCCATTAATTCAAGAGGGTCTGGAGAGTTTCCTAAAGATTTTGACATCTTTCTTCTCTGCTTATCTCTTACAATTCCTGTAAAATAAACATTCTTGAACGGAACTTCTTTTCTGTACTCCAATCCGGCCATAATCATTCTGGCAACCCAGAAGAAAATAATATCAGGACCTGTAACCAAATCAGAGGTTGGATAATAATAGTTGATATCTTTATTTTCAGGATCAAGTAATCCGTCAAACACAGACATTGGCCATAACCATGATGAGAACCATGTGTCTAATGCATCATCGTCTTGTCTAAGGTTTTCTGCGGTCAGATCCGAATTTCCTGTTTTTTGTTTGGCCAGTTCTAACGCTTCCTCTTTAGTTTCTGCTACTACAAAATCATTTTCTCCTTCTCCATAGTAATAAGCAGGAATCTGCTGTCCCCACCACAGCTGACGGGAAATATTCCAGTCACGGATGTTCTCCATCCAGTGCTTGTAGGTATTTTTAAACTTTTCAGGATAAAACTTAACCTCATCATCCATTACTACATCCAAAGCGGGCTTGGCAATTTCAGACATTTTAAGGAACCATTGTACAGAAACTTTAGGCTCAATAACCGCACCAGTTCTCTCGGAAGTTCCTACTTTATTTACGTAGTCTTCAGCTTTCAGCAAAAGATCTTTCTCTTCAAGTTCTTTAGCGATCTGCTTTCTTACGTCAAATCTGTTTTTCCCTGCGTAATGTAAACCATGCTCATTAAGATTTCCGTCATCATCCAGCGCATCAATCATTTTTAATTGATGTTTCTGTCCGATTTCGTAGTCATTGATATCATGTGCAGGAGTAATTTTCAAAGCTCCTGTTCCGAACTCAATATCCACATATTCATCCTCAATAATCGGGATTACTCTGTCAACGATCGGTACGATTACATTTTTACCTTTCAGGTGTGCATATCTTTCATCATTCGGATTGATACATACTGCTGTATCCCCAAAAATAGTTTCAGGACGCGTAGTAGCAACTGAAAGGAACTCTTCTGAACCTTCAATCTTATATTTAAGGAAATATAATTTTCCGTTTTGCTCTTTAAAGATTACTTCTTCGTCAGAGATATTGGTTTTCGCTTCCGGATCCCAGTTGACCATTCTATAGCCTCTGTAGATCAGTCCTTTATTATAAAGGTCTACGAAACTTTTGATAACCTGCTGCGAAAGTTTATCTTCCATAGTGAACCGGGTTCTGTCCCAGTCACATGAACATCCAAGTTTTTTCAACTGCTCAAGGATAGTTCCTCCGTATTTGTGAGTCCAGTCCCAGGCATGGGTTAAAAACTCTTCACGGGTAATATCTGACTTATTGATTCCTTCAGACTTCAATTTAGCAACAACTTTAGCTTCAGTAGCAATTGAAGCATGGTCTGTTCCCGGAATCCAACAAGCATTAAACCCGCGCATTCTTGCACGACGGACCAGAACATCTTGAAGGGTATTGTTCAACATATGCCCCATGTGCAGTATCCCCGTCACGTTTGGCGGAGGAATGACCACGGTATAGGGTGGTTTGTCGTTAGGTTCTGAGTGGAAATATTTGTTTTCCAGCCAGTAATTGTACCATTTCTGTTCTGTTTCCTGTGGATTGTACTTTTCTGAAATCTGCATAAATTCTATTTCTTTGGCTTGCAATTTGCAAAAATAGTCTAAAGAAAAAAATTTTTAAGCATGAATTAAAATAATTTTTAACTTTGTTTCACAAAATTTATCTAACAAACGTATTAACATTCAAGAATATGAAAAAATTAATTGCAGGAATTGCACTATTCGGGACATTTGCTCTGGCATCTGCACAAACCATTACATTTGATAAAACGACTTTCGATTATGGTACTATAAAGCCTAATGCTGACGGTACAAGATTCTTTACAGTAACGAATTCAGGGGATAAGCCTTTGATTCTTTCAAATGTAAAACCTTCTTGCGGATGTACAACTCCTGAATTCAGCCAGGATCCTATCATGCCTGGAAAGTCTGCGAAGATCAAGGTTGGATACAATACAGCGATCCCTGGCCCTTTCAACAAAATGATTGAGGTTTTCTCTAATGACCCTGCAAACAACAGAAGTGTAATCTACATCAAAGGTAACGTAGATGCAAACGCTCCTGAGCCAAAAGTATTGACTCCTGCTGAGCAGAAAGAAGCTGCTAAAGCTGAGAAAAAAGCTGCAAAACTTGCAAAAAAGACTGCTGCGAAGTAAGCTCTACTCAAAAAAATAAAAGAACCGTCTCCATTGAGGCGGTTTTTTTATTACATTTATGTTTGGTTAGGTGGAAGATGATAGGTAATAGGTGGCAAATGTATGGACGCTGGTCATACATATGATTTAGGTTTTGGCTCCTTCGGTCTATTTTAAATGGCTGGGCTAAAGCCCACCCCTATTGAATTGTAATAACATCTTCACTTTTATCTTTTTACTTTTATCTTTAAATAAAAAAAATATGGACACCGATTTCTCAGATAACTTTAAGGTAAACGGAAAATTTTCGATAAAAAAAGCATCAACATCTTATAATGGAAAGCTCACTAAAGAAGAAGGAGAGCAAATGCTGATTCAGGAGAAGGAAAAACTTCGTGAGCTACAGGAAAAATTATATGCTGACGGAAGCCAGTCCTTACTGGTGGTATTACAGGCTATGGATGCAGCAGGGAAAGACAGTATGATTGAGCATGTTTTCGGAGGAGTGAATCCTCAGGGATGTAATGTAACCAGTTTTAAAACACCAAGCTCCAAAGAATATTCTCATGATTTTTTATGGAGGCATTATCTGGCACTGCCACAGAAAGGAATGATCGGGATTTTCAACCGTTCTCATTATGAAAGTGTTTTGGTTTGTAAAGTACATCCTGAATATAATCTGAGTGAAAAGACATGGTCTTCCGTAAAAGATTTTGACAGCAAATTCTGGGAAAACAGGTATGAGAGCATCCGCAATTTTGAAAAGCACCTTTCACAGAATGGAACAACCGTTGTCAAGATTTTTTTACATGTTTCTAAGGATGAACAGAAACAAAGACTTCTGGACAGAATTGATGAACAGGAAAAAAACTGGAAATTCTCAGCCGGAGATCTTCCTGAAAGAGCGTTATTTGACCAGTATATGGAAGCTTATGAAACCGCTATCAATGAAACCTCAAAAGATCATGCACCTTGGTATGTACTTCCTGCGGATAGTAAGTGGTTTGCAAGAGTAGCAGCTATTCAGATTATTATTGATACTTTGGAGAAAATGAATCTCAAATATCCTACTCTTTCCGATAAGGACAGACAGGAATTACAGGAATCCAAAAGACAATTGGAAAGTGAATAAATAAAGTTGGAAGGTGGAGGTTTGAAGATGGAGATGTAAAAACTTCCTTCTTCCAGCCTCTGAATTCGAGCTTAAAAAAATCACGAGAAAATCTATAAGCCGGATTCTGTACTTCCGAAGAAGTGCCTGTTATTTATCTACGTATTACATTGCTGCAATACTTGAGCTGATTACCCCTCGGCTTTCAGGACGAGCCGCCCCTATTTTCATTGCTGAAAAGAACCGATATACTTATCATTGCACCGCAAAGAGTTTACCTGGTTTCACTACAGCCGAACTGTACCTGCTTTCTGTTGCACTTGTCCTACCCTCACGGGTGACGGATGTTATCCGCTTTGCTGCTCTATGGTGTCCGGACTTTCCTACCTCCTGTAAACAGGAAATCAACAAGCCGATTTTCTCGCGGAGGCAAAGGTACACAAATTTTGTGGTAAAAAGGCAAAACGGTAAAATGGCTAAATAGTCTTAGTGCTGAGTAAACGATATAGATATATCAATACTATTCTTGCGTTTTTTTACCTTTTTACTATTTTACATGATAATTTTCCCCTAATTACCAGTTTATTATTATCTTCGTGCCATTATATATCTATGGATTCCAGAGAAAAAGAATTTGCGCAGCTTATCAAAGATAATCAGGGACTGATTATTAAAGTATCGCGTTTGTATACCAATTCTCTGGAAGATGAAGAGGATCTTTTCCAGGAAATCGTGTTACAGCTCTGGAGAAGTTATGATTCTTTCAAAGGAAACTCCAAAATTTCCACATGGATGTACCGTGTAGCGCTCAATACAGCCATTACCCTCTTTAGAAAAAAAAGCAAAAGCCTTCCTACCAATGAGCTTGATATCAACCACAGAGATTTTGTGGAAGATGATGACGAAAAACAACAGCAGGTATCACTTTTGTATACGGTAATCAAGACTCTTCCTAATGTAGAAAGAGCCATTGTCATGATGTATCTTGACGATCTGCCTTACAAGGACATTGCAGAAAACCTCGGAATCACTGAAGTTAATGCACGTGTAAAAATGAACAGATTAAAGAAAACCCTTAAAGAACAGATGGAAAAATATGCCTGAATTTGATTTAGATAGCTTTAAGAAAACATGGCAGGAACAACCTGTCCAGCCTAAATATGACAACAAGGAGATTCTTCAGATGTTGAATAGAAAATCACGTAATTATGTGAAGTATATTTTCTGGATCAGCGTTATTGAATTCCTGTTCTTTTCTGTATTTGGGTTGTTCTACTTTTTTCAGGAAGAAGAGTCGGAAAGTTTTCGTAAAATGCTGACAAGATTGGGTGCGCAGGAAGCTCCTGAAGTAGAAAGCAACTTCGGCCATGTCTATCTGGCTATAAAAATCTTAAGCTTGTTGATTACAGCTTATTTCGTCCTGAAATTCTATCAGAATTACCGGAAAATAAAGATCGAGGAAAATCTGAAAGGGCTTATCACACGAATCATCAAGTTCAAAAGAACGGTGAATGCCTTTATTCTGATCAGTATTGTACTGCTGCTGCTATTCACTTTTGTGCTGATTGCTTTTATATTGTATATATTAGATTCCCAGAATATACAGCCTACCAACTCCAGTCTCACCATCATTATTGTTGGAATTACCGTCAGCACATTACTGGCGATCTCTATGATCTGGGTTTATTACAGACTGGTATATGGCACTATTATTAAAAAGCTTGATAAAAATCTGAAGCAGCTTAAAGAGATAGATTCTCAGGAAAATTAATATACATAGGCATAGTTCGGGATATAATCAGTAATTTTATTCCACCAAATCTTAAACTATGCCCTTATCTTATGTGTATGGAACTTCTGACGTTTCATTATTAGGACAGACCATCGGAGCCAATCTTAAAAGTACTGTCGAAAAATACCCTCATCAGGAAGCACTTGTCTGCGTTCATCAGAATTACAGAGCGACTTATCAGGAATTTTACAATCAGACCACAGCTGTTGCAAAAGCCTTATTGTTTTTAGGAGCAAAAGCAGGTGACAGAATCGGGATCTGGTCTTCCAACCGTTATGAGTGGGTACTTTTACAGTATGCCACTGCCAGGATAGGCACTATTTTAGTGAATATCAATCCGGCTTACAGGACTCATGAACTGACCTATGTACTCAATCAGTCCGAAGTTCGTTTTATTTTTTCTTCTTTAAGCTTTAAAACCAGCAATTATAAAGAAATGGTTGAATATGCAAAAGAAGTTTGTCCAACCCTGGAACATGAAATATTCTTTGATGAAAACTGGGAATATTTTGTGAATAACGGCCAGGAGATTTCAGACGAAGTACTTCACAGTTTTGAAGAACATGTACAGTTTGACGATCCTGTTAATATCCAATATACTTCCGGAACAACCGGTTTCCCGAAAGGGGTCACACTTTCTCATCATAATATTCTCAATAACGGTTATTTTATTGGGATCCGATTAAAATATACTGAGAAAGACCGCGTCTGCATTCCGGTACCCTTTTACCACTGTTTTGGGATGGTTATCGGAAATATGTGCTGCACAGCTCACGGAGCCTGTATGGTAATTCCGAATGACAGCTTTGATCCGGAGATTACTTTAAAAGCTGTTTCGGACGAAAAATGTACTTCCTTGTATGGTGTGCCCACCATGTTTATTGCTGAACTGGCAGTAAAAGATTTTGACAGCTATGATTTTTCAAGTTTAAGGACCGGTGTTATGGCTGGTTCCGTATGCCCTCCGGAGATTATGAAAAAAGTGGAAAGCCTGATGAATATTAAAGAAATGAGCATCTGCTATGGGATGACGGAAACTTCACCAGTATCTACTCAGACTTTAATAGGAACACCGCTGGAAAAACAGGTCAGCACTGTAGGAACTGTTCAGGATCACCTTGAGATCAAAATCATTGATGAAAACGGAAGGACTTTAAAACGTGGAGAGCATGGTGAACTTTGCACCAGAGGATATTCTGTCATGCTGAAATACTGGAATGATCCTGAAAATACAAAGAAAGTACTGGATGATGCCCGCTGGATGCATACCGGAGATATGGCTGTAATGGACCAAGACGGTTATATTACCATTTCAGGAAGAATAAAAGACCTCATCATCCGTGGCGGAGAAAATATTTCGCCTAAAGAAATTGAAGACTTTTTATATACGTATACCAACATTCTGGATGTTCAGATCATTGGTGTTCCGAGTGAGAAATTCGGGGAAGAAGTAATGGCCTGGATAAAGGTGAGAAAAGGATTTACCATCACGGCAGAAGAACTTCAGGAATACTGCAAAGGAAGGATAGCCCATTATAAAGTTCCGAAATACTGGAAATTTGTAGATGAATTCCCAATGACCATTTCCGGAAAAATAAGAAAGGTGGAAATGAGGGAAATTTCAATGAGGGAGCTGGGGCTGGAACATGTAAAGCAGGGCTAAATTAAAAAACAAAAAGCATTTCAGACTGAAATGCTTTTTTATATTTTAAAGTTCTTTTCTTAATCTTGCGACAGGAATATTGAGCTGTTCACGATATTTTGCAATCGTTCTTCTGGCAATATTATAGCCCTGCTCTTTCAGGATCACCACCAACGCATCATCTGTAAGCGGCTTTCTTTTATTTTCTTTACTGATTACTTCCTGAAGATGGGTTTTGATCTCTTTGGTAGAAACTTCTTCTCCATCGTCATTGGTTAAACTGTCTGAGAACAGATCTTTAAGGTATACAATCCCGTTCGGTGTATCTGCATATTTGCTTTTTACCACCCTTGAAATCGTAGAGATATCAAAACCTGTAATATCAGCAACATCTTTTAAGATCATTGGTTTCAGGGACTTTTCGTCACCTGTAATAAAATAATCTTTCTGGAACTTTACAATCGCTGTAATCGTCTGTAATAAGGTATTCTGACGTTGATTAATCGCATCAATATACCATTTTGCAGCATCCAGTTTTTGCTTGATAAATAAAGCAGCCTGCTTGTGTTCCGATGAGTTTTTATCATGGGAATAGGTTGTCAGGATATCTTTATATTCTTCAGACACTCTTAAAGTAGGGGCATTTTTGCTATTCAGCATAGGAATTACCTGCCCGTCTTTCACCTGAATTACAAAGTCCGGAATAATTTCCTGATTGATCGTAATTGTCTGGGTATCAAAGTTCCCTCCAACTTTCGGAGATAATTTTGAGATTTCATCCAGCGCATCTTTCAGATCATCTTCTTCAATATCATATTTCTGAATGATCTTGTTATAGTGCTTATTGGTTAAGGCTTCAAACTGATGTCTTAAGATATTGGCAGCCAAAGAAACGGCTTTATCAGAGCTTACTTTCTTTTCGATCTGCAGTAACAGACACTCCTGAAGACCTCTTGCTCCCACTCCCGGCGGATCAAGCTTCTGCACATAGTTTTCAAGGATATCCTCCACTCTTTCTTTAGTGGTATAGATTCCCTGTGAGAAGGCAAGATCATCAACAATTGATTTGATCTCTCTTCTCAGGTATCCGTCTGTATCTAAATTTCCGATAAGGTATTCTGCAATCTTAAGATCTTCCTCACCGATATTCACCAGGTGAATCTGTTCTGTAAGATAATCATATAATGACTGTCCTTCCGTTAAAAGACTCTCGTTATCAAATTCTTCATCATCCGGAGAATAGTTGCTGGATGCGGTTTTATAGCTGGGTTCATCGTCATAGATATATTCGTTGACGTCGAAATCTGTTTCAATGCTGTCTGTACCCTCATCCTGATAAGCATCTTCAAGGGAAGAATAGTCATCTTCCTTAGAATCTTCTTTTGCAATTTCCAAAGCTGGGTTTTCTTCCAACTCCCTCTCCAACTCCTCTTCAAATTCAAGAGTATGAAGCTGAATAAGCTTCATCAACTGAATCTGCTGAGGGGCCAGCTTCTGTCCTAATTTGAGTTGTAAGTGTTGTTTAAGCATATTCTTATTTGGCGTTTTAACATAACATATTCTACGAATTTAATAAATTTATTTGACAAAAAACACATTTAGCATGATTTTTGCATTACTTGTCCTAATATAATAAACTATTAAAGAATAAAAAAAGCCTTAACTTGTGATTAAGGCTTTTTTTATTGTTCTAGAATTCAGCACTTTTCGGTGTTCTAGGGAAAGGAATTACGTCTCTGATATTCGTCATTCCTGTTACGAAAAGGACCAGTCTTTCCAATCCTAAACCGAAGCCTGCATGCGGCACAGAACCGAATTTTCTGGTATCAAGATACCACCAAAGTTCATGCTCATCTACGTGCATATCTGCCATTTTCTGTTTTAAGACATCTAATCTTGCCTCTCTCTCTGATCCTCCGATGATTTCACCGATACCAGGGAAAAGAACATCCATAGCAGCAACAGTTTTGTTGTCATCGTTCAGTTTCATATAGAAAGCTTTGATTTCTTTCGGATAGTCAAATAATACTACCGGGCTTTCAAAGTGTTTTTCAACAAGATATCTTTCATGCTCAGACTGAAGGTCTGTTCCCCATTTTTCAACAGGGTAAGCAAATTTTCCTTTTTTATTTTCTTTAGAGTTCAGTAAAATTTCGATCGCTTCTGTATAGCTTACACGCTTGAAACGCTTCGCTACCACATTCTGAAGTTTTTCGATAAGACCTTCTTTTGCTCTTTCTTTTTCCGGTTTTGTTTTTTGTTCTTCCGCAAAACGGTTATCCAGGAACTCAAGATCATCTTTGCAGTTATCCAATACATACTGGATCACATATTTTAAGAAATCTTCCGCAAGGTCGATGTTATCTTCAAGGTTGTTGAATGCTACTTCCGGCTCAATCATCCAGAACTCGGCAAGGTGTCTTGTCGTGTTGGAATTTTCAGCACGGAAAGTAGGTCCGAATGTATAAATTCTTCCCAATCCCATAGCTGCAGTTTCTCCTTCAAGCTGTCCTGAAACGGTAAGGTTTGTTTTTTTACCGAAGAAATCCTGTGCAAAATCAATTTCACCTTCTTCAGTTTTCGGCATGTTGTTCAGATCAAAGTTGGTGACCCCAAACATTTCACCTGCACCTTCTGCATCTGCTCCTGTAATGACTGGTGTGTTGATATAGAAAAACTGATTCTGGTTGAAGAATGAGTGAACAGCAAAACTTACTGCATGACGCACTCTGAACACCGCTCCGAAAAGGTTTGTTCTGAATCTTAAGTGAGCCTGCTCACGAAGTTTCTCAAGACTGTGTTTCTTAGGCTGAAGAATTGTACTCTGAAGTTCTTCTGTAAAGTTATCTCCTAAAATAATGATCTTTTTAGCAATAATTTCCACAGATTGTCCTGCTCCCTGGCTTTCCACCACTTCTCCTACCACTTTCAGGGAAGAAGCCGTACTGATATTCTTGATGATTGCTTCATCAAAATTTTCGAAATCAACAACTATCTGCAAATTATTAATCGTAGAACCATCATTAAGCGCAATAAAGCGATTAGCACGGAAGGATCTTACCCATCCGTAAACAGTAATGTCATGATGTAATACTTTCTTGTAATCCTTTAGGATTTCTTTGATCGTTTGCTTTTTCATTTGTTGATGATAAATTTTTTATATAAAAATTAATGTCTGCAAAGTTACAAAAAAACAGCGCAACTTGATGATTGCGCTGTCTTTAAAAATCATTTAACTGGTATTTAAACTCTCAGTTCAGGAAATTCACCTTTTCTTCTTCGGACTCTTCTGCATTTTCAGGTACATTTCCACTCAATATTATCCTGAACTTCAATAAAATCCGGAATACCCGGAATGAACACTTACACGATCACTTTTAAAAAGAATAAAATATGATTTTATTCTGAGTTTTCATGGAATTAGTTATTGAAATGGTTATTAGTTTTTAAGTGATACGTTTGTGGTCATTACCGGGGCTTACATCCATTTTTAGACTATACTATACTTTTAAACTGTGGCGGATTCACCGGATTTATACTGTTTAATGATTTTTAAATAATCACTACACTTTATATTCTAAATTTCTAAACAAGTACTTCATTATTTACATTTAATTTTCTGGTTATTATTCCTGTTTTTACCCTCATTTGTTATTCTTTTTCTGATACAATTCCAGACCTGGATTTTAAATAATCAGGAGTTTGAAACTGATATCTTGTATTGTGCACATACAAAATAAATGGTTGTGTTTTTACCTGAAGCAAAGATGCAGGAAGTGAAATAATGATACAAGGGAATGGTTTATAGATTCATAAATTTATATACCTAAAATCATGAATCTATAAACAATAAAGAATTAAAAATCAGTTGATTAAATTAATCTGACGACATATTTTCAATTTCTTTCAGATAGATAGAAAGTGGTGTTCCGGTTCTTTTTTTAAAGGCTAAAGTGAAAGCCTGTTCATTATTATATCCTAATTCTTCGGCGATAAAAGGAATTTTATAAGACCTGAATTTTTTGTCATTGGCCAGTCTGCTGATGGCATAATCAATACGAAGATCATTGAGATAGGTTGCAAAGTTTTTCCCTTTGTAGGTATTGATAATTTCTGACAGATATTTTGAGTTTGTTTTTATTTTTTTGGCCAGACTTCCCAAGGTGATTCCTTTATTCAAAAACTGATCTTTGCTTTCAAATATCTCAAGTTCATGTAAAATATTCCTGGCAATATCTTCAGAAATAGTTCTTGATGCTTTATCTTCTGTATTTTCTGTGAGAAGAGGTTCTGATGAAATTTCCTTTTTAATTTCCCCGTCACTTTTTTTCCCTACCCTGTTTTCATTAACGGATTGAATAAGATCCTGAGCGATCTTTTTATAGTTCTTTTCAGATTTTTTATATTTAAAATAAACGTTGATAAACAGCAAATGGGAAATCAACAAAAGGCTCAGCACAATATAAAAGAGGCTTTTTCTTTTTGTAAGTTCATTGGTAATATCCTCTTTCTCCTGCTGCAGCTCCGGAGTATCATATCTTCTGGGAAGCTCTCTGGAAATATACCTGAACTGTGTATACAGCACCTGATCCACCTTTAAAAACCGGTCCACATAATACAGCTGCTTTTCTATATCATTATTTTCTTTATAATGATCAATAAGGTAAGTATATACATCTCTCAGCTCTGGATAAATATAATTCGTTTTAAGAACCAAAGAATCGATCCTGTGGAAAAAGCCTGCTGCTTTTTCTTTTTCCTGAAGTCCGGCATAGGATTTTCCGAGGTATAAAAGAGTGTAATTCTGGTCTCTTTTATCATTAGTATTTGTAAAGAAATATTTTTCGCACTCCAATAAGGCATTAATTGCTTTCTGATAATTTTTCAAATGCAGATGATAAGATCCCAGCAGCCCAAGATTCTGGTAATATCGGTAAAGATTTTTATTTTTTCTGGAATCCAGTAAACCTTCCTGTATCAATGCATAAGCAGAATCCATTTTATTGATCTCTATATAGGCATCTGCCAGATTCAACTTAAGAGATTTCTGCTCATCTTCATTCATATAATCGGTATCATACGCATAATGTCTTAAAACTTTAGCTGTCTCAGCGTGTTTACCTATATAATTATTAAGGGAGGCAATACTGATATGCGCCATGGCAATCTGCCTTTTATTTCCTTTTTCTTTTGCATATTTCAGACCTAAAATATAATTATTCAATGCAGCCTGAAGATTATCATTTCTGAAATACAGATTGCCTTTTAAAAGATAAATTCTGGCCGGATATATATTTTCTTTGGAATTCCTGGTGATCTGTTGTAAGCTGTCAAGATATTTTAATGCAATGGGCAGAGTCTCACCAAAATGGAGCATAACATATCCTTCAGCAATCTGAATTGTATTTTTTTCAGATTTTGCTTTTTTAAGATAGCTTTCTGCAATGCTTTTACTGTTCACATCCCCGACATGGCTGTAGAATTCTTTTTCCAATTTGTCATAAGACCGTTTTTCGGGAATATTTTTTTCAGCATTATTGGTTTGTGCATGAAAAAACACATTCCCAATAACCAATAACATTAGTAAATATTTTAATTTCATCACTCATCCTGGCTATATTACAAAAATATTATTTTTCTTCAGTAGATACACCACAGCTTTTGCTTTTTTCGTGTATTTATCCATATTTTCATTAAAAACAATGGTAATTTAATCAACAAAAGAGAGACAGCTTAAAAAAACTGTACTCTCTCAAAATTATTTCCATTCTATTTTACCTTCCATATAATATACCTTGGCAGACCTAAGAACATTACTGGAAGAACTGGAGACTAAAACACTGGAAAAAAATAATTTTCAGATCTATGTCAATGATTTAGTAATTTTAAACAACAGTATTTTATTCAAAAATGAAGAACAGTGTTCCTTTTTTGTGCCTTTCAGCATGTTTGGATATATAATGACCAATGATAAAATGACGTGCGAAGATTCTCTGAGCTATTTTGACCATCAGATCAAAAACTCAAGATCACTGAACGAATCCGGAAACAGAGAGAGGAAAATATTTTTTAATAAGATGTATGAGCAGATCGACAGATTAAAACAAAATTTATCATGAACAGTCTTCGTAGCGGCGAATATTTTGGGGAAACCAATCAAATGGTCAATTTGGAAGGATTGACCATCACCGATACGGAGTATACTCATCCTTACGTAGACTGGCATTATCATGAAAATGCTTATTTCACTTTTCTTCTACAGGGCAACATGACAGAAGGAAACAGAAAAGAAACCTACGGCTGTTCTGCAGGAACATTATTGTATCATCATTGGGAAGATCCACACTATAATAGTAAACCTGATATTTTCACAAGAGGCTTTCATATTGAGCTTTCGCAAAGCTGGTTTGATCGGTTTGATATTCAGAAAAATAAAGTGGAAGGCAGTTTTAATATCAAAAACCCTGCTTTAAAATTATTGGTCTGTCAGATGTTCAGGGAAACCAAAACTAATGATATTTCTTTTGATCTAAATATTAATCAGTTATTACTGCATCTTTTCAGCCAATTAACTCATCAGAAGGGAGATACAGAAAGAAAGCCTTTGTGGGTAGGCCGGATCAATGAAATTCTTCATGAAAGCTTTACAGAAAATCTCAGTCTTACAGAACTTTCCAAAACACTGAACATCCATCCTGTTCATCTCAGCAGGGAATTTCATAAACATTTCCATTGCAATCTGGGGGAGTATCTCAGAAAATTAAAGATTAATAAATCAATGGAACTTCTCAATTCACCTTCTTCTTTAACCGATATTGCTCTGGAATGCGGTTTTTCAGATCAGAGTCATTTTATCCGGTGTTTTAAAGAAAATATCGGAATTACCCCTTTGAAATACAGAAATCTGTTGAAAAATCATTGAAACTTGTTTGAAATTAAAGAGGGATTTGGCTTTTGCCATAGACTACGCCCAATCTGCGGTTTCTGAAGAGGTAAGAATCTTATTAGCCATTGATTGTTTGAGATTCTTCATTTCATTCAGACTGACACGCGTTAAATAACACCATTCACGATTTGGATACATCATTCCCCGATTTGGATACATTTCTCTTTTCGTAAGTTTTGATCTTTGTACCATCATTTAAACAAAAAAATATTTAAAAATGGAAACAAAAAAAGTATGGTTCGTGACAGGAGCTTCAAAAGGCTTAGGATTCGAGCTGGTAAAAAAATTACTCTCAGAAGGATTTCAGGTTGCTGCAACAAGCCGTACCGTTGAATCCCTGATCTCCACCATTGGAGAAACTTCACCAAACTTCCTTCCGCTCAGCGTAAACATCACAGACAATAATGATATCAAATCTGCGATTGAAAAAACAGTAAACCATTTCGGACAAATTGATGTAGTGGTCAACAATGCAGGTTACGGCCAGATCGGAACGCTTGAAGAACTTACTGATGAGGAAGCAAGAGAAAATTATGCTGTAAATGTTTTCGGAACTTTAAATGTGATCAGAAATGCTATGCCTTATCTGCGTGAACAAAGGTCAGGAAACATTTTCAATATTTCTTCTGTCGGAGGATATTCTGCTAATTTTCCAGGCTGGGGAATCTACTGTTCTACAAAATTTGCGGTTGCCGGATTTACGGAAGCTTTGGCTGAAGAGGTAAAAGATTTCGGAGTTCATGCTACCGTGGTTTACCCGGGATATTTCCGTACCGATTTTCTAACTAAGGATTCTGTGAAAACGCCTGCCAATCCTATCCAGGCTTATGAAGCAGCGAGAAATTCGGAACAGGCTCACCTCAATGAAATCAATGGAAATCAGCCTAACGATCCTGAAAAAGCAGCCGATGTCCTGATTCAGATCAGTAAAGAGAAAAATCCTCCGGTACATTTATTATTGGGTGTAGGAACGATGGAATTTCTGAATAACAAAATTGATATTTTAAAGAAAGATGCTGAGAAATGGGAAAGCCTGACTGTTTCTACTGCAATTTAATAAGATAATCATGTCTTTCGACTCCGCTCAGGATGACATTTCTAATACTGAATGTTTTAATTTATATTCCTGAATTCGATATAAAATTTTAGAGAGATCAGTCTTAGCGGAGCCGAAGACTTTTTGGATCAATGTGTTATCATTTTGAAAAAACAACTAACTTCGTTATATGAAACAACCTGTTCGTTTTAATTCTATATCCGATTTTCATGCTTTCTGCAGTCTTCCTAATCCTGAGCATCCGCTGATCAGCCTGATCGATTACAGCAAGGTCCGCTATGTTGTGGAAAATGAAGAATTGAGATGGATCCAGAATTTTTATTCCATTGGTTTGAAAAAAAATGTTACTCCAAAGTTCAATTACGGGCAGCAGCAATACGACTTTAACTCCGGAGTGCTATGTTTCGTTTCCCCGCAGCAGTATTTAAGCCTGGAAATCAATCCCGATGTAGAAGCAGAACCTACAGGATATTTATTGCTTATTCATCCTGATTTTCTGTGGAATACTTCATTAACCCGGAAAATAAAGTCTTACGATTTCTTTAGTTATAAGGTGAAAGAAGCACTTTTCCTTTCTGATAAGGAAGAGAAAATCCTTGTTGATCTATTTAAAAATATCGAACGGGAATATATGGCCAATATTGATAAATTCACACAGGATCTGATTATTGCCCAGATTGAATTGTTACTGATTTATTCAGACCGCTTTTATGAAAGGCAGTTTTTCACCAGAAAAAAATCAAGCCACGAATTGTTATATAAATTTGAAGACATTCTTTCTCAATATTTTGAAAACGGAAACCTCCTTGAAAACGGAATTCCCACAGTGAAATGTATTGCCGAGCAGATGAATATTTCACCTAATTATCTTGGAACGCTTTTACGTCTTCACACCCGGCAAAATACACAGCAGCATATTCAGAATAAATTAATTGATGCAGCAAAAGAACGTTTAAGCACCACCAGTTTGTCTGTCAGTGAAATTGCTTATGAGCTGGGATTTGAGCATCCACAGTCTTTCAGCAAACTTTTTAAACAAAAAACAAATCAGTCACCAGGAGAATTCAGAAAGCTTTTCAATTAGCACCGCTTTGAAATGATCATATAAAATAGCAATGTTAATTTCATTCTATTTCACTGTAAAGAAGTTTATTATTTTTGTTTAAATACTTCCTTGAGATGAAATCATTTCTACTATTGATCTTTATTTTTATATTTTGTCTTCATTACGGACAAAACAACAATATTGTCAGTCCTGAAAAAATTGAGAATCCGGTTCAGAAAAAAAATAGTGGAAAGATTGTTTTCCTTTCACAAAATACACCGCTGGAAAACCTGAAAGATTCTGATATTCTCACTTCTACGGTATTTCAGGAAAACGGAGATCTTGGTATTCATGCTTTTTTTGATAACTCGCTGATCAATTATCTTCATCAGCTTGAACCTGGCTGGACTGTGGATGAGTTGTTGAAAAAAGGTAATTATCAGTTCTCATTTTATGTAGACGGAAAACTTATTTATCAGGAAAATCTCAATACAGGCGCAGGAACTGCCGACCATAAAAAATTCAAAACCAGCTTACGAATTCCTCTTCTCAGCAGTAAAAATGAAGATTCATGGGGAAGGTATTTATGGATGCGTTTTTATATGGCTCACGACGGAATTGATACACTGTCAGCAGGAAATCATGTTCTAAAAATTGAAATCCGCCCTTACCTTACCACTTCCACGATCATAACGGGATCAGTCATTGCAGAAGGACAAATCAATCTCACTGTTCCTGCTCAAAATATTCCCGAGCAGCAAATCGCTGTTCAGCCTGTACGGGCTGATAGCGGATGGAAGGTTTCCAGGGAAAACATCAATACAGAAATCATCAGAAACCTCAATAAGAAAATTGCAGAAAACAGGTTCAAAAATATCACCGGAATAGCTGTTATAAAGGAAGGAAAATTACTTCTTGAAGAATATTTTAACGGATCCGGAAGAGATTCATTACAGGATACGCGCTCTGTGGGAAAATCATTTTCTTCTGCTTTAACGGGAATTGCAATCCAGGATGGATATTTAAAAAGTGAAAATCAGACTCTGAAAGAATTTTATGATCTGAAACTTTTTAAAAATTATTCTTCTCAAAAAGAAAATGTTACTATAAAAAGCTTACTGACAATGAGTTCAGGATTTGACGGAAACGATGAAGATTCTGAATCTCCGGGAAATGAAGAAAATATGTACCCGACAGAAAACTGGGTAAAGTTTACGCTGGATCTGCCTGTGACAGGGAATAAAATCGGTAAAGACTGGAGTTATTTTACGGCAGGTGTTGTATTATCCGGAGATGTTTTGGATAAAATAGTTCCAGAAGGTTTAAAAAATTATGCAGATAGAACATTATTCCAGCCACTCGGAATCACCAGCTATAAATGGCAGTTTACACCACAGCAAAAGCCTTCTTTGGCGGGAGGACTCCGTATGAGACTACTGGACCTTGCAAAATTCGGGCAGTTGTATCAAAATAATGGCGACTGGAATGGAAAAACGATATTGAGTAAGGAGTGGATTAAAAAATCCTTCACCAACTATTTTCCTGATCATCCTGATTTCGAAGGATATGGCTATCTGTTCTGGCGAAAGATTTACAAGGTGGGAAACAAAAGTTATGAAGCTTTCCAATCCAGTGGAAATGGAGGAAATAAGATTATTATTTTCACTCAGATACCAGTTGTCATAGTAATTACAGCGCAAGCCTACAACAAGCCCTACGCGCACCGGCAATCTGAAAAAATAGTACAGGATTATCTTTTACCCGCCTTAAAAATGAGTAATGAATAATCAGTAATGAGTAATGTAGAAAAGTGAGAAAGAATAGCTTATTGCTTATTGCTTATTGCTTATTGCTTATTGCAAAACTATTCGTCTTTTTTTGAAGGAACCAGAAATACATCAATAAGACCTTCAGGAAGTTCCATTTTGATGGTTCTTTCTTCCCTGTCAACTGCAAGAATCCAGTCTTTGATCATAGGAATTACCACTTCTTTTCCATCCAGATTGGTAATGAAATATACCTGCGCTGTCTGATCGTTTACAGATCTGATTACGCCACAGTTATTATCATTCTGATCAAGAATTTCAAATCCGATGATTTCGTGGTAATAGAATTGTTTTCCTGAAAGTTTTGGCAGTGAAGCAAGCGGAAGGTAAACACTTTTACCCAGCACCTGATCTACCATAGCTTCAGAAGAGTTTTTGAATGCAAGATTCAGAGCATCAAGTTTGCTCCATGATGATTTTTCAATAAAAAATGGAACCAATAATCCGTTGATTTCAACGAATATTGATTCCAATTTATTGTAAAGCTCGGGCTGGTCGGTATCCAATTTAAGGATAACGTTACCCGCAAGTCCGTGTCTGCGTGTGATTTTTCCTAAAAAATAGCAATCTTCTTTACGCATAACAGGGTTTGTTCTTAAGCTTCAGTGTTTTCTTCAGTTTCAGCAGCAGGAGCTTCTCCTTCTGCAGCTTCAGCAACAACTTCTTCAGCAGGTGCGTTAGCAGCTTCTTCAGCAGCTTTAGCATCAGCTTCAGCTTGTGCAGCAGCAACTCTAGCTTCGTTTACTTTTACTTCAGCTTCTAAAGCAGCTTTCTTAGCATCAGCTTTAGCAGTAGCTAAACCTTCTACTTTACCTTGTACTTTAGCATCTTTAGCTTCTACCCAAGCATTGAATCTTTTTTCAGCTTCAGCTTCGTCAAAAGCACCTTTAGCTACACCACCTTGTAAGTGTTTTTTGTAAAGAGCACCTTTGTAAGATAAAATAGCTCTAGCAGTATCAGTAGGCTGAGCACCGTTGTTTAACCACTTTACAGCAGAATCAACGTTCAATTCGATAGTTGCCGGGTTAGTAATTGGGTTGTAAGTACCTAGTTTTTCGATGAATCTACCATCTCTTCTAGCTCTAGAATCTGCAACCACGATGTGGAAAAAAGGTTTTCCTTTTTTACCGTGTCTTTGTAATCTGATTTTTACTGACATAATGTTTGAATTTTACGGGAACTCGTCCCAGTTAAATATTTAAGAGTGCAAAGATAGTAAAAAAGTTTGAAGTAAAAAGCTCCAAGTAAAAAGTTTTATAAAATTCATTTTTTTTCAGAAGCCAGGAACCTGCTCTCGCTACTCGCTTTTTTCTTCTGCAAAGAAAAAGAGCTTAAACAAACCGCTCCATCAGGGCTATTTATTCCAGATTTCCCATATAAAATAATCCCAGACATTTCTGGTTTTCTTCAATAGTAAGAGATTCTTTCAGTTCGTCTACAATCTTGGGAGAACTCCAGTAACACCCGATATTATTTACTGTACAGGTAAGGTACATATTCTGAACTGCCATTGAAGTAGCTGCTATTTCTTCCCATTCAGGAACCATACCGCTGAAGTTGACAACAATGGAAACCACTACATCAGCTTTATTGATTTTGAAACCGATATCGTTGTATTTTTTTTCTAAAAAAAGTTGTTCTGGAGTAACGGTCTTATAGATAGCCTGCATTTCTGATGCCAGCTGTGCTTTTTCTTCTCCTTTGAATATTTTGAAACGCCAAGGCTTGGTACGTTTATGATTGGGAGCAAACGTGGCAGAATTTACAATCTCTTCCAAAACTTCCTGAGATATTTCTGTGTCTGTATAATCTTTCGGGAAAATACTTCTTCTCTCCTCTATAATTTCTTTTAAAATGGTTGCTTTACTCATACCTGCAAATTTACAACATGAAATTCAATCTTCATTTTAAAATGTTAAGGATGTACAGCCAGTTTACGATTTTTATACGCCTGATAATTGCTTATGATAAATGTTGCGGCAATGATTACACTAATCAGGATACTCAGCCATTTTTCATAGACCTCGCCTTTTGCCGGATTCAGCATAAATAACACAATAAAACTTATGGAATATACTACCCCGGCAATGATCCATCTGTTATCGGGATCAGGATATTCCTTCACCGTACTTGCTTTATTGTAATTAAAAACAGGACGCAGTTTATGTTGATCCCAAATCACCAATATCAGTACGGCAACCATCATTAAGGAGGTGATTATCCAGGTCCCCGAAAAGGAAAGGCTGAGGGTAATAACCCAGATATTACTTAATATAGCCAGAAACATCAATGCTCCCAATGTTGCAAAGCGCTGTGTCATCAGTAAAATTCCGGCTGCCACCTGTGCCAGTCCTAAAAAATTCCAATAAAATCCGGATTGATATAAAGCTTCAAAAAAGTACCCGATCGGGTTATCAGTTGAAATTCTGGTAAACCTCTCTCCCATAAGCTTTATTAGACCTGATGGAAAAAAAGCAGAGCCTACGAGATAACGAAGGTGAATAATGATCCACTGATTAATTCTGCCTTTTCTTAATTGTTCAAATTTCATAGTATAGTATTTTGCATAGCAAGGTACTAAATAAAAATAAAACTTCAAATATAAATCTGAAGTTAATCCTTATCCTGATGAATAACTGTATGCTTGAAAAGAGATAACGCTGAATCTTATTTACAGTACCTCTACAATCTTCTGATGGATTTTATTTAGGGTAAACTCGTCTCCGGGTTTCATTCCCATCATTTTTTTGGCCATTGGACTTTCAGGAGAAATGGCATAAAACCGGTCTCCTTCAAAAAAGAACTCTCCTAATGACACTGAAATATAAAACCTGGCCTTGTTGGTAATGACCAGTGAGCCGAGCTGCACTCTTGCAGTAGCTGTATTGAGAACTTTTGCCATATTTCTCCTAAGATCATTCAATGCTCCGAGCTGCCGCTGCATCTGATAAATTTCCTCCTGCATCTCTTCTCTCATGCTGTCATATTTTGGTGTCTTTTTAATATCGCGGCTCGCTTCCAGGGTAAATTCTATAAAGTTTTTCAATTTTTCAATTTTCTCTGCGATGGTGGTCTTCACAAAGTCTCTGATATCACTTTTTTCAAATACAATCTTCTCCATACAATCTATTCTTTATATAAAGATAATATTTTTAGAATAATATTTCAATGACTTAACATAAAATAACGCTTCCTCAACCAACAGTATTGATAAAAATCGCTGTAATAAAAAAGCCCTGTACATTGTACAAGGCTTTCCTATTATTTTTCAGCAAGTTTCTTCAGATCTCCCAGTCCCTGGCTAAACATTTTGCCCATATTACTGTCCATCATAGGCTTCATGATTTTCATCATGGTATTCAGCTCATTATCGATCATCCAGGTCACTTTTGTACCGCTGCCCTCAGGAGTCAGTATGATGTTACTTTTAGCAGTTCCTTCAAAAGGTTGTATGAAATGAAGCTGGGTTCCCAGTTTTTCATTCGGGATAATTTCTGTGATAGACTGTTCTCCTTCACTGCCGTCACCCTTCCAGTGATAAGAGTTGCCAGGCTGGTTACCCGCACCTGAATAAGTTACAGAAAAGTTTTTGATTTCTTTAGAAAAAGGATCCCAGGTATTGTATGCTTGTAAAGAGCTGGTATGCTGCCATACTTTTTCCTTTGGTGCATTAATGACAATTGATTTTTCATAGTGATAATCTTTACTGAAAGCCAGCATGGCAATGACAGCATAGATAAGAATCAGTACGATGATAATACCGATAATTTTTAAGAGTGTTTTCATAGTCTTTATATTTAAGGTTATTTATTTAATAATGACTTTTTAATCTGTTCTCAAAATTAAATATTCCCACATCACTCCTTCTTTCCATATGACAAGATTAATTAAAGATAAGGTATTTTTGTCATACCACACCAGTAAGGCATTATTTTTGAGCGTTTCAGCTGTGATTCCCGATGAATCATTAAATTTACCTATCTAAAAAGATCAAAAAAATGAATATTTTAACAGAAAAATTTAACACTCCATATCATTCGGCTCCGTTCAACAGTATTAAAAATGAAGATTATCTGCCTGCATTTAAAGATTTAATTCAAAAATCTGAAGCGGAAATTGATGCTATTGTCAACAATCCTGATGCTCCCACATTCGAAAATGTTATTGAAGCTTTGGCCTATTCGGGAGAACAGCTGGATGTGGTTTCTAATATTTTTTTCAACTTAAATTCTGCAGAAACCAGCGATGAGATCCAGCAGATTGCCCAGGAGGTTTCTCCGATCTTAACGGAATATTCTTCAAAAATTTCTCAAAACGAAGCCCTTTTCAACAAAATCAAGAAAGTATATGATGAAAAGGAAAAATATAATCTCAACGAGGAACAGGAAATGCTTTTGAATGAGACCTACAAAGGTTTTGTAAGAAGCGGAGCTTTACTGAATGAGGAAGACAAAGACAAACTAAAGAAAATCAGCATGGATCTTTCTGTAAAATCTTTACAGTTCGGACAAAATGTTCTGGCATCCACCAATGCTTATTTTAAGCATATCACCAATAAGGAAGATCTTGCAGGAATTCCTGAAGCCATCATGGATCAATATGCCGAAGAAGCTAAAGAAAGAAACCTTGACGGCTGGGGGGTCACCTTACAGTATCCAAGTTATATCCCGTTCATGACCTATGCTGAAAACCGTGAACTGAGAAAAGAACTGGCCTTGGCCAATGGTAAAAAATCTTTCGACGGTGGTGAATTTGACAATCAGAATTTGATTAAAGAACTTCTGAATTTAAAACAACAGAAAGCTGAACTTTTAGGGTATAAAAACTACGCTGATTTCGTTCTTGAAGAAAGAATGGCCAAGTCTCCGGTGAAAGTTTTCGATTTTTTAAATGAACTTCTTACCAAGGCAAAACCTTATGCCGATAAAGAAATTGAAGAATTAAAATCTTTAGCAAAAGCTGACGGAATTGAGGAAATGCAAGGTTACGACCATGCATTCTATGCTGAAAAACTTCGTAAGGCGAAATTCGACCTTAATGATGAAGAATTAAAACCTTATTTTCCATTACACCAGGTGCAGGATGCTGTATTCGGGCTGGCTGGAGAACTTTTCGGACTGACTTTTGAGGAAAGAAACGATATTCCGAAATATCATGAAGATGTAAAGGTATATGAAGTAAAAGAGAACGGAAATTACAAATCATTACTATATGTTGATTATTTTCCGAGAAAAGGAAAAAGGGCCGGTGCATGGATGACCAGCTACAAAAACCAGTATAAGCGAAACGGCGAAAATTCCCGTCCGCATATTTCAATTGTCTGCAACTTCAGCAAACCGACAAAAGATACGCCTAGCTTATTGACCTTCCAGGAAGTGACGACTCTATTCCACGAGTTCGGGCATGCTCTTCACGGGATGATGGCAGATACTCAATATCCTACTCTTTCCGGGACTTCTGTGAAATGGGACTTTGTGGAACTTCCGTCACAGTTTCTGGAAAACTTCTGCTATGAACCTGAGTTCCTGAAAACTTTTGCAAAACACTATAAAACAGGAGAAGTTCTTCCTGACGAAAAAATTGAAAAAATCGAGCAGTCCAAAAATTTCATGGAAGGTTACCAGACTTTAAGACAACTAGGTTTCGGACTTCTGGACATGAACTATCATACTAAAGTGGCAGAACTGGAACATGAAAGTGTAAAAGAGTTTGAAGATAAATATACCAAAGCAACCACTCTTTATCCTTCGAATTCTGAAACAGCGATGAGCCCAAGCTTCTCTCACATTTTCCAGGGAGGATATTCAGCAGGATATTATTCTTACAAATGGGCGGAAGTTCTGGATGCTGATGCTTTCCAGTATTTCAAAGAAAACGGAATTTTCAATCCTGAGATTGCAGCCAAATATAAAGTTTTGCTTTCTTCGGGCGGAACAAAAGACCCGATGGAGCTTTACAAAAGTTTCAGGGGCAGTGAGCCGAAAGTGGAAAGCCTGTTGAAAAGAGCATTTGGATAGGATATATCTTGAAAAATCATGACAGAAGAAATCAACAAGTTAGAAGCTGTTTTTAATCAATCTTTAAAAACAGTTTTTGAACGTATAACTCCTGAAAAGATTGATGAAATTCTTGACAAAAGAGATTCAACAAAGTTTTCTGATGAATGGATGAAGGCCTATCAGGAAATTGAAGAAAAGTCTTTGGATGAAGAAACAGAAGACAAAATAAGTGATATCCGGAAGGAAATTTTTATTTCCACCTTCAGAACCACCGGCTCTTCAGATCTTCCGGCTTATATTTCCGATGATTTTGGTTTGATCTGCTCTTACTACGTTCATCAGGTTGAAAACAGCTGGGTAACCAATCTGCTTTTCACTTATCTTCATCATCAGATTCCAGATGGTGAACTGCTGAAAACAGAAAAAACAATAAAAGAACTGATTCAATAGATCAGAAAACACAATA